>CAYNCT010000124.1:0-10437 GCA_964396005.1 uncultured Verrucomicrobiota bacterium | reverse complement strand
CGACCAAGAGCTGATGTCACTCGCCTGACCAACTGCTGATGACACTTGCCCGTTGCCGCGGCGTCCGAGGTCAGGGCGCCTTTCGCCAACAAATGGCAGAGAGCCACCGCGAAAATGAGGTTGCGCTCGGCGGGATCCCCCCACCCTGCCGGCAGCACGATGAAGACGAACGCGACCAACGCGAGGACCGTCCACACGCCCAAGTGTCGGAGCTGGTTTCTCGCTGCGAGGAAGTGAAAGGCTCCCCGCTGGAGTAATCGCTCGCGTCGCGCCTGCCCTTTCGCGCCGGTCCCGAACGTCACCGACCGCCACCACGCGTGCCAGCGCCGCCGTTTCACTCCACCCGGGCGCTCCTGCCACGATCGCGGCAGACGCCACGCGGTGAGCCCCAGAAAGAACCACGCGTAACCATGGGTCACGAGGAAACCGGGCCAGAATGAGCCCCCAAACCCGACTACCGGCGCCACCGCGCCCAGGCTGCTGGCCGGACTCAGTTGAGCGATGGTGGCGGTGAGCGCGCCCGACCACTGGTGCGCCGATCCCCACGCAGCGATCAACGCCGGCACGCTGACGAAGGCCAGCACCGTGACAAACGCCGCCACTCGCGCGCGGCGGGCTTCGCGGGAGCAGGTGGACACGAACAACCCCACCGCGCAGGAGAAGAGCAGCGTGTTCAACAGTGTCAGGGCAGTCAGACCCAGGCTCCGCGCCGCCACACCGCCCGCCAGCACCGGGATGGCCAGTGCCGGCACCGCCGCCACCAGCAGATACACCAGGTGCAACCCGTGGGACGCCAGTTTGCCCGCCAGGACATCGTATCCCCGCAGGTCCGTCAGGAAAAGCAGGCCCAGCGTTCCCTCACGCTTCTCCGAACTGACGGCGTCCGCCGTGGCCGTGGCCCCGCCAAACAGGCAGGCATAGAAAGCGAACGCCGAGAACGCCGCAAACGCCATTGCGCCCCCCGGGGCCCCGACGCCGCCGACGTTGACGATGAGCAAAAAATAGCCGCCCAGCAGCAACGCGCCCACGCCGGCTTGCAAGCGCGCGAAATACGTCCGGCCCTGGCGCGACGCCACGACCAGTTCCCGCACTGCCACCGGAAGAAAAGTCATGGCCACGAGGCTATCGGGCGAGGCCCCACGCGGAAAGACCGTTCCGGTTCCTCGACCGCGGCGGAAATGCCTTGTCAGTCAGCCATTCGCCGGTTTTCCTCGCGGAAATTTGGCAACGCTTATGAAGGTCGAATTCTACGGTCACGTCCGCCAGTACCAGAACATCCAGGCCGAGATCGATGCGAACCTGCAAAAGGTGCTGCTCAGCGGCAACTACGTGCAGGGGCCGATGCTCAAGCAATTCGAGGCCGAATTCGCAGCTTACTCCGGGACCAGGTACGCGGTTGGCGCGGGCAACGGCACCGACGCGATCTGGCTGGCGCTCATGGCCCTGGGCATCGGTCCGGGCGACGAAGTGATCACGCATCCGAACACCTTCTTTGCCACGGCCGAAGGCATTTGGACGGCCGGGGCCACGGCGGTGTTCGTGGACTGCTGCCCGAAAACCAAATGCCTCTGCCCCGAAAAGGTTCAGGCTGCCATCACTCCTCGGACCCGGGCCATCATCCCGGTTCACCTGTACGGGCAGTGTGCGGACATGGCGGCGATTCGCCGGATCGCCGACCAACACGGGCTGAAGATCGTGGAGGACAACGCGCAGGCCATCGGCGCGCGCGGCCCCAACTTCCGGATCGGGCAGTTGAGCGACGCTGCGACCACCAGCTTTATCATCCAGAAAAACCTGGGAACTTTCGGCGACGGCGGCGCTCTCATCACCAACAACCCGGACATTGACGCCACGGTGCGCAAGCTGCGCAACCACGGGTCAACCCAGCGCAACGTCCACTCCTACGGTTTCAACAGCCGCCTGGACGACCTCCATGCCGGGGTGCTCAGCGCGAAGCTCAAACACATTGACGCCTGGAATGACCTTCGTCGGAAGTGGGCCGCCCGCTACACGGCCGGTCTGCGGGACTGCCGGACCCTCGATCTCCCGGTCGAGCTGCCCGGCTACCGGCACGTGTACCACCTGTACGTCATCGAGACCAAGAAGCCGGAGTGGCGCGATGCGCTCCTCGAGTACCTGGTCCAGCAGGGCATTGACGCCAAGACGCACTACAGCATCGCCATTCACCAGCAAGCCGGCTATCCGTGGGGCAAGCCGGCGCGCATCGTCGGCAGCGTTGCCAACGCCGAGGCCAACGCCGCCTGCTGCATCAGTCTGCCGATGTTCCCGGAGCTGCGGGAAGACGAAGTGGACCATGTGATTGCGAAGGTCAGGGAGTGGGACGCCCGGTATGCAGCCCAGGCCCCGGCCGGCAAGGGCGCTGCCCAGTGGGGCGCTTTGTGCGCCTGCTGCCAGTAGCCCAGTCCATTTCCCCCGACACGGCGCGTGCGCTCCACGCGCCGTTTTCTTTGGGTCCGGGCGCGAGACGGCTCCCCCGCCACCGCCCGAGGGGAGTTCAAGGTTCCGGAGCGGCTTCCCGCCCCTTGCTTACGGGTTGACGAAACCACCGGGGCTTGCTGCCGTTTCGCCATGCACAAGGAAACCTTCCACGCCTCCGCGCTACTCCTGGGGTGTGTCCTTCTCACCGCCGCTGCCCTCGCGGCCAACCCGCGACCCAACATCCTTTGGATCACCTGCGAGGACACGGGCCCGCAACTGGGCTGCTATGGAGACACCTACGCCGAAACGCCCCACCTAGATCGCTTCGCCGCCCGCTCGCTGCGGTACCGGCATGTCTGGTCCACGGCGCCGGTCTGCGCGCCGGCGCGCACGGCGATCATCAGCGGCGCCTACCCCAGCCGCTTTGGTGCCGAACACATGCGCGGCGACGTCCCCCTGCCGCCCGGAACCCGCCTGTTCCCGCAATACCTCCGCGACGCCGGTTATTACTGCGCCAACAACGTCAAGGAGGACTACAACCTGATCAAACCCGGCCGGGTTTGGGATGACTCCTCCACGCGGGCGCACTGGCGCAACCGCGGCGCGGGCCAGCCTTTCTTCGCCGTCTTCAACTTTACCACCACGCACGAAAGCCAGATCCGCGCGCGGCCGCACGTTTTGAAGCATGATCCGGCCAAAGCTCCCCTGCCCGCCTATCACCCGGACACTCCGGAGGTTCGCCACGATTGGGCGCAATACTACGACAAGGTCACTGAAATGGACGCCCAGGCGGACCGGGTTCTCCGGGAACTGGAGTCGGACGGCCTGGCCGAACAGACCATCGTGTTCTTTTACGGCGACCACGGCCCCGGCATGCCGCGCGGCAAGCGGTGGCCGTACAATTCCGGTTTGCAAGTTCCCCTGATCGTGCATGTACCGGCGGCATTCCAGCACCTGGCCCCCCGCGACTACGCTCCCGGTGGCTGGTCTGAACGCCTCGTCGCCTTCATTGACCTCGCCCCCACGGTGTTGAGCCTGGCCGGCTTAAAACCGCCGGCCTGGATGGGCGGCCGGGCGTTTATGGGACCGCACGCCGCCCCGCCGCCGCGGTATTTGTTCGGCGAACGCGGGCGCATGGACGAACGGCCGGATCTGGTCCGTTCCGTACGCAACGAGCGGTTCGTGTACCTGCGTCAGTTCCAACCGCACCTCCCCTACGGTCAGCATGTGAGCTACATGTTCCTCATGCCCACCGCCCGGGTTTGGAAACAGCTTTACGACGAAGGCAAACTTGCGCCGCCCCAAAAGTCTTTCTGGGAAACCAAGCCCACCGAGGAGCTGTACGACCTGACCAACGATCCGGACGAGGTCCGCAACCTCGCGAACTCTCCGACGCACCGGGCCGTGCTAGAAGAACTGAGGAGCGCGCTCCGCCAGCACCTGCTGGAAACGCGCGATCTGGGCTTCCTGCCCGAGGGCGAGCGCGCCCGGCTCGGCAAGGGCAACTCTCCCACCACCATCGCCGACTCCCCAGCCGCCTATCCGATGAAGCGCGCCCTCGCTCTGGCCGAAGTCGCGTCCTTGGGCCGGCCGGAAGCGTTGTCCCGACTCCGGCGCGGCCTGCGCGCCCGGTCGGGGGCCGAACGCTACTGGGCGGCACAGGGACTGTTGATCCGGGGTGCGCCCGCCGTCCGCGCCGCGGCGCAAGAACTGCGCGTCGCCCTGACGGATGAGTCGCCAAGCGTCCGCATCGTTGGAGCTCAGGCGCTGGCGCAGCACGGTACCGAGGCGGACCTGGCCCGGGCCCTGGCCACCCTCCGTGAGCTTGCCTCGCCGGTAACCAACGGCTATGCGGTGGCCGTCGAAGCCCTGAACGCCGTGGACGCCCTGGGGCCGCGCGCCGCGCCCCTGCACGACTTTCTGCGCGCCATGCCACGCAAGGCCCCGGGAATCTCTCCGCGCATGGAAGACCACGTGCCCCGGCTCCTCGCACACATCCTTGGCGAGCCGCTTGCCGAATAGCGTTGCGGCCGGGACAACGGAGCCGTTCATCCCGAACTCCGAAGTTCGTTTAACAGAAGACAACGAAGGGAACGAAAGAGCAACGGGAACTGGATTTTCCTCCGGGCCCTTTTCCTGACCGCCCCATCCCTGTGACAGCCCTCTCCCATCGTTGGCTTCGTTGCCTTCTGTGAGTCCGACTTCGGTTTTCGGGTTCATGTGGCTGGGCTTCGCCACCGGGGCAAATCTCGCGGTGGCGCAGAGTGCCGGGGCGCGATCCGGGCCACGTCGCGCGGTTGGTTTTCGCTCTTGACCGTTGAACCGCAGTTAGTTATCCCCTCTATCGTCTGGCAGTAACCGAACCAATTCGACAACCAACTCTTGCGGCCATGACCAAACGCGATCTCGTACTGCGCATTGCCGAGGAAACCCCCGAACTCAATCAGCAACAGGTGCTCGACGTGGTGCAGAAGACGCTCGACCACATTTCACGCGCCCTGGCCGAGGGAAAGACGGTCGAACTGCGCAACTTTGGCGTCTTCGAGGTGACGGTCCGCAAGGCGCGGGTCGGCCGTAATCCCAACGATCCCCAGCACGATGTGCGCATTCCCCCGCGGGCGGTCGTGAAGTTCAAACCCGGCAAGGAAATGCGGGAGGAGGTCATCAAGTTGACGCCGGAGAGCATTCAGGCGCTTACGGTGAACCGCCGGAGTTCCGGCTCCGCCCGCGCTTGACTCGCTTTGGCGGGGGCGTTTTTGCTTGGCGGCGACATGGAACGACTCCCCGGATTCCGCGATTTCTACCCCGAGCCGTTGCCGCCCACCAAGGATGAGCTGTGGAGCCTGGACGCCCGCAACCATCTGTTTGCCACGTGGCGGCGGGTGGCTTGCTGCTACGGCTTCCGGGAATACGACGGCCCGCCGCTCGAGCCGCTCGAGTTGTACACCCACAAGAGCGGCGAAGAGATCGTCGGCCAGTTGTTCAACTTCGAGGACAAGGGCGGCCGCCCGGTGGCGCTGCGTCCGGAGATGACCCCCACCCTCGCGCGCCTGGCCGCCGCCCACGAACACGCGTATAAGAAGCCGCTCAAGTGGTTCAGCATCCCGCAACTGTTCCGCTACGAGAAGCAGCAAAAGGGGCGGAAGCGAGAGCATTGGCAGTTCAACGCAGATATCGTCGGCGAAGGCGACCCCGCGGCAGACGCCGAGTTGATCGCCCTGCTGATTGATTCCCTGCGGGCGCTGGGCCTGACGGAGCGGGATTTCGTGGTCCGCCTGAGCAGCCGGAGCGCGTGGCACGAGTTCCTCACCCGCCGGGCCATCGCGGCGGAGCGGGCCTACGACTTCTTCCAAGTGGTGGACAAGCTGGACCGTGAGCGGCCGGAGGTGAGCGCGGAAAAGCTGGCGGGGTTCGGGGTCGCTCTCGACGACCTGCGTGCCTACATCGCAGCGGGCGAGCCGACGCCGGAGCTGCACGCAATTCTCGACAACCTGGCCGCCCGCGGGTTGAGCGCGTTCGTCCGGGTGGACTACAGCGTGATCCGCGGCCTGGCCTACTACACCGGTCCGGTCTTTGAGGCGTTTGACCTCCAGGGCGAGTTCCGGGCGATTGCCGGCGGCGGCCGGTACGATCAACTCCTGAGCTTGGTGTCGGGAGGCAGGACCAACCTGCCCGCCCTCGGCTTTGGGATGGGCGACGTGGTGTTGACCGAGCTGCTCAAATCGCGCGGGCTGCTCCCGCGGTTCACTCCGGGGCTGCGCGCCTTTGTCCTGATCGAGGACGAGACCCTGCGCAGCGAAAGCCTGGCAATGGTCCAGCAGTTGCGGGATGCCGGCCTGGCCGTGGACTTTTCCCTGACACCGGCCAAATCGGACAAGCAGTTCAAGCGGGCGCTCGAATTGGCGGCGGCTGAAACCGTCCGCCTCGAACGTGGTGAGGACGGCGCCGTCCGGGCGCGCGTGAAACAGCTCGCCACGCGGACCGAGCGGATGATGGCGCCGGGAGAAGTTGCCGGGTGCCTGCAAGCGGGTGCCCGGTAGCCCGGCCGCGAGGTGGGCAAATCCACGCCACCTCCGTCGCGCCCATGACCGACAGGCTCACGGAACCGCGCAACATTGCCCGCGCCGCCGACCGGGCAAGGCAGCAGCGCGGCTTCACTCTGGTCGAAGTGCTGGTGGTGTCCGGGATCCTGGCCGTGCTCGCGGCCCTGCTACTGCCGGCGCTCGCCGGGGCGAAGGCCAGAAGCCAGCGAGCCGCGTGCGCCTCGAACTTGCGCCAGATCGGACTCGCCTGGGAACTGTACCTCACCGACGCGGCCCAGCGCTTTCCCGACCGGCGCGATTTGAAGCACAGCCTGCCCGGCGGTTACCGGCCCTGGACCGACTGGCCCGTGTCCGACCCGCGTTCCGGCTGGGCCGCGCACGTGCTCGAGACCCAAATGCCCGCCAGCGGTGTCTGGCTGTGCCCCGCGCTCCGCGCCTCGGAGTTGCGCCAGCTGCCGCAGGCGACCCAACCCAGCCGCGCCGGGACGAATACGCCCACCGCCGGCTACTGGATGTGGCGCTTCGACCGCGCGGATGAGCCGGTGCCGCTTGACAACTTCTGGGGCAAGTCGCCCGAGCAAGCCCTCACGGACCTGCGCGCCGCGAATCATCCCATCATCGGCATCCCGGGCGGCTTGAGCGAGGTCGAGGTCGCGGTGGACCTCTACTTCCCGGCCACCCTGCCCGCGGTGCCAGAGGCCTGGCGCGGTCGGGCCGCCCACCGCGGCGGGATGAATCGGCTATTCCTCGACGGGCACGTCGCGTTTCGCCGCGACCGGCGGTTGAAGTAGGCCGGATAGAGGGAAACCGCCATCCGCCGGGCTTGCCCGAAACCACCCGAAGGAATCACACTCGCCGCACGAGATGATACCGCCCTTCCTGACGCCGGGCCGACCTGGAAAGCGAGGCCGTCGGTGACTGCATCCCGCCCTGACAAGTTGACCGTGCGTTTCCCGTCGCAAGCGCGCGGCGTGTACCTGAACCACTGCGGCATTTCGCCGCTCCACCCTGCTGCCGCGTCGGCGGCACGCGCGTGGGATGAAGCCCACTCGCTGCTCGGGGTAGGAGTGTTTCGCCAGCTCGGGGATCCCACCGTCGCGGCCCGCCGCGCGACGGCGGATTTGTTGAACGTGCCGCCGGAGGACCTGTCCTTCCTGCGCAACACGGCCGAGGGTTTGTCCATGGTGGCCAATGGCCTTCCACTGGAACCCGGCGATTGCATCGTCAGCTACGTTCACGAGTACCCGTCCAACCATTATCCGTGGCGGTTGCAGGAACAGCGTGGCGCGAAGCTGGTCTTGCTACCGGATGGCGACTGCGGCTCCGGCCTCCCTGCCGGCCGCCCGCGCGGGTTTCGGCTCGAGGACCTGGCGGCGTTGCTTCGGGAGGGCCGCGTCCGGGCGGTAGCGATCAGTCACGTCCAGTTCACGAGCGGATTCACCGCAGACCTTGCGGCGATCGGCCGGCTCTGCCGGGAACACGGCGCGTGGTTGCTGGTGGATGCGGCGCAAAGTTTGGGCGTGCTGCCGCTGCGCCCGGTTGAACTGGGCGTGGACGCGGTTGCCGCTTCGGGCTGGAAATGGCTGCTCGGTCCCATCGGCACCGGCGTGCTGTACACCAGCGCGAAGCTCCGGGCGGCCCTGCGTTGCACGATGGCCGGCGCCGACCTGATGCAGCAGGGGGATCAATACCTGGATCACACCTGGCGCCCACACACCGATGGCCGGTTCTTCGAGTACAGCACCGGCACAATGTCGGCTGCGGCTGCCCTGGCAGCCAGCGTCGGGGATCTGCAGCGGTTCGGCGTGGACTGGATCGCGACCGAAACCGCCCGCCTGCGCGCCCTGCTCGCGGCCGGCCTGGATCCCGCCCGGTTCCGGCGCGTGGATCTGCCGGGAGCCAACGGTCCCATCCTGTCCTGGATCGTTGCCGAACCCGAGGCCGTGGCCCGCCGGGCGGCGGACGCCGGTGTGACGGTCACTGTGCGCGGGGGGTACCTCCGCACGGCGCCGCACTTTTATCACACCGACGAGGAAATCCGCCTCGCCATCGAGGTGTTGAATCGCGCGGCCAGCGGCGGCTGACGCTTGGCCAGCCGCAGCGCTGCGGGATTTCGCGGGAAGCGCCTTGCCGCCCGCTGCGGCGCCAAGTACTCCTTGGCCATGACGCGAACCCAGCCCAGGCGACCCGCTCCGGGCGAAATGCCCCTCACCGCGCGGACAACCGCCCACCACCAGAGCTGCCGCATGCCCTGGCTTCTCGTCCTGCTCGCAGTCGGCGTCGCCATCGGGACCACTCGCGCCGCCGAACTCCGCGTGCCGGCGTTCACCGCTTACACCTTACCGGACTCCGAAGGCGCGCGGTTTTCGGAACGCTCGGGTCTCACGCGCTGGACCAACCCCGCCCTGACCGTCAACTGGTACGGCCGGTTTCAGCAAACCGGCGAAGTTACGGCGAAGGTCACGGTGCGCCTGGCAGACGGCGCCGTGTCGCGGCTCAAGCTGTCGGTCGCCGGACAGTCGCGCGAAGTTGGCGTCACCGGCCAGGGCGGCGGCGTCCCGGTGGCAGCGGATTTCGGGACCTTTGCCATCGGTCAGCCGGGCTATCAGCGATTCGAGTTGGCCTCGCTCAACCCGCCGGGAACTGCCTTTGGCGATCTGGACGCCCTCCTGCTGTGCGGGCCGGCCGTGGCAGACGCCCATTTCAACCTCAAGGAGCGCCGCAACGCCGCTTCCGTCCACCTCCTCTACCCGGTGCCGGCCGAAGTTCAGATTGCGGCCTTTTATTGCGAGGTGACGGCGGTCGAAGATCCCACGGCCACGTTCTACATGGCCTGCGGCTGGCATCGCGGCTACTTCGGGATGCAGGTGAACAGTCCTACCGAGCGGCGCCTCATCTTTTCCGTCTGGGACAGTGGCAGCGAAGCGGTGGATCGGAACAAGGTTGCCGACGAAAACCGGGTCAAGCTCCTTGGCAAGGGCGACGGCGTGTTCAGCGGAGACTTTGGGAATGAAGGCACCGGCGGCCACAGCCACCTCAAGTACCCCTGGAAGACGGGCGAGAAGCAGCGGTTCCTCGTCACCGCCCAGCCGACCAACAGCACGTTCACGGTTTTTTCCGGGTACTATTTCCATCCGGACTCACGGCAATGGATGTTGATCTCCTCATGGCTGGCGCCACAGGAGGGCGGCTGGCTCCGGCGCCCGCACAGTTTCAGCGAGAACTTCTGGGGCAGCACCGGCCACCTCGTGCGCAAGGCCCGGTACGGAAACCAGTGGATTCGCACCCCGGAAGGCGAGTGGATCGAACTGCTGAACGCCAGCTTCAGTCACGATCCAACCGGCCGCGACCACCGGTTGGACCGTTTCATGGGGGTCGAGGACGGCCAATTCTTCCTCAGCCACGGGGGCTTTATCGAAGGCTTCACGGCCTACGGCGAACGATTCACCCGTCCGCCCACGGGCCAGGCCCCGGGCGACCTCGTGTTGCCGCCGGCCGCCCGCTGACCGCGCTTTCGCCGGCGCCTACTCGTAGCGCAGCGCCTGGATGGGATTGAGGCGCGCCGCCTTGAAGGCCGGGAAAAGTCCCGCGATCACCCCGACCACCAGGCTGAAGGCCACTCCGATCCCCAACGCCAGCGGCGTAATCACGGGCGCGTTGGCGGAAGGCGACACTTGCGCCAGCACCTGCACAAACCCATAGGACGCCACTACGCCCAGGCCGGCGCCGACCAGCGCGATGACCGAGCTCTCCACCAAAATCTGGGTGAAGATCGCCGGCCCCGTGGCGCCCACCGCCTTGCAAATCCCGATCTCCCGAATGCGCTCGTTGATGCTCGCCAACATGATGTTCATGATGCCGATGCCGCCCACCAGCAGGCTGATCGCGGCAATGATCCCGCCGCTGAGCCGCGCATTGCGGATTTGCTGGTTGATGTTCTCCAACTGATTCTCCT
>CAYNCT010000123.1:0-10530 GCA_964396005.1 uncultured Verrucomicrobiota bacterium | reverse complement strand
TCCACGATCATGTTGCCCGCCGGTTCATGCACGGGCAGCCCGACGCCAAACGCCGAGGCCATCGGCTGCTCAATCAGGTACACCTCCCGGGCGCCGGCATGGTTCACGGAATCCTTCACCGCGCGCCGTTCGACTTCGGTGATGCCCGAGGGCACCGCCACGACCACGCGGGGAGCGATCAACTTGCGGTGGTGGACCCGCTGAATGAAGTGGCGCAGCATGGCGCCCGTGACATCGAAGTCAGCGATCACCCCGTCCTTCATCGGGCGGATGGCCACGATGTTGCCCGGGGTGCGGCCCAGCATGCGCTTGGCCTCCTCGCCCACGGCCAGCACGGTGTTGGTACCGGCCTGGATCGCCACCACCGACGGTTCTCGCAACACGATCCCCTGGTCGCGGACATACACCAGGGAATTCGCCGTCCCAAGGTCAATTCCAATGTCGTTGGAAAACAGGCCTTTAAGTTGCGCGAACATGAAGCGTGCGAGGCACGCTCGGAAACTTAGGAGTCCGGTTGCCGCGCGGTCAAGCGATTAGCAGGCCGCAACGGCTGCGGGCCCGGTGTCAAGTCCGACGAGCGACGCGCGATGGACTGGCCCGGGAGCAGCCCCATTCCACCGGCCGGGCGCCGAGGTGCCGGGCCTTTGGGCAGTGCCGGTGGCGGGCACTGCTCCGGGGCTTCATCCGGGCTGAGGGGTTTTGGAGCGCGAGGCGACCGTGCGGGCTACCGAGAAGCGCCAGCGGCCCGGGGCGTCATGGCCCCGGGTCGGTGGTCGGCGCGGCCAGCTCGATATGCGGTGCGCTCACCCGCAAGCCCCGCGCGTCCTGCACCGCCAGAAACGCGGTGAGGGGCCGCTCGGATGGCAGTTGCGCTTCCACCCGCGAGCCGCGCACGCGGGCGGCGGTGGTTTGCCAGCGCCGGCTCTGCCACGGGCCGGAATCGGTTGTGAAATGCAGCCACGCCTGCACCGGATTGCGGGCGTCGCTCAGTCGCGCCCGGACCTGGCCGTCCGGTGCCGGGCGGCTTTCCAGGCGCGGAAACGGCGCCGCCCGGCCCATTGCCGCATCCACAAAGGCATCCACCTCCGGAAACGTCCACAGGTGGCCGTGGGGCAGGTTGAGAACGACGGACAGGGTCTTGTTGCCGCGGACGAGTTCGAAGGATTTGCGGTAACTGTCCAGCGGGTAGGCGAAATCATTGGATCCGTTCAGGAACAGGATGGGACCGCGGGCGCCGGAGAGGTATTGGGAGGGGTCAAACCACGCCACCCAGCGCTGGCGTTGCTCGTCGGGCATCGGGTCAAAGCGCCGTTCCCGCCAGACGCTGTTCTCGTGCAGGAAGCCGCAGCCGTACACCGGCACCGCGACCGCCACCCACGGGTCCACGCCCGCCACGATGCAGGTCAAGTAGCCGCCCCAACTGAGACCCGTCACTCCGATTCGCCGGGGATCCACTTCGGGCCGCGCCCGCAGCAGGCCGTGTCCGCGCAGGATCGCCGCGACGGCGTGGTAGGTCCACATCTCGCCCACCTCGGTGTCCGTGAAGGGGCGGAACTTGGTTTCATCGTCCTGGTTTGGACCGCCATCCGGCAGCCGGCCGTTGGGACCATTGCCGGACAAATCCATGGCCAGCGCCGCGTACCCGCGGCGAGCCCAGTGTTCGGCCCACTCGCGGGACGCGCGACCGCCGCCACCGTGCGCCAGCAGCATGGCGGGAAACGACCCGCTCTCCGTGGCGGGGCGGCCGTAGTAGGCAAAGATCCGCGTGGGCTGACCGTTAAGCGGTTCACCTTCGTAGTACACCTCCTGGGTTAAGCCGGTGTGCGCTCCCCAGGTGGTGGTGGGTGGCAGGAGCAGCCGGTTGACCTCCCACGGGCCGGTGGCCGCGGCGTGCGTGAGGACCGCCCCGCCGAGCAACGAAAGCGCCGCGAGCCATAAACACCATCGCTGAAGCCTGGCTTCCGGGTTGAGCCCTGAAGACCTGCCCGGCCGGCGCGGCGGCGGGGTGGCCGACCGTTCGGTAGCGCGCTTGGCGGCTGCCGGAAGGTTCATCGTAACAGGCTTGAGTGCTGTTTCAGCCATTGCTCCGCGTCCTGGTAGTGGGGGCACACGCCGGCCACCTCCCGCCAGAAAGCGGGCGAGTGGTTCATCTGCCGCAGATGCATCAACTCGTGGAGGATCAGGTAGTCGCGCACCGCGGCGGGCGCCTGAATGATCCGCCAGTTGAGGGAAATCGTTCCCCGCCGGGAACAGGATCCCCACCGCGAACGCTGATTGCGGACGGTCACCCGCCGCACCCGCAGCCCGTGGAGGTTCGCCAGTTCGAAGACCCGCGCCGGCAACTCCTGGCGGGCCAAGCGCCAGAGGTGGCGTTCGACGGCGGGCCGCAGATCCGAGTCATCCTGGCGGAGGGCAAGGCATTGGTCGGCAAAGGTTACCTCGCGGCGGCCGTGGTTCTCGGTCAGCCGCAGCGGCGTTGGTTCGCCGCGGAAATGCACCGGGGTGCCCTCCCGCCATTCGCGCGGGCGGGCGGCCTCCTCGGCACGGCGGCGCAACTGTCGCTCCAGCCAGGCGCGATGGCGGCGGGCGAAGAGGCGGGCGTCCTCGCGGTTGCCGCCGCGGGGAATGGTCACCCGCGCCTCGCCGTCAGCCGTAAGTCGGAGCACGTAGCGGCGCGCCCGGGGATTCCGAACCAACCGCAGCGAAAGCCAACGGTCCCCCGCGAAGAGGGGTTCAATCGGGTCCGGTGACCGGCTTCGGGCGCGACAACGGGCGGCTCGCACGGTCGGATTATTGGTGGCTGCGGCCGCGAGTGAAAGCGCGAATCCCCCCGCTGGTCGAATGTCACCGCTTGCCCTGAAAGCAGACGCCCCTTCCCGCAGTGGGGAAGGGGCGTCGCGAAAACCTGGAGGCCAGGTTTAGAACTTGTAGATTACGTTTAACGCCAGCGAGATCGCATTCTCGGCAGTGCCGTCCAGGAAGATGCCGTTGCCGGACAGGTCGTTGTCCCAGCGGACTTCCAGGCGGGCGATGGCGTTGGGCCACAGGGCGTAGTCAACCGTGCCTGTCACGCCGAGCAGTTCGGTCTTTTCGCCGTTGGGATTATTGACTCCGAAGGCGCCGTTCGAGCCGGTGGCGTACTCGCCGCGGGCATTGAGCCGGAGCTTCTCGGTGAGCTGCAACGAAACGTAGAGGCCCGCCGCGTTCTCGTAAGAGTCTTGGAACACCCCGTTCGAGCGGTAGTCGTAAGCCACGCCCAGGCTCAACTTGTCAATGGGCGTGGGCAGGGCCAGGCCGGCGTAGAAGTTGACCGGATCATCGTAGTACGCGATGCCCGTTTGCACGATGCCGCCGTACAGGGTCGCCCCTTTCAGGAAGCCCATGCTCTCCGGCGCGGTCAACGCGACGCTGCCGAGATACGACAACTGCTCAAACGTGCCGGCGCGGCTGTTGATCATCTGGGCCGAGCCGACCGAGTAGTTGTTGTTGGGATTTCCCAGGCCGTTGGCGATGCCCGCCTGCGCCGTCAGCCACTCGGTGAACTGGTAGCTGGCCAGGACGCCCGTGTGGGTGATCGGCTCCAGGTAGAAGCCGAACGACCGGCTGTAGTTGGGATTGGCCGGATTGTCCGCGACTTCGTAGCCGACGACCGTGTCCCACACGCCCACTTTGAAGTCCAGCCCGTTGCCGACCGGAGCCCTGAGCGCGACGTACGCGTTCTTGATGGCCAGGTCGCCGGTGCTCAGGTCGCTGCTCGGTGACAAGGTGTTCAGGGTGCTGGCGTCGGGTCCGAACCAGAATTGAGCCTTGTAACCGGCCGACCACTGCGACTCGTCCAGCGGCTTCTCCAACGTGATGCTGACCACGTCGAGATTGAAACCGTCCTGTTTTTCCTGACCATCAAATGAGCGCCCCACCACGTAATTCGGGCCGGGGCCCGTGCCGTTGTAGCTTTCGTAGTAGTCGTTCGACGGGCTGACGGCATTGGACCCCGTCAGCCAGATGACCGATGCGCTCACATAGCCGCTCAGCGTAGTGCTTTGCACGGCCGACATCACGGGGCTCAGGGCCTCATCGGCCAGCGCCACCGACGGAAGACTGATCACGCCCAGGGCGGCCAGTCGGAGTGTCCATTCATTAACCTTCATTCGCGTTCCTCCTGCGATTTGTTTCGGTTTGTTTTTGGTACCTTGGGTCGAAATGCCGACATCGCTGCCGGTGCGCTCCTTGGCGCTTCGACCGGCCGGAGTGTAGTCGCAAAACCCTGGCCGACAAGCCCATTTCCACCCTCTTGCCGGCACCGGGCCAGCCCGGCAAGCCGTCGGGAGGGCGATCCCGTTCCGGGGCGCGCGGTGGGTATCCTGTGAGCAACCGGGTCTGCCGGGTCATTGACGGGGCGACACCAATGATTAGGTTCGCTCCGTGAGGTTTCCAGGAAGGCACTCCGCGTGGGCAGCGCTGGGCGTGGGGCTGTGGTTGACCGGCTGCGACGCGCTCTTCGGCACGGCGACGGACGATTCGAAGAACTCGTTCCTCGCCGCGGCCCAGGCCCGCAAGGAGGCGTACGATTTTCGCGGCGCCGTGGGCTTGCTGGAAAAGGCCTTGGAAGCCAATCCGCGCCTGAGCCGGGCCCACTGGGAACTGGGGTTGTTGCACTACCAAAACACCCACGATTACGCCGCGGCCGTGTACCACCTTCAGAAACTGCTGGCGCTTGATCCCAAGTGGAAGCAGGCGGACGACGCCCTGCGCATCATCAGCGACTCGAAGGTCGAGCTCGCGAAGCAGGCGCCTTTCGGTCCCGAGACCCCGCAGGGACAGAAGTTGTTTTCGGGGATGGCGACGCGAATTCACGCGCTGACGGCCGAGACCGAGGCCCTGCGCCGGCAGGTCGAGCAGTCCCAAGCCACCATCCAGCAGCTCAGCTTCGAGAATCAGCAGCTCCGGGAGTTGGTCCGCCGCGGCGCAGCGACCGCGCCCGAAGTCCCGGCAACCCCGGGCACGTCCGGGGCCACGGCGGCAGCCGGCCCGGTCAGAGCGGGCTCGGAAGCGCCTGCTGACACCGGTCAGTTTGCCGCCGCCGGCAACGGGTCGCTCGCGGACACCGCGCAGCGGCCGGGGGCAGCTCAGGCCAAGCGCGGGACGGCGGCCGCCCAGTCGTTGGTCCCCCCGACGGTCGCGACGCACACCGTGCGCAAGGGCGACACGGCACACGCCATCGCCCGGCGGTACGGGATCACCTTGAGAGATTTGGTGCGCCTCAATCCCGGCCTGGATCCGGCGCGGATCAAGGCGGGTGACGTGCTGCGGGTTCGCGCCTCGTGACGGTTCGCCGGCCGGATGTTCTGATGCAGCGGCACGCGCCGGCGGGCGGCCGTTGGCGCGCGCGGCTGGTTGACGCTAACGTGAGCGCACAGGAATGAAACGGCTGTACTTCCCCCTGGTCGCCCTTTTCTGGGTGGCGATGAACGTCCTGCTCTGGCGCACCGAACTGGCCGGCGGCAAGGACGCGGGCAGTCCGATTCCGGTCCAGGTCGTTTGGGAGCGGATTCTCAGCGCCCCGGACGCCTCGCAACTGGACATCTTCCGCGGTCAGGCCAAGATCGGTCATTGCCGGTGGGTGCCGAATGTGGGCGAGGAGGTCCGGCCCGGAGGCCCGTTGCTGGCGGATCAGGAACTCGAAGGGCGCATCCGCCGCGCCACGGGCTACTCCCTCGATCTGGAGGGCACGGCGCGGTTGGCGGACGGCGCACCCTCGCTGCGCTTTGGCTGGCGGGCCGAGTTCAGCGCGCAGCACGACTGGACCAGCATGTTCTTGCGCCTGATCGCGCGCCCCAATCTGGTCGAACTCAAGGCTGACGCAGCAGCGGAGAAGGTGAAGGTTCGCTTCGGCTCCCCGGAAACTCCCTGGGAGCGCGACTTCACCTTTGCCGAGTTGAAGCAGCCGGAACGCGTTCTCGCCGCCATCGGCGCGCCCTTCGCCGGGGGCCTGCTGACGTGGCTGCCGGCGGTGTCCGCCCCTCTACCGGCGCAGCCGCTCGAACTGGGAGTTGAATGGCGGGCCTACAGCGACTGGCTGAAGATCGGCAGCGCGCGGACGCGCATCTATCGCCTGCAAGCCCGGCTTTTCGACAAGCACCAGATCGTGGTGATCGTCAGCCGGGTGGGTGAGATTCTGCGCGTGGAATTGCCCGGCGACTTCCGCATCGTGAACGACGCCTTCACCACCCTGTGACGCGGCCATGATTGAATTGATCCGGGTCAGCAAACGGTTCGGCGACCTGCTCGCCGTGAACGCGGTCAGCCTCACCATTCCGCGCGGGGAGTTCTTCGCGCTCCTCGGCCCCAACGCGGCCGGCAAGACGACCACCATCAAAATCCTGACCGGCCTGATCCGTCCCAGCGACGGCACGGCACGCGTGGCGGGGTTCGATGTGCAGACGCATCCGCTGGAGGCGCGGCGCCGGCTGGCCTTCGTGCCGGATTTTCCGTTCCTCTACGACAAGCTCACGCCCTGGGAATTCCTGCGGTTCACTGGCGAGCTGTTCCAGATGGAGGAAGCCCGGATCGCGGCCGGCGTGCGGGAGCTGGTCGAGCGGTTCAACCTGGGGCCCTATCTGCGCAAGCCGATCGAAGGCCTTTCGCACGGCACCCGCCAGCGGGTGGCGATCGCCTCGGCGTTGCTCCACGCCCCCGACGTGATGGTGCTCGACGAGCCAATGGTGGGCCTCGATCCGCACCACGGCCGCGTGCTCAAGGATCTGCTCAAGGAACGCTCGCGGCACGGCATGACGGTGTTCGTTTCCACCCACCAGTTGAGCATCGCCGAGGAGATGGCCGATCGCATCGGCATCATGCATGAGGGCCGGCTGATCGCGGTGGGTACCCGCGAGGAGTTGCGGGAGCAGAGCGGGGCCGCCGGACCGCTCGAGCAGACGTTCCTGACGCTCACCGCTCAGGAGGCGAACTTGCGGGAAGAAACCGCCCACCTGGCCGCATGATCGGCAGCGAGATCAGCACCGCGGCGGCCCTGGGCGCGGCCGCCAGTCCCCCGCCGGGCAGAGACCCGCTCTGGCTCTTGCTGCGGGTCAACCTGCGCCAGATCGGGCGCAAGCTGCTGGCGTTACGCGAGCAATCGAAGCTCCTCAGCGCGCTGATCCTGTGCTTTCTCACGGGGTACGCCGCGGTCTCGTTCGCGTTGTTTTATCGCGGCTTGCGGTTCGCCGACCAGTTCCCGGGCCTGGGCGAGGTGCTGGTCGAGCGCATGATGTTCCTCCTCTTTGCCAGTCTGTTTGCGCTGCTGCTGCTGAGCAATCTGGTCATCGCCTACACGAACCTGTTTCGGAATCGCGAGACGTCGTTTCTGCTGACGTTGCCGGTCTCCGCCCAGACCATTTTTCGCTGGAAGTTCATCGAGTCCACGCTGCTGGCCTCCTGGGCCTTCCTATTCCTCGTCGCGCCGTTGTTGGCGGCTTACGGCCTGGTTCGCGGGGTGCCATGGCACTTCTATCCGCTGACCGTGATTTTGCTGGCGCTGTTTGTGATCCTGCCGGCGGCGGCGGGCGGTTGGCTGGCGGTCACGGTGGCCCGTTTTTTGGACCGGCGGGCGTTTCAAGTGGGCGCCCTGATCGTGGCCGGGGCCGTCCTGGTCGGGCTCGCCTTCTGGCTGCGGCCGGCGCAAGTCTCGGACGAAGAACTCGAAACGCGCGTGCTGGTGGTGTTGGACCGTTTGCTGGCGCGGACGAATTTCGCGCAATTCCCTCTGTTACCGAGCTACTGGGTGGCGGCGAGCGTCCAACAATGGGCGGAAGGCGCGCTAAGTTCGGCCGCGTTCTTCGCGCTTGTCCTGTTGAGTTACGCGCTCTTCCTCGGCGGCCTGATGTTCACCCGGACCGGCGGATTGTTCTATCAGGCGGCGTCGGCCGCTCAAAGTCGCGGCAGCGTGCTGGGGCGGTGGGCCTGGTGGCGCGCGTGGCAGCGGCGGCAGGCCACGGGCTTGCCGGGGCGAGGGCTGGCGGAAGTGGTGTTTCGCGGGGTGCCCGGGATCCGTCCCGACGTCCGGGCCCTCCTGCTAAAAGACATGCGGGTCTTCTGGCGCGACACCACGCAATGGGCGCAGACGCTGGTCATCTTCGGGCTGATCGCCGTGTACATCCTCAACCTGCGTCACTTCAGCGCGCAACTGAGCAACCCGTTCTGGATTCAGGTGGTGTCCTTCCTGAACCTGGCCGCTTGCACGCTGAACCTCGCCACGCTCACGACCCGCTTCGTCTTTCCGCAATTTTCGCTCGAGGGCAAACGGGTCTGGATTGTCGGCCTCGCGCCGCTGGGGCTGAAACGGATGCTGACGGCCAAGTTCCTCCTCGCCAGCGCCCTGTCCCTGGCCATCACCGGCGGGCTCCTGCTGCTGTCCTGCCGGATGTTGTCGCTCGAGTGGTCGCGGACGGCCTACCTGGGCGCCGCGGTGACGGTGATGTGCTTCGCGTTGAACGGCCTCGCGGTCGGCATGGGAGCGCTTTATCCGAACTTCAAGGAGGACAACCCGAGCAAAATCGTGAGCGGCTTTGGCGGGACCTTCTGCCTGGTGGTGAGCTTTTTGTACATCGTGGTCGGGGTTGGGTTGGTGGCGGTGGGCTCGCCCTGGCCGCGGCTGGGCGAGCCCAACTGGCTGCTGATCTCCGGGAGCTGGGCGTTCTTCCTGGGGCTCTCGGGGCTGGTGGGCTGGTTGCCGTTGCGTCTGGGCCTCCGCAAGGCGACCACCTACGAACTGTAGTGCCGGGCCCCGGCGGATGCGCGGGCCCGTCAATCCACCGTGTCCAGCTCGCGCTCGCTGGCGCCGCGCCGCTGCGGAATGGCATTGGGCCGCAGCATCCGCTTCTGCCGCTCGCGCTCGCCGGCGTTGCGGACCACGGGGATCGGTTGCTCGGTGTTGATGTCCAGGCCGGTCACGTACATCGCGGCCGCGCCGGTCATCGGCAGGGGAATGAAGTCCTGCACTTGCTGCAGGTTCCAGCGCTCCTTGCGGAGGAATTGCTCGACCGCCCCCATCTCCTTCTCGGTGCAACCCGGGAAACTCGAGATGAAGTACGGCACCAGGTACTGCTCCTTGCCGGCGGCTTCGCTCTCCGCGTGAAACTTTTCCATGAAGCCCTGGAAGTCGCCTGCCGGCTTGCGCATGCGGCGCAACACCTCCGGGTGGAGATGCTCCGGCGCCACTTTCAGGTGGCCGGACACGTGGTTTTGCACGAGCTCCCGGAAATACTCCGGCGTGCGCAACGCCACATCCATCCGGATCCCCGACTGGATGAAGACGTGCTTCACGCCGGGCTGTTGCCGGGATTGGCGCAGCAGGTCCAGTTGCGCCTGCTCATCAATGCTGAAGTGCGGGCAGATCGTCGGCCACAGGCAGCTCGGGCGGTGGCAGTTCTTGCACGCGTCCACGTGGCCGTTTTCGCAGCCGTAAAGATTGGCCGTCGGGCCACCAAGGTCCGACACCGTCCCGCGAAACGTTTCGCTTTCGGTCATCCGGCGTATCTCCTTGAGCACCGAGTCCACACTCCGGCTGGAAAGGAACTTGCCTTGGTGGAAGCCCAGGCCGCAGAACGTGCAGCCCCCCGCGCAGCCGCGCGATACGATGATTGAGTCCTTGATCGTCGCGAACCCGGGAATCTTGCCGCGATACGACGGATGCGGGAGCCGCATGAACGGCAGTTCGTAGAGGGCGTCCAGGTCCGGCCCTTGAATCGGGAAGGCTGGCGGCTCCTGCAGGACGGCGCGCGGGCCGTGCCTTTGGACCAGGCGCTTGCCGCAGTACGGGGTTTGCTGGGCTTCGACCACCTTGGTCAACCGCAGCAGGAGTCGTTTGTCCCGCTGAATGTCCTCCCACGAAGGCAGGATAATGCAGTCGGCGAAATCCGCCGTGGCGGTCGCCCGGGCGCCGAGGAACCGGGCCGTGCCGCGGATGCCGCTCAGGTCGTGGTTGCCTGTCTGCAAGCGATGGTAGATCTCCCGCACCGCGGACTCGCCCATGCCGTAAACCAGGATGTCCGCCTTGGCCACGGCCAGGGTCGAGGGCCGGAGTTTGTCCTCCCAGTAGTCGTAGTGGACCACCCGCCGCATGCTGGCTTCCATGCCGCCCATGACCACCGTCACGCCCGGGAACGCGCGCTGGCACATTTGCGTGTACACCACCGCGGCGTGGTTGGGGCGTTTGCCCGGCGCGCCGTCCTCGCTGTACACGTCCTCCTTCCGCTTGTGACGGGCAGCGGTGTAATTCGACAGCATCGAGTCGAGGTTGCCGGCGGTCACGCCGCAGAACAGCCGCGGCCGGCCCATGCCCTGGATGGACTCGATGTTCCGCCAGTCCGGTTGGGCGATGATACCCACCCGGCAACCTTCCGCTTCGAGCACCCGGCCGATCATCGCGGCGCCAACGGATGGGTGGTCCACGTAAGCGTCACCGGTGATGATCAACACATCCAGCTCGCTCCAGCCGCGCGCTTCCATCTCAGCGCGTGTGGTGGGCAGGAA
>CAYNCT010000122.1:0-10533 GCA_964396005.1 uncultured Verrucomicrobiota bacterium | reverse complement strand
GCGTGGTGGCGGTGTCGCGGCCGCCGGTCAGGAAATACAGCGCGCCGTCCTGGGGCCGGATCACCAGGTCGGTGATCGGCAACGGCGAGCCGGCGAGGAAGACTTCGTTGCTCGCCGTGTAGCTGGAGCCCGCCGGCGTCAGGTGCAGCGCGAAGATTTTGCCGTAACTCCAGTCGCCCATGAACAGCGCGCGCTGGTAGCGGGCGGGGAATCGCGCGCCGTAGCCGAAGGCCAGGCCGGTGGGCGAGCTTTCGCCGATGTCCAGCACGGCCGGTTGACTGTCCGCGTAGTAGTCGGGCCATTTCGCGCTGCCGGTCCTCCAGCCGATCTCGGCCCCGCTGGTCACGTGGTTGACGCGGGTCGGGCGATACCACGGCGTTCCCAGGTCCCACTCCATGTCGGCGTCGAACGTGAACAGCTCGCCGTCGGCGTTGAACGCCAGGTCGTAGGGATTGCGCAAGCCAACGGTGAACAAGTCGAACGCGCGGCCCTCCGGATCGAGCCGGACCACCCAGCCGCCGGGGCGGTTCGTCCGCCAGACGCCGTCGGTTTGCCCGAGGGCGGGAACCAGATGGTCCATGGCCCAATGGCGCGGCACACGGGAGCTTTCAATCCGCGGCAGGTACGTGGCGTTGCCGGCCAAGAGGAACAGCGAATGGCCGTCCGGCCCCGGCACGATCGCGTGCGGCCCGTGCTCGCCCTCGCCGTCGAGCGCGCGCAGCAACTTCACCTCCTCGAACTGGTCGTCGCCATCCCGGTCGCGCAGCCGGTACAAGCCCGAGCCGCCGCCGTCCTTGGAGCGATTCGCCACCACGTAGAGACTGTCGAATGCGTAGTGCAACCCCTGTGCGCCGCCGAGCGCGACCGCCAGGCGCTCGACGCGGGTCGTCTCGCCCGGCCTCTCCGGCACCGTCACGCGATAGAGCGGGCCGAATTGATCGGACACAAGCAGCCGCCCGCGCGGGTCCGGGGTCAGGCACACCCACGAGCCTTGGTCCTCGGGCACGCGCAGCAACGCCTCGACGCGGAAGCCGGGCGGCACCTTGAGGGGCACCGTGGGAACGGTGGCGGACGGTGCTTCTGCGGCGGCGAGAACGGTCGGTGACGCGCCAAGGACCGCGACCATCAGGAGCAACGTGAGGGCAAACGGCAGCTTCATTCGGCCGCGACGATGGCCGGCCTCGGGCGGACCTTCAAGGTCGCTGGCGCGTTTCACCCCGGTCGTCGCCGCAAGTTATCCCAGCGCCGCGGGTTGGGTCCCGCGACGCCCGGAGGGGCCGGCCTTGCTACTCGCCCGGGGTCTCATCGTCACAAGATTCCGCAAACTGCCACTTTACGGTTGACTCGATTCTACAAAAGCTGGCATTTATCAGCCGTTGCCAGTTTGCATGACCAGACCTGCGGAGCCTTGACGGCGTCGCTTCTTGGGAGGCGGTGCCGGCGTGGGCCGGTGGCCCCTGAGACTCCGCGGTTCTGGCCAGAACCAAACCAAACGGAAAAACCAGACAGAAAACTATGCGAACCCCATACCAGCGGTCGCTGGTCGGACTCGGTGCTCTGGTCGTGACGTGCGCGTCGGCCCTCGCGGGCTCGGCCACGTACGACTTCTCCACCGATCCGGCCCTCGATCCGAACTTCATTATCGGATCCAACAACCCCGACCCGTGGAAAGCCACGGGCGGCAATCCCGGCGGTTACTACGCCATCACGGAGGCGACGGGCAGCCAGTACAGCCAGTTGCTCTTCCCGGACTTCGACAACGGCCTGATCGTCAAGGCGTTTGACTTCGAGGTGGATGTCCGCATCGGCAACGGGACGTCGGATCGTCCCGCCGATGGTTTCTCCCTCAACTACGCCCGGTCCAACGACCCGCAAGTGCAGCTCATGCTGAACGGTGATGTCAACAACACGGGCGGTTATGCGGCGGGCGGCGCGCCGGAAACGGGCACCACGACCGGTATCGCGATCAGCTTCGACACCTGGGCGGGCAATGCCCTGCCGGATGGTCCGGACATCGAAGGCATCATCGTCCGGGTGGACAACGTCACCGTCACGCGCGTGTCGTTGCCGACGCGCCATGGCGCTTGCGACGACAACACGAGTCTGCAAACCGGCCCGCGCGACCCGGATACCGCTGGTGACCCGGCTGGCCTCTGCTGGCAGAAGTTTACCGTCAAACTCGAGGAGACGGGTGAACTGACGGTCACCTACAAGGGCCGCACCATTTTGGATCGCTTCCAGACCGGCTACGCGCCCAGCCGGGGCCGGTTGTTGTTTGCCGGCCGCACGGGTGGCGCGAACGAGAACCATCACGTGGACAACGTGAAGATCACCACGTACGCCGCCGACAAAGCCCTTTACGCGGGCGTGAGCGCCACAGCGGAAGGCTACACCGCCATTCTCGAGGATTCGGGCCAAAGCCAGGTGGTACCAAGCAGCGTCGCCGTCGAGATTGACGGCGCGAGCGTTACCCCGACCAGCATCACCAAGGACGGCCAGACCACCACCATCCGCGTGGTCACCGCGCCCAATTGGCTGGCCTCGGGTTCCCAGCATCCGGTCCGGGTTACCTTCCAAGACACCTTGGGGAACAGTCTGGGCGGAACTCGCACCGCGACGGTCGCCTCGTACGTGGACGTCACGCCCGACCTGGCGGTGACGGGCGTCAGCACGGCCGCTTCCAATCGCGGCTTCTTGCTGCGCACCTGGTGGCTGGCGGAGGACGAGTTCACCAATCTCGGTTTCGACTACGCCAACACGGTGGCGCGTGCCGAGCAGCAGTTGTGGGGTGAGCTGGGGCCGAACCGGATTAATCAACCCGGCGACCTGAATCAAACCATCCCGGGGACGGCCAACAAGTACGCGCTCGAGTCCGAATACCTGAATCATGACCAGGCAGGGCTCTCGCAAGGCATGTTCCGGGACGACGCGGCGTTGCCCGAGCGGCAGGCGCCCGAGAAACTGATCCCTGGCTTCGACGGTATCTCAATCACCGACCCGAACAACATCGCCTGCGAGGCGCTGTTTTTCGTGGAGTTCACGAGCAACGGGCTCAAGACCTTTGGCGTCAACAGTGACGACGGGTTTGCCGTGTGGGCGGGCCGCAATCCGCTGGACCGCTACCAGCTCGACGGCAAGTTGCTGGGGCAGTTCGATGGCGGCCGCGGGACTGCCGGCGATCCGCAGTCCTTGTTCAACTTCCTCATCCGCGAACCGGGCATCTACCCGATGCGGTTCATTTGGTTTGAGGGGGGGGGCGGAGCGAACTTCGAGGTGTACCAACGGCTGGCCGACGGCCGGGTGGTGCTGTTGAACGACACCGCCCGCGAAGCGAGCGTGGTGAAGACCTACGCCAAGGGGCCGATGACCCCGCGGGCTCACATCACCAAGGTCGGCGTGCCGACCACCTTCAACGGCCAGGTGGAGATTGAGATTATGGACGGTGACACCAGCCTGGTGGACGGCTCGGTGAGCCTGCAACTGGGCGGGGTGGATGTGACTCCCACGGTCACTCGAAACGGCGCGACGACCACGGTCCGGTACACGCCGCCGGCCAACCGCCAGTGGATCACCGGTCCGAACAGTCTGCGGTTGCGGTACAACGAAACCGGCGGGCTGTCGCGGGATCAAACCGTGACGTTCAACTTCCAGCCCGGCGTGGACGCGGTGCCGGCGAACTCCTTCACGATCGAAGCCGAGCACTTCGACAACAACGGCCAGGCTCAGATCTCCAACGGCAGCGGGTACGAGGGTGGTGAGTATGCCGGGTTGGCGGCGGTCCACAACGTGGACTACTTCCAAGACGGCAACGAGGGCTCCCAGAACGGCGCGTATCGTGCCGCAATCGAGGCGGGCCTGAACCCGAACGTGCCGATGGATTCGCAGACGGCCGCCGCGCCGAACCTCGACACAGCCCGGCCGGGCTTCGAGGTGACCACCAACTTCAAGATTGGTTGGGCCGGCAACGGCGAGTGGTACAACTACACCCGCACCATTCCGGCGGGTGTCTATACCGCGTACGCGGCGCACTCGATTGACCCGGCGAATACCGCCGGTGGCGATGTGGGTCTGGTGACTTCGGGCGCGGGCACGACCAGCCAGACGGTCAAGACCCTCGCGACCATCCGCGGCACGCCTCCGGGCGGCTGGGGCAACAACGGCCTCCTGCCGGCGGTCGATGCGGCCGGAAACCGGGCGGTCTTCAAGCTCCCGGGCGGCAAGGTGACCATCCGCTACACCACCCGGGGAGGTGACTTCGACTGGTTCACCCTCTCGCCGACCACGGCACCGGCCGCCGTCACCCAGTCTCCGGATCCCCGGGACTCGGTCCGCAACGACCGGGTGAGCTGGATGATCGAGAACTTCTCCACCTCGGTGGCGAACGGCTCGGTCTCGCTGGAAGTGGACGGCACTGCCGTTCCGGCGGCTGACCTGAACGTGGTGTACAACGCCGACGGGGCCATGGCGACCTGGACGAAGGCGACCGCCGGGATGCACTCCTACACGCTGCGCTGGTCCGACGGCAGCCCGCAGTCCTTCTCCGCGACCATGAACGTGGCTCCGCTCCCGGCGACCGGCGCGTTTGTGATTGAGGCGGAAGACTTCAACACCGGAGGCGGCCAGGCCAACCCGCAGGCGGGCACCGCCGGCCGCGACGTGAACGTGATGCCCTACCTGGGCGGCGCATATCAGGGCCTGAGCGCCGTGGCCGGGGTGGACTACGGCTCCGATGACGGCAACGACTCGGACGTGTACCGCCTGGGCGAAACCCCGAACAAGAACATCAACGACAACCTCGGCGGACGCTGGGGTCGTGACCGTGGCGCCTACGAAGTCACGGCCAACTACAAACTCGGCTGGGTCAACACGGCCGACTTTGGCAACTACACCCGGGTGATCCCCGAAGCGAAGTACGAGATCTGGGCGGCGCTCTCCTATGATGGGCGGGCGGACAACCAGCTCCGGGCCGCGCTTGGCCTGGTGGACAACCCGGCTTCGACCACGCAGACCGTGACGCCGTTGGGAACGTTCAACGGTCCGGGCTCCGGCGGTTGGGGCGCCAACAACCTGGTCCCGATGAAGGACGCGGGGGGCGCGGTGGCGACGGTCAACCTGAGGGGCGCCAACACGTTCCGGTTCACCATGGACAGCGGCGACTTCGACTGGTTCGTGCTGGTCCCGGTGGGCCCGTACGAGGAAGGGGCGCCGCAGTTCACGAGCATTCGGCAGAACGCCAACGGGACCATCACCGTCGAGTGGACGGGAGGCGGGACGCTGCAGGCGGCGCCGACGGTGAACGGGCCGTGGCAGGACGTGGCGGGCGCGACCAGTCCGTTCACGTTCACGCCGGATCAACCGGCGCTCTTCGGTCGCCTTCGCAAGTAGGCCGCGGCTGACCTCAGCCGAATAGAATCAGGGAGACCGGGCTTCGGCCCGGTCTCTTCTTTTCTGGGCGCGATGTCCGGGTTGGCCGGTCGCGGCGCCGACGCAGCGGCGCCCTACCGCCGGAGCGGGGACTCGAGTGCGCTCAACACCTCATGCCTTGCGTTCGGTAGGGCCGCGCTGCCGCGCGGCCGAGCGCAGACCACGGTCGGGTCGGGCTGCGGAGCGGCGTTTGGTCGGGCCGGGCTGCGACCCGGCGGGATGACGGCGCCGACGCAGCGGCGCCCTACCAGGCGGACGGTGGCGGCGCCGACGCAGCGGCGCCCTACCACCGGAGAGGGGACTCGAGTTCGCTGAACACGTCACGCCTTGCGTTCGGTAGGGCCGCGCTGCGGCGCGGCCGAGCGCAGACCTCGGTCGGGCCGGGCTGCGGAGCGGCGTTTGGTCGGGCCGGGCTGCGACCCGGCGGGATGACGGCGCCGACGCAGCGGCGCCCTACCAGGCGGACGGTGGCGGCGCCGACGCAGCGGCGCCCTACCACCGGAGCGGGGACTTCAGTCCGCGAAGCCACCGTCGGAGCGTCCGGGTGTCGGCTTTACTGGCCGCGGTTCCGGACCACCAACACGGGGCACGGCGCGTGGCGGACGACCCGCTCGGCGGTGCTGCCCATGAGGACGTGTTTCAACCCGGTGTAACCGTGAGTGCCGACGATCACGAGGTCCGCCCGGAGTTCGCGCGCAGCCTCCGTGATTTCGAACCACGGCTGGCCGGTGCGCGTCAGGGTCTCCACCGGCACCCGGCCGGCGACGATTTCGTTGACCATCCGGGCAAGGTTTTCCGCGACCGGCTCGCGAATGTCCGCTTCGACCGGCGGCAGCTCGATCTCGCCGAGGCCCGAACCCACGTACGGGATCTCGACGACGTGGAGCACCAGCAACTTCGCCTCACACCGGGCCGCGAACGCCACCGCGTAGGCGAGCGCTTCTCGTCCCGGCGTGGAGAAGTCCACCGGCACCAGGATCGTGTGCGGACTCACCGCCGGCGCGCTGTTGGTTGAGGATTCGTTCATGGCTTGATCTCGGTTGCGCACCCGACCGGCCGGCCCACGGCGGGATGTCGCGCGGGGCAAACCGATCGGGGCAAGAACCAGCGGAGTGTACCGCTGCGGTTGCCGGTACTCAACCTTGGGCCGCGGGAACTTTCGTCCCGAGGAGGCGGGCGGCTTCGGCCTGGGCGGCAGCGTAAACCACGCGCACGGGGACACCCGCCGCTTCGGCCAGGCGCCGGCAATCCTCGAATTCCGGTGCGGCCTGGACGGTCGCGCCATCCATCCAGCCGATCTTTACCGCCACCGTGCCGTAGGCCGTGCCGACGCAGCGCAACTCCCGCCGCAATTTGCGCCGTTCACAGACCGTGCGGCGCACGCCAAACGCGCTGGTGTGGCGCAACATTAGTGCGGTTAGGGAATCCGCATCGGCCACCCGCGCGAGGACGGAGAGCCGCAGGCCGGGGCGGCCTTTCTTCATCACGAGCGGCGCGCAGGCGGCGTCCAGCGCGCCGGCCGCCAGCGCCTGGTCAAGGACGGGCGCGAGCAACTCCGGCGAGGTGTCATCGAGGTGGGTTTCGAGCAGGACCACGTGGTCGGTTTCCCAGTCGTGTGCGGAAGCGGGCAGGTCGGTGGCGGTCCCCAGGATCGCGCGCAGGACGTTGGGCCGCGTGGCATGTTCCCGGCCGCCGATGCCGTAGCCGATGCGCTCCGCGCGCAGGCCGCGGAGCGGCCCGAAGTCTTCGGCCAGTTCCGCCAGCAGGGCGGCGCCGGTGGGGGTGACAAGTTCGTGCGGTTCCTCGCACTGCGAGACCGCGACGCCCCGCGCGCCGAGGATTTCCAGTGTGGCCGGCGTGGGCACCGGGAAGTGCCCGTGCGCGCAGCGGACCCAGCCGGTGCCATCCACGACGGGCGACGCCTGCACGCGCGGCCGGCCGAGCAGCTCGAGCGCGACGCACGCACCCACAATGTCCACGATCGAGTCCACCGCGCCCACTTCGTGGAAATGCACTTCCTCGGGCGGCCGGCCGTGAATCTTCCCCTCGGCGGCGGCGAGGCGGGCGAAGATGGCGACGGCCCTCTGCTTCACCCATGATGAGAGCTGGCTGGCGGCGATGAGGTGCCGGATGGCGGCGAAGTCACGCTGTTCCGGATGATGGTGGTCGTGGGGCTCATGGTGATGCGCGTGAGCCTCTACGCTGCCGTGGTCGTGAGGGGCGCCGGGCTCGTGGAGGTGGTCGGTTCCGTCCGGTCCGTGAGCGTGATCGGCATCGAGATGGACCTCGAAGCGGGTGCCCGCGATGCCGCTGCGTGACTGGCGACCGATATGCAGGTGGTAACCGGCGACGCCCAGCCCGTGCAAGGCGCGCTCGAGCTCGGCGCGGTTAACCCCCAGGTCGAGCAAGGCTCCGAGGAACATGTCGCCGCTGAGGCCGCTGATCAGGTCGAGGTAAAGGGTCTTCACGAGGATTCGGAGGCGAGGGCGTTGATCTGGCTGGCGGCGAAACCGGCGCCGAAGCCGTTGTCAATGTTCACCACGGTGACGCCGCTGCCGCAACTGTTGAGCATGCCCAGGAGCGCCGCCACGCCGCCGAAGCTGGCGCCGTACCCGACGCTGGTGGGTACGGCGATGACCGGCCGGGCCACCAGGCCAGCGACCACGCTGGGCAGGGCGCCCTCCATGCCCGCGACCACCACGAGCACGTTGGCGCGTTGGACCAGCTCCAATCGGCCGAGCAGCCGATGCAGGCCGGCGACGCCCACGTCGAAGAGGCGTTCCACCCGGTTGCCCATGAAATCGGCGGTCACGGCCGCTTCCTCGGCCACCGGCAGGTCGCTCGTGCCGGCGCAGAGCACGGCAACGGTGCCGGGCCGTTTGGGGAGCGGCTGCCGTTCCAGCGTCAGGCAGCGGGCGGTTTCGTGGTGTTGGGCACGGCGGAACCGGCGACGCACGGCGCGCGCGTGCTCGGGGGTGACGCGGGTGATGAGCACCCGGCCATCGTTTTGCCAGAGGCGGGCGGCGACTTGAACCACCTGCTCCGGGGACTTGCCGGCACCGAGGATGACCTCGGGAAATCCCTGCCGCAGGCCGCGGTGGGTGTCCACGTGGGCGAAGCCGAGGTCCACGACGGGCGCGGCGCGGAAGGCGGCCAGCACATCGTCGCCGGTGGCCAGGCCGGCGCGAAAGCGTTCGAGGAGGTCGCGAGCTTCGGTTGCAGTCATGCCGGTTAGCCGATACGGCCTAGCCCGAGGCGGCTGCAAGGCGCTTGAGCTGGTCTTGCAACCAGCGCGCCTGAGTGGGGAAGAGCCGGGAGCGATCCACGCCCGGCAGGACGACGCGAGCCAGATCCGGCCGATTGCGCAGCAGGAGCAACTCAAAGCGGGCCAGGGCGTAGGAGTGGGATTCTTCGGCGTTCATCGGGCGGTCCGCCAGCTTCGCCAACAGCTCGCCGGCCTCCTCGAGGCGGCGGTTGTAGATGAGGGCGAAGGCGTGGTTGATTTGCACGCCCAGGGAGTCGGGGAATTGCGCGCGGAGCAACATGCTCAATCGGATGGCTTCCTCGGGTTGCTGGCGGGTGACCAGCAGGGTGGCGGTGCGCCGGCCGGCCCAGACGGCCTGTTGGGGATGAGCCGCGAAGGCAGCCTCGACGGTCACCAGCATAAGGCCCTCGTCCTTCAGCGCCCAGGCGGTCTCGAAACGGGCGTCCCAGTAGGCGCTCTGCAGCGCTTCGGACGGCGTGACTTTCGCGAGCACCTCGCGCGCCTCGTTCGGGAAGCCGGCCTTGGTCATGTTGAGTGCGGCGGCGATGGCCTGCCAGTCGTAGCCAAACGGTTTAGTGGCGGCCCGGATGAACAGCGCTTCGGCCTGGTTGGTGACGCCCCGTTTGAGGAACGACCAGCCTTCGAGATAGTCAATGAACCCCTCCTGCTCTTCGAGCAAACGCGTGTTCTGCCGCATGCGCACGGTCACCGCGTTGAGTTCATCCCAGTTTCCCTCGCGATTCACGATCTCGGCGTAGGCCAACCAGACTTCCGGAGCGTAACCGAATTCGGCGGCGTGCTGTTGGAAGAGTCCGAGCGCCTTGCCGGCCAGGCCGAGTTGATCGTAGCTGCTGGCCAACGTCACCAGTTCGCGCGCCGAACGCGGCGGGTTGGTGTAGAGCTCGGCGAGGAACCGCGCTTCCTCCACCCGGCCGAGGGAGCGGAGCAGCCGCCAGTAGCCGGCGTGGTCGGTGCCGGAGTCGGCCTGGTCCCGCTGCAACTGGCCCAGCACGCGCGCGTAGCCGTCGGGGTCGGAAAGGTGATTGGCCACCTGGAGGAGCAGCCGGTTGGCGAGGTCGTGCAGCGGGCCGACGCCCTGGCCCGTTTGCTCGAGCCGCTGGCGGATTTCGGCCGCATCGGCCGGCTGCCGCCAGCCCAGTTCGTAAGCGTCATGGACCAGCGCCAGGTCCGGTCGCGCCCGGGCTTCGGCGCCCAGCGTGGGCCAGCGTTGGCCAAATTCCTCGAATTTGCCGGTGAAGAACAGCGCCTTCGCATAGCGGGGCGCGAGGTCGCCGGTGAGGTTGTCTTTGAACGGCTGGAGCACCTGCGCGACCAGGTCGTGCAGGTCATAGGCTTCAAACACGCGCGTGGTGAGCGCGAGGTCGGCCGTGTTCGTCCGGCCCAGCCGCAACAGCCAAGAGGAGTATTGCGCGGCCGCGGTGATCTGCTTGCGGGGAGGGGGTTCCTGGGCGGCGATGCAGCCGAGGAAGCCGCGGACGGCGCGCAGGTCGGCCAGATCGTTGGCGATCGCCGTGCCCCACGCGTAGAGCGCCCGGTCGAACTGCCCCGCGGCTTGCGCGCGCCGGGCGCTGCGCTGGAGCATGAGGCACTGCGCCTTGTCCAGCGCGCTGATTTTGACCTCGGGGGTGAAGTCCCTGGGGGTCGTGCGCCAGACCTTCGGCAGCACCAAGCCGATTGAGCCGGCCAGCACGATGAAGCCCAGCACCACCACCCGGAACCAGAGATTCAGCAGCAGCAGCTTGAGGAACGGCATGTACCGGAACTTGCGGGCCAGTTCCTTCTTCACCTGCTCACAGTCCCAGCGTTCCCGCTCAATGCTCACC
>CAYNCT010000121.1:0-10548 GCA_964396005.1 uncultured Verrucomicrobiota bacterium | reverse complement strand
CCCGCCCGCCGGTTTTCAGCCGACCGTTTCCAAACGGGGGGGCGAAAATAGGCAGGCCGCCCACCCGAAGGCGAGCGCAACTTTCGCGGCTGGCCCGCCGGTCGCGGCGGAACATCCCCGCCGCCCGTCAGCGCCGCGAATGCCCGCTTGTGTTCCGCGGCAGCTCCCCCCAGAACGTCCGTGCGCGCCATGAACCGCTGGCATCCTCAGACCGATTGGCTCCGGCTCTTCCCGGCGGAGGACTTCCGCTTTCGCATGGGTCTGCGAACCGGGGTGGCGCGCGATTTTTTCTCGCCGTCCGCAGACAGCGAGGCGGTGTTGCGGGAACGGCGTCACTGGTTGACGACCCAGCCCGACCGTTATCGCTCGCTGACCGGCGAAGGTCTCGCCCTCTTGAACGAGTTCGCCGAGTGGCTGGACTCCGGCGGCAGCCAAGTATCGGCCGCTCCCGCCGTTATCGCCGATGCGGACCTGCCGTCCGCCCGGGCGAGGCTGGTCGCCCTGGCGTCTCGGTGGGAACCTGATTTCGTATTGCTGTCCCCGGCCACGGGCGGCGGGATGCGGGTGGTTGGCGGAGCGGTGTGTTTTCCTTCGTCGTGGGCATTGGAAGAAAAGCTCGGCCAGACGCTGGCCGAGGTTCACGGCCCGGTGCCCGGCCTTAATGCCCGGCTGGGCTCCCAAATTGATGCCGCGCTGTCCCGTTTGCCGGCCGGAGTTGGTTGGTTGCGCGAGAACTGGGGCTTGGCGGCCGATGCCGAGTTGAACCGCCACCCCGCGCGGGCGCTGGCGCCACTGGGCGAACGAGCGAGTCTCGCGACCACCTGGTTGCGACTCGAGCATCAGGTGCTGTTGCGGCTCCCTGCTTCCAGTGGCCTGGCCTTCGGCATCCGGGTCACGATTCATCCCCTGGCGGAAGTCGTTCGGACGCCGGCCGTCCGCGCCGCCTTCGCGCGCGCGTTGATCTCCATGCCCGCCGAGGTCGCCGCGTACAAGGGCCTCGCCGCCGCGCGCGCCGGTCTGGTCGCGCAACTTCAGCGGGACGCGGCCTCATGAATCACGTTTCTCCCTTGGCCGGGAAGGGCGCGCCGGCACCGGGCCGCGCCCCGGTGTGGCGGGTAGAGTCTGAACCAAAGTCCGCCGCGGACGTGCTGCTCTGTGCCGAGGAAGACGAGGCGTATCTCCGAGATGAGCTGCGGCGCCAATGCCCGGCCCTGCCGATCCGCCCCCGCGCGCCGGGCGTCCTCACGGGTCCAACCGGTTTCCTTGCCGGGCCCGGCTCGCTCACGCTGCCCGACGGCAGCGCGCCTCCGCTGGTCTTCGCGCGGCAGGTGCTGCCGACCGCGCGGCAGGTGGCGACGCACTCGATCCGGGAGGCGGCCGGGGCAGTGTTTGCCGCCATCATCGCCGGGCTGCCGGAAGGGCGTCCCTGGCTGCTCCACGTCGTTGCCCACTACGGAGCCGCGCGCGCCGGGATCAACCGCTGCCGGCTGATTCGCGAGGCGGTGCTGGACCGACTGCAGCGACAGCGGCGCGGGTTGCGTCGCGCCCTCGCCCCGGACGCCGCACCGTTGACCGCCGCGTACTCGGTGGTGCAACTGCTGCTGCTCGCGCCGGACGCGGGGTGGCTGTCGGTGCTGCCGGCGCCCGGACCGTTTCAACTCCGGCGCGCGCTCTCGCCGTTTCCGAAGGGCTGGGTGACGCCGGCGTCAGACCGCTCCGCGCCCTGTCGCGCGTTCGCGAAATTGGTCGAGGCCGAAACCCGGCTGGGCCGACGGATCAGGGCGGGCGAGAGCTGCGTGGACCTCGGCGCTTGTCCCGGAAGCTGGAGTTACGTGGCCCTGGGCCGGGGCGCGTGCGTGACCGCGGTGGATCGGTCGCCGCCGCGGTCCGACCTGCTGGCCCACCAGCGGCTCCGGTTTGTGCGCGGCGACGCATTTCGTTTCACGCCGGCGGCGCCGGTGGACTGGCTGCTGTGCGACGTGATCGCCGCGCCGGAGCGCAGCATGGACCTCTTACGCACCTGGGTGGCGCAGCGCTGGGCGCGACACTTCGTGGTGACCCTGAAGTTCAAGGGCACTGCTGGGTACGACCAACTGGACGAGCTGAAACGGGCTCTGCCGCCGCTGACGAACGAGTTTTTCCTCCAGCGCCTGTGCGCCAATCGCAATGAAGCCTGTGCGTTCGGCTCGGTGGCGGCGGCGCCGGAGAGCGTCCACGCGGAGCGGCAACCGTTGGACGCCGCGGCCCCGCCGCAGGTCAGCGTCTCCGCCGCGGCCCGCGGCTGAACGCAATGCGGATGGTGTCGAACACGCCCCCTTTGCGCGTGAGCGCTGCGAGCAGCCCCCGGGGCCGGGCCGGGGCCGGCGTCAGCGGCGCGCACACGGCGCTGCAGTGGGGGCACAGCCGGTGCGACGGCCCGCCTGCCAGCCGCACGTCGCGAACGCAACTCCCGCAATACGCCCGCTGGCACTGCGGGCACTGAAAAACGGCCGGCTCGGTCGGATGCTGAAAACAGGCGAGGATGCCCGAGTCGAGTACCTGCTGGGCAGGCTCGTCGTTCGCCGGGAGCGCGGGAATGATGATTTCGACGGGCGGGATGGAGAAACGCACACTCACCTCGCCGAAGCTGACCTCCTGGCCATCGCGCACTTCACACCGCTCGACCGGTTGCCCTGCGATCCGGGTGCCGTTGGTCGAGCCCAGGTCCCGGAGATGCACTCCCAGGTCACTGGCGCGGATTTCGCAGTGGTGGCCGGAGACCGAGGGATCGGCGAGAACCACCCCGCAATCGGCGGCGCGGCCCACGAGCGTGGTGCCGGACGGCAGTTCGATTTCCCGGCCGGCTTCCGGTCCCGTCAGGATGGTGAGGCGCGTCATGGGAGATGGCGGGCCAGCCCTGGCCGGCTCGACCGGCTGGCGTTGCTCCGATTTTAAGACCAGTGGATGGGCTGCCCGTTAGGTTTGCGGAAAGACATGGTACAGCAGCAGGTAGATGACCACGCCCGTCACACTGACGTACATCCAGATCGGCCACGTCCAGCGCGCCAGCCGCCGGTGGGCTTCGAAGCGGCCGCGGAGGGCGCGATAGAGGGTTGTCAACACGAGCGGGACGATCGCAATGGCGCCGCTGAGGTGCGTGATCAGGATGGTGAGGTAGATGGGCCGGAACCAGGCAGGGTCCGTGAACCTGGTGTGGGCCGACCCGGTCTGCTGTTGCCGGAGCACGTGGTAGGTCACGTAACTGACCAGAAAGAGCACGCTCATCCCGAAGGCGCTGATCATGCACTTCTGGTGCGCCTGGCGCCGGCCCTGCTTGATGAACACCCAGCCGGCGAGCAAGAACGCCGCCGCCGTGGCGTTGAGGCCCGCGTTCAACAGGGGAAGATCGGAGACCTGCATCGGTGGGGGGTAGCCTTGGAGAACCTTTTGCCCGGCTTCAGCCTTCGCGCGCCAGTTTTCGGACCGCCTCGACGATCCGCGGGACGACCTCGGGATCTTCGCCGTCGAACGTTGCGCGCAACCGTCCCGCGCGGTCCAGCACCACCAGCTTGGTGCTGTGGAGAAACAGATCTTCCGGCGGGGCGCTGGTGTCGGCCGTGTTGTCCACCACCACGAGCAGCAGGTCATGCGTCGCGAGGCGGTACAGCTCGGCTTTCGAGCCGGTCAGGAATTGCCAGCGGGGCACCTCGGCCTCGTAGCGCCGGGCGTAGGCCGCGAGCACGGTTGGGGTGTCAAAATCAGGGTCGGCGGTGAGGGAGAAAAACCGTACCGGCTCCGTGGGCGCCAACACCCGCTGCAGCCGCGCCAGGTTCGCGGTCATGCGCGCGCAGGGACCGGGACACCGCGTGAAAATGATGTCGCCCACCAGCACGGATCCGAGCAGGTCGGGCCGGCGCACGCGCTGACCGGCCTGATTGGTCAGCGTGAAATCGCTCAGCTCGGAAATCACCGGAAATTCCCCGCCCGCAGGCGCAGGGCCGGGCGGCGAAACGGCGACCGCGAGCCGCTGCCGCTGGTTCTGCAGGATCAACAGGGCAACGGCCAGGGCCAGCAAAACCAGACCGCTGACGATGACAAACCGCAGGCTTTTCTGGGGATCGGACATGATGCTCCGGACAAGATGCCGGAAGAACCGTAGCCCTCGCAAGGGATGTCGCCAAGCCCGCCGGCTGAGGTCCTCAGCCGTTCGCCTCGCGCAGGGCGGAAAAAAAAGCGTCCACGTTGGCCAGCGGCGCCTTGGGCGGCACATCGCAGCCGGACGAAAGCACGAAGTTGTCCCGGCCCGCGGTGGCGGTCAGCAGCTCGCGCGCGGCGGCTCGCATCTCCTCGGGCGTGCCCTGCACCCAGAACGTGGCGGGGTCGAGGTTGCCGCTGATGACCCGGTCTGCCGGGGCGACGCGCAACGCAACGAGCAGGTCCATCGGCCGGCCGAAGTGCAGCATCCGGGCGCCTGCCGCGAGCACGTGCGACAGATGCACCGGCCGGGCGGCGCAGTTGTGCAGCACTACGGTGAACGCGGCGTCATCCACCGCCTCGACCACCTGGCGAATGTAAGCGGAGGAAAACGCGCCGAGCGCCGCTGGCGACAGCAGACCCGCGGTGGGCTCGGCCATGATCACGCCGTCCGCGCCGGCGGCCTTGAAGGCCCGGGCGTAGGCGGTCAGGAAGCGCGCGGCCTTGCCGATCAGCAAGTGGGCGAGCGCGGGGTCCTCGAGGGTCAGGCCCAGCGCCTCGCTCACGCCGTAGAGGCGGGCGGCGAGCGAGAACGGCCCGATCATCCCCCCGAGTACCCACGGCCGGCCGGGCAGGGCTTTGAGTTGGCGCGCCGCGGCCAGCGCCACGGCCGTGCGCGCGGCGCCGGGTTCCGGAATCGCGAGGGCTTCGGCCGCTTCGCGCGTGGTCACCAACCGCCCCGGTACCGTCGGCACCTCGTCCCGCGCCAGCGCGACTTCGCACCCAAAGGCCTCGGCCTCGACGCTCAGGTCCATGCAGGTCAGGAGAACGGACAGCCCGAAGCGCTCTCGCAGCGCGGCCTGACCGGCTACCTGCACCTCGGCCCGCGTGACAAAATCCGCGACCGTCGCGCCAATGAGCTGCCCCGCCGGAAAGGTCAGCACCGGCAAGCCCGCCCGGCCGCGCTGGCCGCGAAGATGATCCAGCAGGGCGCTCACGCGATTATCGTCAAGCCGCCGCCGCCGCCGCCGGGTCGGGGCCGGCCGAGCGCGCCCGCGCCCGCCGCCCGACAATCACCCATCCCAGCAGGGCGAGCCCGAAGGCGATGGCCGAGACGCTGACCATCAGCGGGCCCAGCGAGACGTGGTAGCTGAATTCGATCTCATGGGTTCCGGCCGGCAGATAGACGCCGCGCATGAGGTAGTTGCAGCGCAACAGTTCGGCCGGCTGGCCGTTGACACGCGCCGACCAGTTGGGATCGAACTTGTCGTTGAGCAGCAGGATCGCCGGCTGGTTCGCCGTGGCCCGCAGGCGCACGTACTTGGGCGCATAGCTGGCGAACTCCACGTTTCCCGGCGCGGCGTCGGGAGCTGCCGCCGCCGCGGGCGGCACGCCGGCGGGCAGCGGCGTGGAGACCAGCACCGAGAGCGCGGGGTCATGGGCCGGGCTGGTCAGCGTGGCCAGGGTGGTGGCGTCGTTGGTGTCCACCAGCCATGACGAGTAGAGCCGGGCGCGCGGGAGGGCGCCGGTGAATTCAATCAATGCGAACGGGCCGACCTGATTGGTCTCCACCACCAGAGGTGCGCCTGCCTTTTCCATCGTGACGGTGAAGGGTTGCAGCAGCCGGAACCGCTTCCGGGCACCGTCGAAGTGCTGGTTTAACACGGTGTCCGTGAAGGCACCGGCGAGGCCGATCAGGTAGCGGGTGTTGGTCAACTGCCACAACCGCACGTATCCCGGCGGGCCGCCGGCGTTGAGCGCCGCGCGGTAGGTCTGATTCTCGACCGTGGGCCGCGGCTCTTGCACGACATCCAGCGACTGAATGTTGAAGTAACGGAACCCGTGCTGGGTCCACTCGCCGTCGAAGATCTGCTGCAGCAGATTCAAGCTGTCATGGACGGGGAAGCGGAAGAGGGCCACGCGCTGCTCGTAAGGCCGCTGCCGCAGCGTCTCGGTCAGCCAGGTGGGCGAGTATTTCTCCGTGAAGGTCCAGTAGTTCACCCACGGCGTGTTCGCGCGGACCAGCTCGAAGAGCGCCAACGCGCCGAGGGCGCCTACTCCGGCCCGCCAGCGTTCGCCGCCGAGGATGCCGCTCAGCACGAGCACGAGCACGCCGGACGCCAGCGCGAGGATCAGCACGAAGCGGCCGACCTCCGCGAAGCTAAAGCCCGCGATCTGCGCGGTGAGTTCGGGGGGGAACGAAGTCCCCAGATGCGCCAGGAGGTCCTTCCGCGCCGAGGTGTACAGCAACCAGCCGAGCGCCGCGGCCCCGAGGCCCACGAGCAAGCCGCGCACCCACCGCCGGTCGAAGGCGTTCGCCCGCGCCCACCACGTTCGCAGCCGGGAGCCGGTCCGGCCGGCGGCATCGGTCGCGGCCGTGAGGTATCCCTTCGCCAGCGCGTGGAGCCCGTAGCCGAACAAGATCACCAGCGCCACGCTGAACGGGTGCATGAACTTGATCGGATTGCGGATCGTTGAGAAGTACGGCAGCGCGTAGAAGAACTGGTAGAACGGCGCGTGCCGCCCCCACGCCAGCAGGAGCGAAACCACCAGCGCGCCGCCCCAGAACCAGACGGCCCGGCGTTCGCCCGCGCTGAAGACCCCCTTGGCGCCGCGCAGGGACTGCGTCAGGGCGAACAACGCCAGCAGGCAAACCACCACGCCGCCAAACACCCCCGCGCCCGAGTGCCGGGTGCCGGGCATACCGGGGCGTTCGCCCACGCGGCCCCAGTAGTTGCCGCCGTCCGGCGTATCCATCCGGTAGCCAAAGAGGCCGGGAATCAGGACGCGCAGCGTTTCCACCTTCGGGAGGCTCCATTGGGTGGCTTCGTCCCAGCGCTGCGCCCGCGTGCGCGAATCCTGCGCCATGCCGGCGACCCCCTTGACCTGGGTGCCAATGAGCACCGCGAGGGCCTGCGCGGCGAGGATGGCGGCCGCGATCGCCACGACGGCGGTGCGCCCAGCGCCGGCCGCCCACCGCGCCCCGGCCCTCCGCCCGGCGCTGTCTTCCCAGGCGCGATGCACCGCGTACCCGGCCACGAAGAGACTGAGGATCGCCCCCTGATCAAAGCCCTCAACCACCGCCATGCCCGTGGCGAACCCCGCGAGCACGGCCCGCAGCCACCCGCGCGGGGTGGCGTGGGTGCTCAGCGCGGCGACCGCCAGAAAAGTCCAACCCGCGGCGAACGCCACCGTGCCCAGGCCCCAACAGGCATACGAAAAGAACCCCGTGTTCAGCGCCGCCGCCACCGCGCCCAAGGTGGCGACGAAGGGGCGAAAGCCGAGCTGCCGGCAACACACCCACGTCGCCAGGCCCAGAAACAACAGGCTCGACGGCGCATAAAACTTGGCGAAGTACAGCGGCCCCAAAGCCCACAGGAGGAGGTAGGTCAGACTGGGAAAGGCGCTGCCGCCGGGCCCGCCCACCCAGTTCAAATCAAGCCACATGCCGGAGAACGCGTCCGGCAGGGCGGCGTAGGCGGCGGCGTTGTTGCCCAGCGGGCCGTCGCTCGAGAACAGGATGGAATCCGGTTGGAAACTCTTCGCGAACAGCCGGCCCAGCAGCGCCACCAACAGGACGAGCGCAATCGCGAAGCCGCGAGCCGGCGAGGGAGGCGGGGCGGATTTCATGGGCGGGGGAGAGCGGCCGGCTTTTCCAGCTCGAAGTACACGCCGTCGTAGAGGTTGAACAGGAAGTAGCGCAGCACGGATTTGAAGGGGATCAGGTTGCGGAGTCGTTGCCGTAAATTGCGGGCGTCCGCGAACAGCCGGGCTTCGACGAGCTTGAAGCGGAACGGCACGTAGTAGCTGTACGGGCAGCCCTCGCAGAAGTAATTCATCGTCTGCTCGGTGAAGAAGTGCTTGTGGGTGGGGTCCTGGAAGGCCCAGTCACTCTTCGCGTAGGGTACCTGGATGCGCAGCCGGCCGCCCGGCCGGAGAATGCGGTGGGCCTCGCCCATCACCGCCGGCACGTCGTCCAGGTGCTCGAGCACGTTGTCCATCCAGATCTCGTCCACCGAGTCCGGCTCAAAGGGGTACGGGAAACGATTCAGGTCGAAGTGCCGGTCGGCCTTCACCTGCGGCAACACGTCGCAGTTCACATAGCCGGCCAGCAATTTCTCGCCGCAGCCGAGATTGAGTTTGAGCCCCATGGCGGTCGTGCGCTGCGTTTACCCGTTCGCCAGCGCGGTTTCAAAGAATTCCTCATACCGCCGGGCCAGGTCGTCCCAGTCGTACCGCCGGACGAACTCCCTGGCCGCGGCGCCCAGCGCGCGGCGGCGCGGGGCGTCGGCGAGCAGGCGCCTTATCTCGCGTGACAGGTCCACCACCCACTCCGGGCGGGTCTTGACCGCGCAGGTGAGGGGGATGTCGCGCAGTTCGGGCAGGTCGCAGATCACCGCCGGCAGGCCGTAGCAAAACGCTTCGAGCAGCGCGAGCGGCGAGGCTTCGTATCGGGACGGCATTGCCAGGAAATACGCCCGGCGCAACAGGTCGTGTTTCTGCTCGCCGCTCACCCGGCCCGGCAACGACACCCAGCGGTCAATCTCGAGGAATTTCAGCCGGCGCCGCAGCCACCGCTCCGTCTTCGGGTCACCTGCACCCGCCAGCACCAACGGCACCGGGGCGTCGGCGACCAGGCCGGCGTAGGCATCCAGCAGCAGGTCGAGCCCTTTCTGGACCTTGTCGAACCGGCCCAGGAACAGGATGTGCCGCTCCTCGCGCTCCGGCTGCAGCTCGATCAACTCGCGCGGCACGCCATTGGGAATCACCGCGATGCGGGCGGCGGGATGGATCGCGGCGATCGTGTCGCGCAGGTGCTCCGAGAGCGCGATGACGTGGCGGTAGGTTCGGAGCCCGGCGCGCTCGAACGCCGCGAACGGCAACCGGTACTTGCGCTGCATCCCTTCACCCGCGAGCACCTGGGTGAGCGCCACGACCGGGCGCGCGGTCTTTCGCTGCAGGCAGGCGGTGGAGAAGGGCGGTGTGAGACTCTCGCACCAGAGATCGAAATCGTTCCGGCGCACGCGGCCGGCCAGGCGGAACTGAAACCACAGTTGCCCGGTCTTGCCGCCCGAGTTCACCCGGCCGAGATGCTCGTAAAGCACGCCGTCCCGTTGGTGATCCCGGCAGCCCGGGTACGCGCCGGTGACCACGCGCACCTCGTGGCGGACCGCCAGCCGGCGGGCCACCTCGTGAATGGCCTGCGCCCCGCCCCCTGCATAGAAGGGGTTTGACGGGCTGTCGTAGTTCGAGAAGACGAACCTGCGGCGCTGCGCGACCGGTGCCATCCGGGCGCGAAGCAAACCAAATCCGCGGGCGCCGTGAAACTCGAATCCCACGCGCCGCCGGCCCGGGGCCGGCCGCGGCGAGGGTTTCGCGTGCGACCGGGCGACGACCAGGCTTCCCAGACAGCGGTGGCGGTGGAAGACTGCTTGGCGCAGGTATCGCCGTGAATACGAAGCAACTGATCGAACTGGGTGTTCCGCCGGGAGCGCCGCACCGTCGGGCCCTGGACTTCATCTCGAAGTTCCTTCTCGCCGGAGGGCCGAAGGCGCGCCTGGCGGCCGAGGTGGCGGCGGTGGTCGCCAATCCGGCGGCTTTCACGAAAGATCCCTTGCGCGGTGAGTTTGCGCGGGCCCTGCTGAATGCGCCGCCCGCCCCGCGCGCCGAGCCGGTCGCCTGGCGCCAATGGGGGACCGGACTGGATCGGGAAGCGGTGGACCAGATGGCCCGGGCCTGCCAGTTGCCGGTGGCGGTCGCCGGCGCCCTGATGCCGGATGCGCATGTCGGGTATGGCCTGCCGATTGGGGGTGTCCTGGCCACCGAGAACGCCGTCATCCCGTATGCCGTGGGCGTGGACATTGCCTGCCGCATGAAGATGACGGTGCTGGACCTGCCCTTGCGCGATCTCGAGCGCAAGCAGGACCGGCTCACGCGGGCGATCGAGGCCGAGACGCGTTTTGGCGTGGGCGCGCATTTCACGGAGCGCCGCCAGCACGAGGTCATGGACGCCTACTGGTCCGTCAGTCCGATCACCCGGCAGAGCAAGGACCGCGCGTGGGCGCAACTGGGGACCAGCGGCAGCGGCAACCATTTCGTCGAGTTCGGCGTGTTCACCGCGCATGAGGAGATTGTCCAGCCCGGCGCGGACGGCCGGAAAGTATTGCCGGCGGGGGCGTACGTGGCGCTGCTCTCGCACAGTGGCAGCCGGGGCACCGGGGCAGCCGTGTGCGACCACTACTCGAAGCTGGCCGCAGCGCTCGCGCGCGACCTGCCCGCCGAATTCAAGCGGCTGGCGTGGCTGCCGCTCGATTCGCCCGAGGGCCAGGAATACTGGGCGGCGATGGAACTGATGGGACGTTACGCGGCCGCCAA
>CAYNCT010000120.1:0-10611 GCA_964396005.1 uncultured Verrucomicrobiota bacterium | reverse complement strand
CTCTGGCTGCCTCGGGGGCGGCGGCTCCTGCCCGGCGGCCGGCGCGCCCGGCGCAGCCAGCCACAGCAGGGCCAGGGAGATGCGCACGATCAGGGAAAACAATCGTTTGGGTTTCATGCTACGACTTCATTCTGCTGGATGGCATAGCTGAGGTCAGTGACAAGAAGAAGGTGCTATCGGTCACGAGGCGGTCGGTGAAAATTCGGTACATGCTATTAACTCAATCGATTTTGTGAGAGTAAATTATCTCCAAAGCCAGCAAACCTCCGATGAACAACCATGCATAGACACTTGATCGGAAGCCTGGAAAGCCGATATTATACAAGAAGGGCAGAAACCAATCCCCTAATATTCCGGAAACAAGCATACCCGCAATACCCCCTAAAGCTGCACCTACAAGGCCTAAACTAAAATAATCGTCTTTATCTTTTTGAGTGATATCAGAAATTTTTTTATAGAGTCGTATGCCAATGAATCCAATTGAGGCAATCAACCATCCGAAGATTGCAAAACCAACCAGTCCAGTTTGAGCAATTATGTCGATATAATTATTGTGCGAGTTAAACTTCACATACCAACCTAATAGGGGGTACAAGACAGTGTAATGATAATAATTGGCAGGCCCTAACCCCAACAAGGGGCTTGCTTTGATAAGTTCATACATGATAGGTAGTGTGGCATAACGGCTCAGTGCGCTATATTGTTGGGTGTCTGTTACGATATTGGCCCTTAACGCCATATAGTTTAGTATGAGCAGAAAACCACCTACAATTGTGGAAACCGTGCCAGCTTTCCAGGAATACAACCACAGAATTACCCATACTGAAACCAAACCAGGCAGCCAGCCAGATACCCATTCCTTGCGGCCATGCAGCCAGGCTGCAGAGAAAGTGAAAATGACCAGTAAAGCTAATAGTAGGCGCACCCGTGTTGAAAGTCCACGATTAAACAAAAATTGCCCAAATGCAATTGACACAATCCAGGTCCAGAACATGGCCTCTGTACTTCTTGGCGCGAATAGATTTAATATTCTACTCAGACTTGGGACTGCATAGCCAATAATGCCGATGCTACCAAACGCCAAAAATGTGAGGGTTGATAACCGGATTAAGCGTAATTCATTTACATTGTTGATTGACCATAAAATCCAGCCAATTGGTATGGTATAAAGTAACCATGCCCCAAACTGGGCAGGTAAGCTGGCCCGCTCTCGCGCGGTCAGAATCCAATTTATGTTGCCAGCGATCAATGAAACCGTGACCGCTACAAGGAATGCAATAGCTGGTACATTAACTACTGATGGGACCAGGCGAAACTCTCGAACGATCGCAATTTGTCGAAACAGCCAGACTCCGATCAATCCAGCTAACAACAAGATAGTGAAATTTAACGATACATTTGTCCCAGTACCAATTTCCCAGCGAATGAAAAACGAGGTTGGTATAACTGCTAGAATTCCTAATTCCACTCTTCGTAAAAGGATTATCAATAAAATTGGGCCGCCTACAACAAACAAGGTCATCGCAGCCAGTCGAAATGACGCGCGTGAACCTAAAACCCACGCCAGACCTAAAATGAATATGATGGTAATTGACTTGTAGCTTTTCGATAAGAGAGTGGGGTCGAGAATTAGTGTATAAAACCAGGTAGAGATATTTTGTCGCATGTCATTTCAAAAAGAAATTTATGGTTAAGGATCTAACAGTGTCAGCATCTAGAGTATTCGCAAAGATTGTTCTACTACATTCAGGAAATTCACGCCAATCACTTTCCAATCATAACTTCTCTCAACCAACCTGCGTGCATTACGTGCAATGTTTTCACGAAGATCAGGTTGCTTGAGCAATTGAACGGTCAACTCTGCATAATCAGCTGGTTTATCAGCAATCAGGACATTTTCCCCGTGAATAACATCTAAGCCTTCAACTGCCTTAGATGTCGCGATTACTGGGGTTCCTAGCGCCATAGCTTCCAGTATCTTAATCCTTGTCCCTCCCCCCAGGCGTAAAGGAACCACACATGCCCAAGACTTGGCAATCGTTCTACGGATATCGGGGAGAAAACCCGTGAAATTAATGTAATCGTTATGTGGGATTCCTGATAGATCTACCCCTTGAGTCACCCCAGTTACCGTCAACGATATCTGGGGGATACGGAATTGGATTAAGGGGAATATCTCGCTCATAAAGAACCGAACTGCATCATAGTTGGGATAGAACGTCAATGAGCCATTATATATCAGGGAATTTGGATTGGGTGTGATGTAGCTAACCTGATTGAACTCAACATCTACTCCATTAGGAATGACGTGAATAGGCTCGTATTGCGGAGATAGCTGTTTTACAAGCTGGCGCTCATTTTCTGAAACGACAGTACATGCCTTAAATAATTTCAATAATGAGTTGATATAACGCCTCAATTTCATCCAATTGATTTGTTTACGCAAACTAAGCAATATGTTTTGATTTGTGCTCCTGCTTTGGCGAATCAAACCAAGCTCTAGTTCCTCGAGTATGGTGGGTGTTTTCCAATGTTCATTTGCATAAATTGCGGTTGCCAGCTGTGAACAGATGATCAAATCGGGTGCTTGTTTATTGATAATTTGGTCGATTGAAGAACTGATTTCCTGTTCAAAGACATCCACAATTGATCTTGGAGTTGGAGAAAGAAACCCAAGGACGGCTTTTAGCCGATGAGGGGCGAATTCTCGAAATGGCAGGATCTCGACTATATTGCAGATTCCCCGAAGCTCAGTTGGGTCAACCAGCTCTCCCTGGCGGCTAAATGAAACCAATTGAACCTCGTGTTGTTTAGAAATAGCCCTTAGAAGGTGGAAGATGCGCACCTTTGAGCCATTCTGGAGAGGATACGGAAACCATGGAGATATAAATAGGACACGCATCAAGCACCTGGATAAAATGCTGGTTGTGATTTACTCGCTATTTGTTTATGCGATAAAAATATCGGTAAATATCAATGGTTCGGCTTGCTGTATTTAACCAGCTAAATTCTTTTGCACGATTAAATCCAGCCTCGCGAAGTTTCTGTTGTAAATCCTGATCCGTAAGGACTCGGTTAATAACTCTGGCCATATCATGGATATCTGTTGGATTGAAATATTCTCCCGCATCCTTTACAACTTCGGGGAGACTACCTGCCTTCGAAACAACTACTGGGGTTCCACAGGCCATTGACTCAAGGGCAGTCAAACCGAAACCCTCATGAAGAGATGGAAGTACGTGGACGTCTGCACCGCTATAAAGCCCGCTCATTTCCTCCAGTGGCACATAGTCCAAAATCTTCACATAATTTTCCAAGCCAAGCTCGTGAATTTTTTCGAGAACGGGGTCGTAAGCCGATGCTTTCTTTCCTGCTAAAACCAGGGATTGGGTTATACCGAACTCATTTCTCAACATTTGATAGGCATCTAATAAACCAATGTGGTTTTTCCTCGGGTGGAACGTACCTACGAATAAGATATATTTCTGCAGTTTATATTTTTCTGTTACTAATTTTGCTCCCTCTGGATTCGGAAAGAAATTCCTTGGCACTCCTTCATAAATCACCACTATTTTCTCGGGATCAATGCCATAACGGATAAGCGCATTTCTTGTATCTTCTGAGACCGCGATGTTAAAGTCTGAGCGAGATAAAGCCCCTAAGACATCTCTTTTCGTTGTGCTATCATGCAGGTCGAGACTGATATCATGAAAAGTCATAACGGTGGAGCAGGTTTTCGCCAATGGAATGATAGGCGAGGGACAATGGAATAAATCTAGCTGATCTAGCATTGTTGTGAGAAGCAATACTGGCCTGTACCACCGTTGTGGATAATAAAATCTCTTTTTCACATTCACGAACGAATTCTGATAAAATTCCACCAGATCCCTATCGCTGTTTTTGTCTCCAGCGTGAAAGTAAAGGACTAACTCCAAATCGGGATGGTTTGGCAATAAATTTACCAGAGCAGAGACTAACTCGGTGGTGTAGCACTCAATTCCGGTTTTTTCGCGCACCAGCATTGTAGTTGCCTCAATTCCCACTTTCATAAGCGCTCCTTAATTGTTGATCCACGCAGCTGCTAAACGGGTCGTTACTCTACACTATTTACCAATGAGACAAAGTATTTTTCAATCTCATTCAATATTTTACTGAGGTCAAATCTCTCTTCAACCGTCTTCCTGCCAGCATAGCCCAATCGAACCGCAAGTTCTGGATCCAGTGCTAAACGCTTTAGCTGGCTGGCCAGTTCTAGAGGATCGCCTGCGGCGAATGTCAGCCCATTAATCTCATTAGTTATAATCTCCTTGCTGCCCCCGGCTGTTGTACTTATGACGGGCAACGCACAAGCCATTGCTTCTAAGTGGCACCTCCCTAAAGGTTCTTCCCAAATTGATGGAAATATAAGGCAATCGTACTGAATTAGAAGCTGTGGGACTTGCTCGCGTGGAACTCTGGGGTAAATCTTTATGTTTTCCTCCAGGTTATGCTCGGCGATCATCGTTTTTAGAAAATGAACATATTCCGGATGGCCCGTCCCAACCACAGCCAGAGTGATCTGATTCATACCATCATGGTTTACGAGATGAGAAACGGCCTGAATTGCTGTATGGACACCTTTTTGCTCGGACAGGCCACCCATATAAATACTGGAAAGCTTTCCAGGTGATCTTGTGCGTGGTTCTAATGGGGGGTGAAATGAGGCTAAATCAACTCCATGATAAATAACTTTAGCATTATTAACGTCGATACCCTCATTGATCAGATTTTCTTTCAAGCTCTTACTCAAGCAAATCGAGTTTTTCAATTCCAGGCGAACAGGTTTCCCTTCCTTCGCCAGAATTGATTGGGCCAGTTGGTTTAAATATTGCTTTGGCGCTCGTAGCAATCTATGACGTGCAGGCTGACTCCAATAAAATTGATGAAAGTCTGGTTCAGCTGGCCAGTTGTCGCTTAGCCAGTAAAGTGTGAACGCATTCTTGTACTTTTCTAGATAGGCGGGCAATGAACGGGATAGATTCCACATTCCCCAGATCAGAATCAAGTCAGGATTGAAACGTTCAAGGAGTTGCGCGAGATGAAGCAAGTTCTCTTGCTCTTTCTTCCTCCTCGATAAAAAGAAGTCTAGGACGCTATACCTAAATAGATTACTTTCCAGGTTAAGCTTACGGTGGATTTCTAAGTTCTGTTCTTCTGATACCTGTACGCCATTTTGATTGGAGCAATAATTGCTCGTCAATATTAAGATCTGATGGCCACGGCTCCCCAAATAATTACAAACTTCGGCGCAGAACTGCTCATAGCCTCCTCGGTCATATGGGGGATAAAAATTTGTAAGTACAAAGAGGCGAAGATTTTTCGTCATGTCACATGCCTCATATAGATTAATTTGATGTGATTAGCTGTTGGTATATCTGAATGATCTGAGACACGTAATCTTCGAGTGATCTCGGCATCTGGACTCCAGAACGCAGTTGCTTAAGCAGATCGGGCTCGGTGGCAATTCGTTGAAGTTTATCTGCTAGATCGAGCTCATCGCCACGTTTAAAAACCAAGCCGTCAACCCCGTTTTGTATATGCTCCACGACACCGCATGTATTGCTTCCGATAACGGGTGTCCCGGATGCAAAGGCTTCCGCAATTGTCAATGGGCTGTTTTCAACACAATTGGACGGCACCACGACTACATCTACTGACGCCAGGACTTTTCCTAACCCATCATGCCGATATGGTCCATGCCAATAAATTCTGTGGTCATTGCCCGCTAATTCTTTGTAGTGTGAACACCTCGGATCTTTTTGAGGGTCCCCAAAGATGTGTAATTCTACTGGCAAGTCAGCGGGTAACCTGCGAAATGCTCTGATGAGGATATCCAATCCTTTGTGTGGAACAATCTGACCGGTAAAAGCAAAACGAATTTTATCCGATTCAGTTTTAGTTTGACCGACACCAGCTATACTCAGAGGAAAGCCATGGGGATTATAAATTATATTCCTTTTATGGATTAGCCCACTGCTTGAAAATATATTCATATGGCAATAAGATGGAGAGTCGATAACATCTACCTGATTCAAAACCTCTCCCAAGAGGTTATTCCGACGCTCGATTGCCTCCACGAAATTCAGCCCATTCGGGACCTTCTTCAAACTGACCGAATGGAGTATTCTGGTTATAATCCTAGACATCGGAGCTGGAAAAAGCCCCAAGACTTTATGTGCTTTGGTTCTACCAAACATGCACTCCAAACAGACCAATCCAGGCTGATGGCCTGCACAAATAGATAGATCATCTTTAAGGAGAGTGCCGATTGGGCACAACTCCCATTTACCGGTTAGTGTGAACAAGACTGGTATTTTGGCTTTCCTGGGAGCTGTTAGGACAGCCGCGGATAGATTATTGCATGAAGTCACATGAACAACCTGTGGATTTATTTTGGATAATCGCTCTATTATTGTACTTTCAACCGCATGGTTTATTCCATACAAATTCCAGTAGGGATCTTGCATGGATTTCCAGTTGAAAGAAAGCCTCCAGACGGGCAGATTGTCATATGGCTCAAAACTCTCATGGATTTGGCCCGTTGGAACAAGGGTGTCATCGATTTTATCAGCGCATATGACAAAAGGTTCGTGGCCAAGCCGCCGAACTCCATCAGCAATCTGGTAAGTAATTAGATCGGCTCCACCGAGCTCTCTGGGAGGAAAATTTTGTGTCAGATAAACAACTCGCATAAATATTGACGCCTTTTACAATAAGACCTGTTGGTATATAGCTTCCAAGCGTTTGACATAATTTTCCCATGTGTACTCTCTATTCACCAACTCCTTGGCGTTCTTGCCAATTCTTTCTCTCAGGGAGGAGTCCGACAATAACCTTAACATTGCTTCCGCGGTCTCAGTGCTGTCACCGGGTTTGACCAGTAAACCGCTCTGGCCGTTCTCAATAATTTCGCCGATTTGTCCTGACCGCGAAGCAACAATTGCTTTGCCCGAACTCATGTATTCAAACAGCTTCATTGGAGAGTGCCAGATGGCCAATTCCATTTGAGGGTAAGGAGCAACCAGGATATCTGCGAAATATAAATAATTCGAGACCAGCTCATGAGGTACTCTGCCGGTAAAGATAACCTTGTCTGATAAACTGTTTTCCCGAACGATTTCTTGGATCATCGGCCTGGTTTCTCCATCGCCCACCAGAACCAACCGCACTTCTGGCATTTTTTGAACCACTATCCGAAAAGAATCGATTAATAAATCTAATCCATGCCAGGGATAAAAGCCGCCAACAAACATGATCACTGGATGCCCTACCAGTCTAAGCGCTTCGCGCGTTCTATGACTCGATTCAATATCGGGCGCAAAGTTGGCATTGGCTCCATTCGGGATTACCCAAATTTTATCCTCTTTAACTTTATATTTAGTGACTAGATGATTTTTCATCACGCTTGAGACACAAGTAATTGCATCGGCGGAGTGATAATTGTAAAATGCAGTCCACCTGGCAATCCAACGCTCGAGGCAAGTGTGGGCAAGCCCCAGATAATCGTGCTCAAAAAGGAAATCAGCATCAACGGAGAGGACATAGGGCAATTTAAACATCTGATGCGCCAAAGCTACGCCAAAGCCATGCATGCTATTCCGCTCATGGAGAAGATCAACGCTTCGCAGATTTTGGCTAATGGCGTCGACGATGCGGAAACTGTCGAAAATTTGAAACCAGGGTAGGTGTAGTTTCCCCTGCATGTAACGTGAGGATGACTCGACAAATTTGAATAGCCTCCCTTTTGTCAATCTCATTCTCACATCTAAGGATCGATTTGACCCGGTGAAAATCTTTACGCATTTATCTTTGTTGATTGTCACCAGATTGACTGTATGACCTGCTTTACGTAGATGATCCAGGATATGCGCGACCTGGATGGAGGCACCTTCCTGATTGAAAGGATCCCATCCAAGTGTCTGAATTATGAACGCAATCGTTAATTTCTTATCCATCTTTATTCAAGCTTAAAAGTAATCAGACCGGGTTTTGTCTGGGGCGTTTTTGGAGCCAGGCATAACACTCATCGATTGTGGTTGTGCTTACTTTCTGATTTTATTGATCGACAAGAGTCGGACGGCGGTAATGAGTACCAGAAGGACAGAGGCAGAAATCACGCCAATTGTAATTGGCCATCTGACGGATGAGTCGGCCGCAGATTTTAGACCCATATTCTCCCCTAACTCTGTTCTCAAATTCTCCTGGATGGGCGTGTTCACTTGAGTGGTCAGATTAGCCTCGACCGTGCTTTGCGCAGCATTGCTTTCGGTTGGCTGTGCTCGCCTTGGCAGCTCTTGAGGCGGGATAGCAGCAGCCGAGCTAACCTTTACCCGATGCCAGACGACAGCTGGCTGGACGCCGGCTTGGGTCGTGTTGATCCAATGGATCTGGTTCCCCAGGCCAATTGCGATCGTACCGATTTCTCCAGAATCGGCAAATAATGCCGGTATGGGTGACCAAACTCCTTTTTCCCAAACCTGGAACCCACCATCGGATCGCACAAGATAAACGTTTCCTGCGCTATCTGCTGCTAAGGATTGCCGCCCTGAGAAGCCGCCATCTGGATCGAAGATAACGGGGGTGCGCCAGGTTTTTCCTCCGTCATCGGACCATTGATGGTAAGTATTTCCAGCGGCCGATGTCCCCCGCCATACCAGATGGACCTCGTCATTATCGATTGCTAGCACCGCTCCCTGGCCTTGCTCCATTCCGCCTACCTGGATTGCTTGTTTCCAAGTAATGCCTCCATCTTCGGATTGTGTATACCATTGACCCAGCGGGGGCCAGCCTGTGGGGAGTTGATGTTCAGTCCAGATAACATGGATACGGCCGCGGCCATCTACAGACAAGCGAGGTTCCCCAGAGGTGATATTTGAAGGTGCGTTTTTGTAAACTAAGGATGGTTTCGACCAGGACAAGTTGTCGTGGGTGTGAGTGTAATACACCGGCCCATAAGGCTCACCTGTTGTGAACACGGCATGCAGTACACCTTTTTGATCGATTACCAGGTCTGCATCTAATGCATAGTCTGCTATAACCGTTGGTTTCGACCAGGAACGGACATTCTCCGTTTCCAAAATGGGCACATTTGCGTACCAGAGTTTATTTCCTTTACCACCGGCCAATACGATATGCAGCAGGCCGTCCAGACCTGCGACAATATTAGGAGGCCCACCGCCGCCTGGGAGAACTAACACATCAATCGGGCTTGACCAGATTCCATCTTCCCAGCGGGCGTAATTGATCGACCAGGTGCTTGGGTCATCAACATCTCGTTTATATAGCCAGACTAGATGCCCAACGCCCTGCACATCGATGGCCATTGTCGCTGGCTTTACCTCTGCCTTACCTGAGTTATCTCGAAACACCACATCCAAGGGTGACCACTCAGTAGACAGCTGATAAGTCTGTCTTTCCAAGCGGTTGCCACCTTGTGCTCCGGCGAGAAAGACAGCCAGGAGGATATAGGCGAGGAGAAGCAAAATGCGGAATTTCATGAACCTGTAGAACAGCAGGGCGTCATTGGGGTGATATCCGATTTCACATCCAACATATCGACTTTGAAGGCGTGATCGATAAGTTGTGCCAGCTGCGCAATATACTGTGGATTACAATGTGCATAGCCCTCGAAAAGTACAATCAAAATTGCTCAACCACAAAGTCGCAATAAACTACTCCCGGCGGACGGAAAACCAGATTACCTGCATCAGGGTCGATTACCTCAATATCAACGCCAAATTTAATCCAATCATAAATCTCCGCCGGATAGTTTGCCATCCAACATCCAAAAGTGTAAACACCTGGGGTGAGATTAAGTCGGTCAACTTTGAACTTTACAAAGTTTGAGCCTTGCTTTAAGTGGATGAGTACCTCCTGGCCTTTTGTATCTGCATTAACCAATTGCAGACCTGATTTGTCAAATATGGAGAAGGAAATGCTCGTAACGGTGAATTTTGCCTCAGACACTATCTCCAGGGTCAACTCAAACGGACCGCCCGGGTACGCCTGGTAGTTATATTTTGGGTTGCCGCTTGTGAAATAAGCTCTGGTGAACCTGGCTTTACCAACGCCTTCTCTGGGTAAATGGGTTAGGTCAAACCAATCTGCAGCTGGAGCAATTGAGGCAACTTTGGAATAGTAATCAGAAATCACTTTGTCTGTCGGGCCGCTAGAGGCTATCTGTCCATGATCGAGGAGGATTGATTTTGAACATAGTCGGTGAACGACATGGATGTTGTGACTCACGAGCAAAACGGTTCGGCCCAGGTTAGCTACTTCCCCCATTTTCCCAAGGCATTTCTTTTGGAATTCAATGTCTCCAACGGCGAGCACTTCATCCACCAACAATATTTCGGGCTCCAGGTGCGCCGCCACAGCGAACGCCAGACGCACATACATGCCGCTGGAGTAACGCTTGACAGGCGTATCCAGGAATTGCTCGATCTCAGCGAAGGCGACGATCTCATCGAACTTGCGCTCGATCTCTGTCCGGCGCATCCCCAGCAGCGAGCCGTTCAAGTAGATGTTCTCCCGGCCGGTCAGCTCCGGGTGGAAGCCGGTGCCCACTTCGAG
>CAYNCT010000119.1:1878-10936 GCA_964396005.1 uncultured Verrucomicrobiota bacterium | reverse complement strand
CGGCCCCATCATCGAGGCACCGTGCCTGGCCCGTCGGCCTTCATGATGCCAGAGCTCATACCAGGTCCAATCCAGCTTGTTCGCGAACTGCACCGGGTTCATCAGCGGCTTGGCCAGTTTGTAGAGCTCCAAACCGGGCTGCGCGAACTTCTCATGGTACAGGTCAATGAGACTGTCGTACTGCACATAGAAGTTGTCCACCCACTGCTGCTCGTGGCAGTTGACGCACACGTTCTTCATATTGGTCCGACGCATCTGCCAGTTTACGTCCCCGCCCGGCAGTCCCATTTTCTTGTCGCTCACCTCCGGACGGACCGAGATTTCCGGCCGGTTGTTCCAACTGATCCGCATCCCAACGTCGTGGGTAACCGGCTGGGCGGCGACCGCCGGCCGGTCCTTGGTCGCTGGCCGGGCGGGAGTGGCGCTCATGTGACACGTGGCGCACGTTGGCGCGAGATTGTAGTCTTCACCGACCACCCACTTCGAGGACTCCATGTTCAGCTTGTCCTTGAACGCACGAAAGGCGATGCCGTGCTTGGACTCGTAGTAAATCTCCATCTGCGGGTGATCGGGCCCCATATGGCACTTCCCACAGTTGTCCGGATGCCGGGCCTGCTCCGCCGAGAAGGAGTGCCGGCTGTGGCAGGCCGAGCACGACCCTTCGGAACCGTCAGGGTTGATGCGGCCGATACCGGTGTTGGGCCACGTGGCCGGATCCAGCTTGCCGTTGGCCAGCACCTTGACCTCGCTACCGTGGCACTGCCAGCAGCCGTTCACCGCCGCGGCACTGTTGCCCTGCGGAAACCCGGGCGTTTTCATGCCGCGATTGCCCTCCACCACTTCAGCAAGCGTGTTGTCGAGCGACCCCAGGATGCGGGCTCCCTTCGAGTGATGCGAGCTCCCGAACTCGGCAGCCTCCTTGGAATGGCACCGCGCGCAATCCTTCGGCGAAACGATGGTCGCGATGCGATGGCCCTCGTGAATGAAGGCATCGGCGTCCCCCTCCGCCGCCATGTGGCATTCGTAACACGCGACATTTGCCCGGTGGTGTTTGCTGGCACCCCACTGTTGATAGACCCCGGTATTGTCCACCTTGTGGCATTCGATGCAGGCGCGGGACTCCTTCGATAGCTCCGGCAGTCCCCACGCCTGGGCGTGGGCACGATCCAAGCCCGCCAGACTGGCAACAAGCAGGGCGGCGGCGACGATCTGGGTGACGTGTGTTTTCATGATGTCTGGGCTCTGTTCAAACGGGTTGATTGGGATAGTGCTGCCCGGGGATGGGCGCCCCAGCGCCGGGCGTACGTGATTTCGCCGGCGAGGACCGGCACTGAGACGCGAACCAGAATCGTGTACACGAGAAGGCCGAACGCCCAGATGCCGAAGCACACCATGGTCTCGTGGAGGGTAGGACGATATTCCACAATCTCGCCCAAGGGTGACGGCACGAAGGCGGGGACAATCAGCCCCATGCCCTTCTCAATCCAAATGCCAACAATTGCCAGGACGCAGGCGAAGTTCAAAGTCGGCAGCGCCCGCGACGCCGGCAGCATGAACAGCGCCGTCGCGGCCACATTCATGGCGATCGCGGTCCAAATCCACGGCACCAGCGCGTTATGGCCGCCGAGACCAAGGAACAGATACTGCGCAGACGCGACGTGACGAGTATCAGCGTAGAACTCGGTAAACAACTCGCACAGCAGCAGGAACAGATTGATGATCATCGCCACCTGGACAATTCGCCGCAGCGTGAACAGAGCTTCATTGGTGACCTGATGTCGGGTAAAATGTCGGACGACTTGCAGCGTGAGGATGATGAACGCCGGTCCGGCTGCGAAGGCGCTCGCCAGAAAGCGCGGGGCGATGATGGCCGAGTTCCAGAATGGGCGGCCGCCCAGGCCCACGTAAAGGAACGCCGTCACCGTGTGAATGCTGATCGCCCACGCGATGGCGATAAACACAAACGGAATGTAGAACTTCCGTGAGGGCTTGCGGCCGCAATAGGCACAGTAAATCAGGTAGCCGCAAATGTGCAGGTTGAGCAAAAGATAGCCGTTAAGCGCGATTACGTCCCACGTCAGCATGGACATCGGAAAGTTGAACCTCAGGAGCAGGTGATGAAACCGCTCCGGCCGGCCGAGATCCACGGTCACGAACAGCAAGCACATCAGAATGACCGACACCGCCAGCAACTCGCCGAAGATCACCACGTCATGGAGGTGAAGATTGCGGTACACATACACCGGGATCACCAGCATCGCCGCCGCCGCTGCCAAACCGACCAGATACGTGAAGTTGGCGATGTACATGCCCCATGACACCTGGTCGGTCATGCCGGTCGTCACCAACCCATGGACGAGCTGCTGGCAGTATGCGTACACGCCGCCCAGCGCGATCAGCGTCAGCACCATCATCCACAAGTGATACCGCCAATCACCGACGAAGCTGAGCCGGAAGCAATCCCAGAGAAAGGTCAGGTATCGCTTCATGCACCCTCCTTCAGTTCGGCGCTCTTGCTGGCCGGGGTGATCGGATCGTGATAGCGACTTCCACGCTCGTCAAAGTAATAGAAGAACCGGGGGAGCGTCCCGACGTCCGCCTTCAAGATGAAAACCCGTTTGTGTTTGAGAATGAAATGGACCTCGCTCTCCGGATCGAGGACGTTCCCGAATTTACGCGAGCCGGTCGGGCAGACCTCGAGGCAGGCCGGCAACCGCCCCACCCGCGTCCGGTGCAGGCAGAATGTGCATTTCTCCATGACCCCTTTCTGGCGCGGCCGATTAGACAAATAGGACATGTTCGGATTGATGTCCTCTGAAGGAATCTCCGGACGGGTGAAATTGAAGCGCCGCGCGAAATACGGGCAGGCGGCTTCGCAGTAACGGCAGCCAATGCACCAGTCGTAGTCTATCACGGTGATGCCGTCAGGCTCCTGCCAGGTGGCCTCCACCGGACACACTTTCACGCACGGCGGGTTGGCACATTGATGGCACTGGACGGGCATGTACCACTTGTCCGGTCGCGGCACCTCCGCGGCGTCGTAGTGGTGATTGGCCGTCTCGACATCTATGCTGCCCTTTTCCATCTCGAGCACCCGGATGTACTGGATTTCGGGCGAACGGGACTGGTTGTTCTCCGCAACGCAGGCATGGACACACTTGCGGCACCCAATGCAGCGGCTGATGTTCAGCCCGTAAACAAATTCCACCCCGTCCAACGGAGGCGGATCGTTCACCTTCGCCTGCACGCCGTAACGCTTTTTGACCTGTTCGCGGATGCGGTTCAGGGCGCGCTCCTTGTCCTCCGGCGTCATTTCCTTGTAATGCTTCTGGAGGAACTCCTCGACGCTGGGCAGTTCGTCCTGCTTGAGGTGCCGCAGCGGTGACATGGCCGCGGTTAGGGCAGCCAGACCGGACGCTGCCACGGCGCCCTTGGCCAGGAAGTCGCGCCGGGACATCGCGGAGGGATTCTGAGAAGAGCCGCAACCGCAGGAATTGGATTCACAAGGGGCCATGAGTCAATGAGGGGCGTCTTCGGAGGTCGCCCGGAGGAAAACGCGGAGCGGGTCGCGTCGCCCCTCGTGGGCGGGAGCCTCCCGCGTCCCCATTCGGAGGGTGTTCGGGCCGGGGGCCGGCCGCATGGTTTGAAAGGGCGGGGCGTGCGGGTCGTGACATTCGATGCACCGGCGTTTGGTCTGCGGTCCCCGGGCTGGGTCCCAGTAGCCATTGATGCGACCGTGGGAGCCCGCCTGCCAGTCCCGGTACACCGGACCATGGCATTTGGAGCAAAGGAGTTGCGGCTGGTCCCAAGGGATTTCGTTGCCGAAGTCGTCCACGAAGGCATTCCGGTTCGTGAGGTGATGGCAGTTGAAGCACCGGGTATTGATGCCGTGGTTCAATAGAATTTCCGTGTGCTGGGTAAGAGAGCGGAGCGTCTCGCCGGGAGAGGGGATGATCCGGTGGCAATCCATGCACTGATAGGTGAAGCCTGCGGCGGTGTAGAGCGGCTGGAGTTTGGGCTGGCGCACCGGCGCGGGGTCCACCACCCAGGCTGGCACTTCGACGCGGGCAGCCACCGGGCTGGCAAACGGCAGCGGGTCGAGGAAAAAGAGGGCCGCCGCGACCAGGAACGCCAGCGGCACCAGATATTTGACAAGCGCGCTCATCAGCTACCTCGCCGGATCCACCGCTCGGGACGCCGCGTTTGATGCCCGCCCGCGGCAAGGGGCGGCGTCGGAGAACCTGTAATGGGCATGGCCATGACGCACGTGCGGCAGCACTCCTACCGCAATGGCCGCCCGGCCACCTTGATGCGAGTCAAGCGAACGAGCCGTTGGCGTGCTGCCAGCAGCGCCGGCACGGACCGGCGGCCCGAGGGCGGCCGGCGAGGGGGACGCAGCGTTGGGGGGCCGCTACTGGCCTTCGGCGCGCACCGTGGTGCGCTCGGCCAGCCAGATGACGTCCTTGTTGTTAGGCGACGCGACGTTCAACTGGAGCTGGTTGTTGTACTTCACCGGCGGCTTGGTTCGCGGGTCGAGCCACTTTTTGATCTCGGCGTGGCCGTCGGCGAAGTTCAGGCCCGAGGCGCCATTATGATAGCTGCCGGGGAAATCAATGATGCGCGTCTGAGCGGCATTCTCGACCATCTGATTGGCAAAACCGCCCGCGTTAATGCTGTCCGGGTGCTCGTCCAGCAACACATAGGTGCTGGCCGGGCCCGGGTTGTCGAGATCGGCGGCCTTCACGAACACTTTGTAGCGCCTTTGATTGTCTTGCATGCCGCTGCCGGGCGGCAGCCATGGTCCCGGACCGCCGATGGCCTGACTCATGCCCATGCTGCGCACGCGCGAGTACACGGTGCCGCGCGCCTTGACCGTGCTGTGGTCGGCCGGGCACTTGTACACGGCTGCGGAGGGCAGGTACGGAGCGAAGGTGGCTTTCTTGGGATCGAGCAACTGGGTGGTGTTGGTGTTGTCCGGATTGTTCGGATTGAAATCAAGCCAGCCCTGCACCCAGGCGTAGGGTTCGGTGCCGCTGTTCCCCGGTTTAACCAGCAGTCCCTGGTTGTCGTCCGGGTACATTAGGAAGGCGTAACCCAGTTGACGGAGGTTGTTCAGGCACGCGATGCCGTGCCCCTTGGCCTTGGCCTTGGACAGCGCTGGCAACAACATCCCCGCAAGGATGGCGATGATCGCGATGACCACCAGCAGTTCGATCAGCGTGAATCCCGCTCGGTCAGGCCGCCTCATGATGTTCATGGGGGATAGGATGCGCCAACGGGAGCCGGCGTCCAGCGACGATTTCGTGACTGGCGAGAAGCGCGCGCGAAGCTCCCCCGAGGGCATTGCTCAACCAGAACCATACAGTTGGAGTGGGGGCGCGCCCGCCCCGGTCGCAGCGGGCCGCGCCGCGCCGCCCGCTTGTGCGGACGAGAGGGTTTCACCATTTTGGTGCATCATCGTCCGCCCGGGTTCGGCGCGAAGGCGCGCCGAACCACAGCCGGGGCGGCTGCGCTCCCCGGACATTCCAATTGAATCGTACCTCTTCAGGCTGCCGGCTGCGGCGCGTTCAACCAGCGCCGGGCGCTTGCCACGTCTTCGGCGATCTGCTCGCGGAGCTCGGCCACCGAGGGAAACCGGCGCTCCGGCCGCAAGTGCCGCAGGGGTTCCACTTCCAGTTCCTGGCCGTAGAAGTCTTCCGAGGCATCAAACAAATGGACTTCGATCCGCGGGCTCCCCTGCCCGCCGGTCACCGTCGGCCGCGAGCCGATGTTGGTCACACCCGCCCAGTGCCGCTCGCCGCTGCGCGCGCGGCAGACATAGACGCCGGGCGGGGGCAGAACGATGCCGTCCGGGTCCAGATTGGCGGTAGGGAATCCCCACTGTCGCCCCAACTGATCACCGCGAATGACCGGCCCGGCCAGCGTGTACGGGCGCCCCAGGAGACAGGCAGCGACCGAAAGATCGCCCGCTCGAATCGCCTCGCGAATGCGCGTGCTGCTGACCGCGGTGCCATCGAACGGCACCGGCGGCAGAGCGCGCACGGCGAAGCCGGCCTGCGCGCCGAGCTCCCGTAAGAGCCCGACGTGACCGCTCCGCCGATAACCGAAATGAAACCCTTCGCCCACGAACACCGCGCGGACCAGCCCGAAGCCGGACCTCAGTCGCTCAATGAACGCAGCGCCGGAAAGCCGGCTGAACGCCTCGTCGAAACGAATCACCCACGCGGCGGCCGGTTGGAGTGCCGCCAGCGCGCGCAGGCGTTGCGGCACCGTCTGAATCAGGGCGGGTGTGCGGTGCGGCGCCACTACCGCGTTCGGGTGCCGATCAAAGGTGACCACCACCGGAACGGCACCCAGGGTCTGCGCCTCGCCGATCATGGCGGTAACCACCGCCTGGTGGCCGATATGAACGCCGTCGAACACCCCCAGCGCGAGGCAGACGCCGTTCGTCGCCCGCGGCAGTTCCTCCGGTTGGGCCAGAATTCTCACGGCCGGGTGACTCAGGCAACGGGCGCGAGCTTGAAGATCGAGATCACGCGGCGACGAAACTCCTCGGGAGACAGGGCCAGCAAGGCGTCCAGCCCCAGCGCGTCGGCCACGCTGAACTTGCCGATGTCCAGCCGCCGCAAGGTTGCCAGGTGGGCTCCGCAGCCCACCTTGTGTCCCAGCTCATGGGCGATGCTGCGGACGTAGGTGCCCTTGGTGCAGGCCATGCGAAAAGTCCCGATCGGCTCTGCGTAGGCGCTGAAGCGGAAGTTGTAGATGTGAACCAATCGGGCCTTGCGTTCCACCTCGACCCCCTTGCGCGCCAGCTTGTAAAGCGGAACGCCGCCGACTTTGGCGGCCGAAACCATCGGCGGCGCCTGCATCAAATCGCCGACAAACGTTTGCGCCTCGCGATTGAGATCCTCCAACGTCAGCGGGGGCACGGGCAATGATGAGACCAGTTCGCCGTCGGCGTCGTACGAGTCCGTGGTCTCGCCGAACTTGATGGTGCCCTCATAGACCTTGTCCTCGGCCATCAGCCGCTCGGACAACCGCGTGGCGCGACCGAGGACAATAATCAGGAGGCCGGTGGCATTCGGATCCAGGGAGCCGCAGTGGCCCACTTTCTTGATACCGAACCGCCGCCGGATGCGATCCACCACGTCGTGCGAGGTCAGCCCCACGGGCTTGTCCACGAGCACGGCGCCATCGAAAGCAGAGAGTGGCTGCATGAAATCAAGCGGCGGCCTGGAGCGCCTTGCGGATCGCGGCGAGCACGCGCCGCTGGACGGTGAGGGGTTTGCCGGTGAGGTGCGCCCCGGCGGCCGCCGGATGGCCGCCCCCGCCGAACATCCCCGCGATCTGGTTCACGTCCACGCGCTCGGACTTCGAGCGCAGGCTGATGCGGATGGTGCCCGGCTCCGTCTCCTCAAAAATGCAGGCGACCACCACCGGCTCGATCGCGCGCAGGTGGTCAATCAATCCCTCGGCGTCGGCCCGGCTGGCCCCGGCGCGGGCAAAGTCCGCCGGCCGGAGCCAGAAGTAGGCAATCCGGTCCTTGTCCGTCAGTCGGAAATGCAAGAAGACCTGGCGCACCAACCGTACGCGAGCCAGAGGGAATGAGTGGTACACGCGCTGGCAAATTTCGCCCAGGTCGGCGCCGCGCTTGACCAGCTCCCCCGCCGTGACGAAGGTCGAGGGTCGCGTGGAGGGATATTGAAATGAGCCCGTGTCGGTGGAGACCGCGGCAAACAGGCAGCCCGCGATGTGCGGCGTGATCGGCCAACCGGCAAATCTCAGCAGCCGGAAGATCAACTCACCGGTTGACGACTCGCGCGGGCTAACCCAGTTGATGTCGCCGTAGCGGGTGTTGCTGGCATGGTGGTCTATGTTGATGAGCACCCGCCGGCGGACCACGTGCTCGCCGGTGCGGCCCAGCCGTTCGTAGGTCGCCGCGTCGGTGGCAATGACACAGTCAAATTCGCGGCCGGCTTCCGGTTGCCGCAGCCAACCGTCCGGATCCAGAAACGCCAGCTTCGTCGGCGCGGGATCCTCGTTCCAGACCGTCACGTCCTTGCCCGCGGCACGCAGCGCCAGCGCCAGCGCGAGTTGCGAGCCCACACAGTCGCCGTCCGGCCGGACGTGGCCGACGACACACACCGTCTGGCTCGCGCGCAGAGCTTCGAGAATGCGATCAACGATCCGGGGACGCGGCTTCATGCGGGCAAACTGCGGCGGGATCAGCCCCGGGACGGCGGCAGCGTCTTTTCGATTTCCTCGAGCAGTTGCAGGACGCGATTGCCGCGCTCCACGGCGTCGTCGCGGACGAAGCGAAGAATGGGCGTGTGCCGGAGCACCACCGCGCCGGCGAGCAGCGACTGGAGGCGGACCCGCTGCTCGTTGAGCATCGGAATCGCGCGTTGCCGTTGCTGCTCGGAGCCAACCACGCCGACATAAACAACCGCGGACTGGAAATCCCCGGCCAATTTGACCTCGTTGACGCTCAACAAACCGGTTTGAGCCAGGGGGAATTCCCGTTGAATCAGGGCGCCCAATTCGCGCTTGAGCAGTTCCCGAACCCGTTCCAATCGGCGGTTGTGCATGATGAAACCGTGCCGGTGCTCGCGCCGCGAACCCTCGCGTTCAGAGCGTCTGCTGAACCTCGACCATGCTGTAACACTCCACGATGTCGCCCTCCTGGAAGTCGTTGAAGTTGTCCAGCCGAATACCGCATTCCATGCCGGCCCGGACCTCGTTGACGTCGTCCTGGAACCGGCGGAGCGTCTGGAGAATCCCCTCGAACAGCACGTTGCGGCGGCGGACCACGCGGACCTTGCCCTTGGTCACCCGCCCGCTGGTCACCAGACACCCGGCCACGGTGCCACCCTTGGACAGCGTGAATACCTTGCGGACTTCCGCCGTGCCGAAGACGTTCTCCTTCAGGACCGGTGGCAACAGCCCCGCCATGGCCACCTTCACCTCGTCAATTAATTCGTAGATGATGGCGTACAGCTTGATCTGCACCCCTTCGCGCTTGGCGAGCTCCGCCGCCGAATTGTCCACGCGGGTGTGG
>CAYNCT010000119.1:0-1868 GCA_964396005.1 uncultured Verrucomicrobiota bacterium | reverse complement strand
CGCGTGGCCCACGACGGTTTCGCGCACGATCGGGTCCAGCAGGCCCTGCATGAGCTCCTTCAGTTCATCCAACATTTCGTAGATGATGCTGTAGAGGCGAATTTCCACGCCCTCACGTTTGGCCGCCGCCGTGGTATCCGGCTCTTTGCTCACGTGGAAGCCGAGGATGATCGCCCGTTCGCCGGTCGCCGCGAGCTGCACGTCGCTTTCGGTGATCGCGCCCACGTCGCTGTGGATGACCTGCAGGGTCACCTTGTCGGAGGGCAAATCCTTGAACGCCCCGAGGATTGCCTCGACGGAACCCTGCGTGTCGCCCTTCAACACCACCCGCAGCACCCGGGCATCTGCGCCGTCAATGCGATTGAGGAAATCCTCCAGCCGAACCGCGGCTTTCGGCGTGCGGTCGAGCGCGCGGCTCTCCAGGCGGCGGGCCTCGGTGATTTCGCGCGCCTCGCGCTCGGACTCGACCTGACTGAACTCCAAGCCGGCCGCTGGGGCGCCATTCAAGCCCAGCACCTTCACCGCCGTTGAGGGCCCCGCTTCCTTCAGCCGGGTGCCATCGGCCGACAGCAGCGCGCGGATCTTGCCGTGGTATTCGCCGCACACGATCACCTGGCCGGGCCGCAGGGTACCCTTGCGCACCAGCAGGGTCGCCGTCGGCCCGCCGGGTTCGATGCCCGATTCGACCACGTTGCCACGCGCGGACCGGTTGGGATTGGCCCGGAGTTCGAGCAGTTCCGCCTGCAGCAAAATGGCGCCCAGGAGCTTGTCCACTCCCTGTTTGGTCAGCGCGGAAACGTCCACAAACTGCGTGTCGCCGCCCCAGTCGTCCGGCACCAGCCCGCGTTCCTGCAACTGCTGCCGCACCCGCAAGGGTTGGGCGTTGGGATGGTCAATCTTGTTGACCGCCACCACAATGGGCACGCCCGCATCCCGCGCGTGATTGAGTGCCTCCAAGGTTTGCGGCATCACGCCGTCGTTGGCGGCCACCACCAGGACGACGATGTCAGTGACGTGGGCCCCGCGCGCCCGCATGGCGCTGAAGGCCGCGTGGCCGGGGGTGTCGAGAAAGGTGATCGGCGCCAACTCCCTGGGCCGGTCCGGATGCGGCACCTGGATGGTGTACGCCCCGATGTGCTGCGTGATCCCGCCTGCCTCGCCGGCCACCACGTTGGACTTGCGGATGACATCGAGCAACGAGGTCTTGCCGTGGTCCACGTGGCCCATGATGGTCACCACGGGCGCCCGCGGTTTCAAATCCTCGGGCTTGTCATCCGCGTCGCGATCGTCCTTTTTCGGCTCCGCCTTCTGCACCTCGGCCGGCCCGGTTCGCTTGGTGACGCGCAACCGGATCCCATGCTTGGCCGCCACCTTCTGCGCGACGTCCGTCTCAACCGTCTGGTTGACGTTGGCGAAGATGCCCAATTCCATCAGGTCGGCGATCACCTGGAACGGCTTCCGGCGAATCACATCGGCCAGATCGCGGACCGTAACCGGCGGCTTCAGCGTGACCTCCTCCCCGGTCATGGGTTCCGGCGGGGCGGCCGGGCGCCCACCGGTGGGCGGCTTGACCCCGGGACCCACAGGCCGGGTCACCGGCGGTTGTCGCCCGTCCCGGCCTCGCGCGGGCTCGGCCCGGCCGGACGGAGCCGGTCGGACTGCCGGCCGGGACGGGACCGGGGTTTGCGCCCGGGCCCCCGGCCGTTCGGCAGTGCGGGGACGATATCCTGCCAGGTTGATGAAGCCCACCCGGTCGCCGACTTTGGGCTGCGGCGGGGCCGGGGGCGCGGGCGGAGCCGGTGCCACTGGCGGTGGTGCCGCAATGGCGGGAGCCGGCGGAGCCTCGATCGCACCTGAAGCCTCGCGGG
>CAYNCT010000118.1:3499-10950 GCA_964396005.1 uncultured Verrucomicrobiota bacterium | reverse complement strand
CCGGTGACGCCAGCACCGTCAACTCAGCCGTTGCGCTGGTGGCGGCGCCCGCCAGATCGGTCACCGTGACGTCGTACGCCCCGGCGTCAGCCAGCCGCAGATTGGACAGCGTCAGTGTGGCTTGAACCGCGCCCGGGAGGGGTTGGCCGTCCTTGCGCCACTGGTACTCGAGGGGCGAAACACCGGCGGCCACCACGGAGAACACGGCCATGCCACCCGCCGCCGCCTGAAGCGAGGTCGGCTGCCGGATGATCTCCGGCGGGTTCCCCACGCGGAGACGGGCCGGCGGGCTGGAGACAGCGCGCGAGGCATTAAACACAATCACCTCGTACAGACCCGCGTTGGTGACGTGCGCGGCGGGGATGGTCAGCGTCGCGTTCGAGGCACCCGGGAGCAGTTTGCCATCGCGGCGCCACTGGTACTGCAACGGATCGTCCCCTGCGGCCACTACCGTGAACGCGGCGGTTTGGCCCGGGCGGACATCCACGTCTGCCGGCGCCTGCGTGATGACCGGTGCCGCCGCGGGAACCACGGCCGCTCCCGGGGTCGGTGCCGCCGCGATCCAATTCGCGGGATCGTTGCCGTAGGCGGCTTCGGACATCCGCTGGAGCGAGAAACCGACACCGTCGGCCCCGATGGGCCACGGCGGCTGGTCGCGGTAAGCCACCTGGTCGAGCAGGACGCTGACCGTGACGGCATTGCTGCCGCTCGTGCGGATGGTCGGCCGCGCCACCAGTTCCACGCTGTCGCGGTCGTTGGCCAGCTTGCCCGTGAACGGACCGAGGAGCCGGACAGTATCGCTCAATCCGTACTTCGCCCGGAAGGCCGCCGTCAGATCCGGCCGCGCGCCCGGGTCGAAGCTGACCACCAGCAGGCGCTCGCCGGGGGCAAGGTGCTGGTTGGTCGGGAAGCTGAACCGCACGGAGTCCCGCAGCCGCCAGGTGTTGGTGGGCGCTGCCGGGTCAAACAGCGGGACGTTGGTCGAGGTGAGATTGCGCAGTTCGACGTACTCGTCTTCTGTGTTGTCCCAGAGCGCGCCGTTCGCGGGAACGTCCGGCGGGTGATACATGATCTCGCTGATCACCACCGGTCCAACTGCCGGGCCGGAATTGGGACCACCCAGGGTTCGCGCGGCCTGCGCCACGAAGTGTTCCTCGCCCGTGCTGGTGAGATGGCGCCCCACGGAGACGCCCGGCCTGACCGGGCCGAAGCTAAAGCCATGAACGTAGCCGATCAGCTTGCCGGTCGCGTCCGCCGCGACGACGAAGACGTCATCGCCAGTGGGATCGAGGTTGAAGCTCGGCGGCGTGCCCGGCGATGGGTTGAAATCCGTCTCGGTGAAGACGCGGTAGCCTCCGGGGGGCAGAATCGTGCCGTTCGGGATGCGATACTTGGGCTCGTACGGATCGTCGGTCAGGAACCAGCCGCTGATATCCGCGGGCGCATCACCCGGGTTGTGCAGCTCGATGGCGCGCGCGTGCGGCGGTTCCGCGTGACTGAGCACTTCGTTCACGACCACCGGCGGCACCGCGGACGATTCGGGTTCCGGGCCGCCGGGTGTCCCGTGGAGCGCGGCGCCGACTCGCCACGACGCGGGCTGGTCGAGCTCGCGATTGCCGTGGTCTTCGCGGGCCGGGACCAGGGCGAAGCCCCAGCCCGCGGTGGCCGGCTGCCAGGCCGGTTCGTAGCGGAAACTGAAGACGGTTTCCTGCTGCGGCCCGGTCAGGGTGAGCCGTTCGCCCTCGTTGTCCAACGCGCCGGAAAAGGCGCCGGCCACGTTCCTCACGTCGCCATATCGCTCCCGAAACGCCGCTGCGTTCTTGACGATGAGCACCCGGGCCCCGGCCCCCAGCGTCGCGACAGCGCCGGTGGCGAACGAGAATCGGACCCCGTCAGTGAACGCAAAGCCCCGCAGGTCCAGCGGAGTTTGGCCGGTGTTGCGCAACTCGATGAACTCGTATTCGCCGCGGTCGTAGGCGTCGCCTGCGCCCCGTGCTGCAGGTTGAAACATCAACTCGGTGATTTCCAGCCGCGGCCGGTCCACCACGAAGGTTGCCGCGCCTGGACCGCTCCAGCGCGTGCCGGCACGGACGCGCGCGACCACGCGGCTGGTCTCGCTGAGAGTGACTCCACTGGAGTACGCCCGCGCCTGTGGAGAAAGGCCGCCACCCGGCGCACGCGGGTCTGAGCCGTCGGTGGTGTAGAAGATGTTTCCGCCGGGGGCCGCGAGTGAGAGCGAAAAGCCGGGCGAGACTCCGCCGCCCACCCGGCTGAAGGTCGGCGGGATCAGGTATTGGCTGTCAATCCAGTTGTAGCGGCCCCGAATCCACGTCTTCATGGCCGCGATCACGCCGGCGAAGGTGGTGGGGGTGGAGTAAATCGGCGGATTGGGCCAGACGTACTGCCCGAGCCGCGGCCAGCGCTTGAATTCGCGGACCTGGGCTTCGTTCAGGTAGGCCGCCAGCTCGTCAATTCGGGCCAACACGCGGTCGGCGGCGAACACGTTGGTGCGGAGTTCGCTCCAACGATCGGCAATGCGCTGATTGAAATCCGGGTCGCCGGCAGTGCCGCCAGCCCACGGCGTGCCGTTGATCAGGCGCCGCAGCCAGATGTGCGCGTTCTCATCTATCAGGGCGTGATACCACCCGGACGTCAGCGCGCCGTCGAGATAGTCGGCGTTGCCGAAGCTGAGATTCCAGTCCCAGATGGGGTCCATCTTCAGCCCGCCTTCGCGGTCCTTGTGCAGGTAATTGCTGAGCCGATAGCCGTCAATCTGTTTGGCGAACTCGACGATCCAGTGGTTGTCCACGAACGAGTCCACGTCAATGAACGCGCTGTAATGGTTGGTGCCGGTGCGGGACAGCCAGTTGCCGGCGTAGAGCGCGCTCTCGAAGCGGTTGAGATAATTGCGAAGCCACGTCTCCTGCGCCGGCGTGATCTCGCGCGGTTTGGGCTCGTGGTACTTGAGGTATTGCCCGCTGAAGCCCAGGGCGGGCGAACCGCCGGTGCTGAAGCCGCGATCGCCCGGGCTGTCCTTGTCCTTCTTGATCATGTAGCCGCCCGAAATCTCCGGCTCGGCCGTGGCGTAAGGGGACAGGCGCGCAATGACCACGCGGTTCCGGTCCACCTTGATTTTCTCCATGAGGATGAACACCCCCTGGTAGTCGGGGCTGTAGTCCAGCCGACCGCTGGAGTCTATAAACAGCTCTACGAACCGGCAACGTGGCGCCCAATGGCCCATTTCCCGGTGGAGTTCGTACGCCAGGAAGTTGTGGATGAGCGGCTTGTCCGTGTACGGAGCGTAAAGCACCCAGTCGGATTCCGTCGGTAGATCCAGCAGCGGCTGTTCCTCGTCATTCCCGTACGGATCGTTCAACTCCAGGTTGTACGATTTCTTCGGAAACCCCACCGAGGACTGTCCTCGAATCTCCATCTGCGCCTTGCTCGTCAGAGCGGGGGGCAGGTCAAAGCTCATCCGTCCCCGGAAGGTATCGAAGACCGTGAGGTGAACCGGAATCCGCGAATCCTGCGGGATAGCCCGACCGGAAGTGTGAATGACCAGGACCGGCAGGTTCGACGCGAAGGTGCGAGTACCCGTGCCCGCCACCAGGTAGGTCTGTACCACGACCGGACCGGGCAGCAGGCCGGGCTGAAAGACCCGCGCATGAACCACCGTGTTGAAGGCAATTTCGATCGGTCCGGTGGCCGCCGGCGATGCTTCCGTGGGCACCGTGCCGTTGGTGGTGTACCGCACCACACCGGACGAGGCGCTGAGCGTCAGCATGACCGGGCTGTTGGTGAAGAAACCACCGGCCACCGAGAACACCGGCGCCGGCGCGAAGCCGGGCCCGGAATCTCCGTTGCGCGTGCCCGGGGTCGGGGTCGGGAAATACCCGGTGATCTCGGGATTGCCGACCACCCGCCCGTAAGCAACATCGGGGAGTTGCGCCGGGAACTGGGGTGTAAAGGCCGAGACCACGTTGGTTTGGGGATCCAACAGCGCCAGGTATTCGCCGTCGGCACTGAGTTTGAAGTTCGTGTGCAGCGGGCGCGAAGCGTTGACCTGGTTGCGCTCCGAAGCCCAGACCAGCAGGTAACCTCCAGCGGGGATGGTCACGGCCGGGAACCTCCATTTTGTGGGAAGGCCCGCGTTGTCCGTGAGGAACCATCCTGTCAGGTCCACTGGGGTGCTTTCGAGATTGAGCAGTTCGATCCAGTCCGATCGCTCTGCAAAGTCGTCGCGGATGCCGTTCTTGTTGTCGGCGAGGAATTCGGAAATGACCACCTTCGCCGGGCGCGGTGACTTGTCGAGGGTGTAAGTCCAGCTGCCGCCGGCGAAAGCGTTCGGATTCGCCGCTTGATCGGTGATCCCATGGGTCGTCGCCCACGCGACTTGAACCTTGCCGGTCGCGGGCTCCGGGAAGCGGAAACCAAAATTGCGCGGCGAGAGGATTTCGAGCGCCGCAGCAGCGCGACCGTTGATGAGCAGGTCGGCTGCATCCACACCCGCCACGGCCTCGTCGAACACCACCTCGAGATAGGTCAGCTCGCGCAGCACCGCGCCTTCCGGGGGGAAGGTTGCCACGACCTGGGGCGGCGAAAGGTCCACGGGACTGGTCAGGCTGGCCGCAATCAGGAAGTCGGAGCTGCCGGACAGCGACGCGTTGAACGCCTGAATGGCCAGCACATTCTTGGCCGCCCGCAGCAGCGAGCCAGCGTTGGGCACGTCGAGCGAAGCCGTGTTGGGATCTCCGGCGGCGGGCAGCGAGGTGCCGTTGTAGGCCGGTTCGCCTGCCGGCATGTTGACCCGCGCGATCTCCTGGCCGTTCAGCCACACCACGCAGCCATCGTCGCTGCGCACATCCAGCGTCAGGCTCGCGATCCCGGACGGGTTGGCGACATGGAACGACCGCCGGAGAAAGACACAAGTGTAGCGGCCGGGCATGTCCGCGAGTTCCGTGTTGCCGATGAACCCGGCTCCCAGCTCATAGAAAAACGGCCCGCGACCGATCGCCCAGGCGGAGTCGTCGAAATCAGGCAACCGCCAGGCCGCGACGGCCGGGGACGAAGCCTCGGACAGGCCTTTCAAATAACGCCAGGAGTCATCTTCGGCCACCAAGACGGCCGCGCGCGCCATTCCGAGCGCTCCCCACATCAACGCGGCCACCCCGAGCCAGGCCCACCGCGTGTCTTGTTGCATTCCTGTCACAAAGGAGGCCAATAGCAGTAAATCTGCCGGAATGCACCCTCAATCACCGGAAAGCGATGGGGTAAGACTCCGCGGTCTGCCGGAGCTCTCGCGGGTAGGTTGGTGTTGGGTGGTGGTCCGAAAGGACTTGCGGGTCTTTGTGACTCTCTGGGAGTTGTTGGCAAGCAGTGCCAGTATGGCGCATTGGCTCCGCCGAAACGATGCGGTAGCTTTTGGGTGGCACGGCCAACCTGGGCGTTCTGGGCGGCAACTTGCCGCCCAGCCCAGCGCCCGGAAGCCGCACCCGGTGCGGTGACAGCCTCGAGCGTTCGACGGTTGGACGGGCCGCCCAACAGAACCGGCCAGTGGCCCGTTTCACTTTGCCTTCAATTGGATCGTTACGACCAAGGCCCAAACTCGAAACTCTTGACTCACTCCGCCCAATGCTTGATGCCTTGGTTCGGGTCCGGCCGCGCTGCGGCGCGGGATTTGGTAGCGCCCCACCGCGTTCCGAAGCGAGGTAGGGCCGGGCTGTGTCGCGGCCGGTCTCGGCGTCGGTACAGCGACGCTCTACCAAGGTCCGGCGCCAAGGACCAAAAAGGGTGCGTCTTCGCCAAAATCGGTGTAGGCCGGTCGGGCATGGCACCTTGGCGTCGTTATGAAACAGCGAATCCAGCCTCTTCGGGTTCTCTCTCTCTCTCCTGTAGTGTCGGCGTTCTGAGCGCCGCGGATCGCGTGGCCGCGGGCGTGGTCACCGAGTCCGCTCCGGCGCTCGCGATCGCCCGTGGGTCCGGGACAATCCTTGCCGCCGAGCCCCGGGCGGGAGGGGCGTCCGCGGCGCACGGAGCGCGACACTGCAGGCGGGCGGCGCGGGCCGACCCGAAATGTTGCCCCCAAGAAAGTTCCGGCTGGCGCGTTAATGCAAGTAAGCGGCCATGAAGCGAGCTCACTTCATCCGGGGCGACACGGCCTGGCCGGCCCCGTGCCGACGCGGCCCGGGGTCCCCGCGCTGTGTCGAACCAGCGGGCGACAACCTCTTCGACACCGCGAGCCTGTGGCAGTACTTTGAGGGCGGGGCCAACGGCAACGACGCTTATCGCAACTGCCCGCGGCAGTTGACGCCCGCGGGCGGCGGCACCGTGACGGTGACGCTCCTGAACTACGCCGCCGACGCGGGGGGCCGGGGCTGGTACGCGAGCACGACGCCAAGTCTCGTCAACGCCGGTAGTCGGACGGCCAGCGCGGCGGGATTGTGGCACCACACGACGCAGACCAGCCAAGCCAAGGAAGCGAGCACCCAGGTGGACATCGGGTTTCATTATGTGGCGTTTTGTGACGAGGGCCCGTGTGACACCGACGGAGATGGGCTGGGAGATTTCTTTGAAGACCGAGACGGGGATGGCTTGCCCGATACCGGCGAAAGCAACGGGCAGGATCCGGACACCGATGACGACGGCATACCGGATGGGGCCGAACTGATCGGTGGCACCGATCCCTCGAACCCCGACCCCGACCACGACGGCCTGCTGGATTCGCGGGAGCCGCTCTACGGCATGAATCCCTTGCATCCGGACACCGACGGCGATGGCTGGCCGGACGGCGCGGAAGTGGCGCCGGACCTAGATCTCTACCTCCACCGCTACACGCTGAATGTCACGCGCGACTTCAACACCAGCCCCCGGCCGACGGTCCTCCCGGACGCGACGATGACGATGACCTGGCAGCACCACGCGGCCGGTACGCTCTTCCGGAGCGGCAACCGCTCCGAGTGCCTTCCCCTCACCCCGCCGCCCCCGCCGGAGACGATCCGCACCGAGGGCGATGACTACGCGTGGCCCGGCACCGGCAGCGGGACCCGGCGCTATTGGAAGACCACCTATGGCAACTCGGCCAAGCAGTACGACCCGCCGGTGGAGATTGACCGGCCCCCCTCGGCGGAGATCAACGTGCCGTGGGAACGCTGCACGGCCTTCGAGCTCCTCCTGAATCCGCCCACTTTTACGCCGCCCTTCACCGGCCGTTACACCCGGAGCGCCTCGGCGATCGTTCACCTTCAGAGCGTCGCGCCCACCTGGCCCAAGCCCTTGCGCTCGGTCGTCCTGCACGTGAAGGGGTCAGACCTCACTATTGACACACGCCGATGGCGTTTGCAACGACCTCCCATGCCCTGCAGGGGCTGCCCTTTGGATTGGAGGGCGCGATGTGCCATGAAGGGGTCAGACCTCACTATTGACACACGCCGATGGCGTTTGCAACGACCTCC
>CAYNCT010000118.1:0-3399 GCA_964396005.1 uncultured Verrucomicrobiota bacterium | reverse complement strand
CATGCCCTGCAGGGGCTGCCCTTTGGATTGGAGGGCGCGATGTGCCAAGAGATGGATCGCGGTGACCGGCGCGGACACCACCTTGACCACGTATGCCCGGAACAACCTGTTCCGGGGCGTTACCACCGGCAACCTGAACGCCGCCAGCGGCAACGCCTGGGACTGGCGGGACAACCTCTTCGACACGGCGAGTCTATGGCAGTACTTTGGCGGCGTGGCCAACGGCAACAACGGCTATCGCAACTGCCCGCAGCAGTTGACGCCCGCGGGCGGCGGCGACCTGACGCTGACGGCCCTGAGCTACACCGCGGACGACTGGGCTCGGGGCTGCGTTCCGGCTGGTTTCGGCGCCGGCACAGCGGCGCCCTACCGACCGGGGCTCGGACTTCAGTCCGCTCATCATCCGATGCTTTGCCTCCGGTAGCACCGCGCTGCGTCCCGAAGCGAGGTGGCGATGGGCTGTGTCCCGGCCGGGTGCAAATCTCGGTAGGGCCGCGCTGCGTCGCGGCTGGTTTCGGGGGCGGCACAGCGGCGCTACCAACCGGGGCGCGGACTTCAGTCAGATCATCACCCGATGCTTTGCCCCCGGTAGGACCGCGCTGCGTCCCGAAGCAGGGTGGAGATGGGCTGCGTCCCGGCCGGGTGCAAACCTCGGTAGGGCCGCGCTGCGTCGCGGGGGGCGGTGGGGCCGGGCTGCGTCCCGGTGACCGAGGCGCGACCAGCCTGCGACGACAGCGATGGATAGGCGGGCAGTCAAACGCCGGCCCCGGCTTTATCTCCGGCTCGCCCCCCCCCGCCGCCGCTTCAAGAACATCCCATACCGCATCCGCCAAGGCAATAGACCATGCCGGGAGTCCCAGCGGCGCAACCAAGGGCCATTTAGCCGGAACGATTCAGTTGACCCCGCGCTCCGAAGTTCGTTTTACCGAAGACAACGAAGGGAACGAAGGAGCAGATGGAACGGCATCCTCCTCTGGGCACTGTTCCTGACCGTCCTATCCCGGTGGAAGCCCTTCTCCCTTCGTTCGCTTCGTTGCCCTCTGTGAGTCCGACTTCGGTTTTCGGGCTGAATGAAGGGCGGAACCGGCCACCGTCGCGGCCCGTCGGGCGACTCTCCCGACAGTCAAGACGCACGAGGCTGCCATTGAAGGGGGTGCGGCTTCCGGGCGCACGGCTGGGCGGCAAGTTGCCGCCCAGAACGGCCAAGTTGGCCGTTCCACCCAAAACCAACAGCATCGCGCCGGCTTGGGACTGACTCCCGTGTCGGACGAATTCGCGGCGCTGGCGGCGGCAGAGCGGTTAGAACCGGACGAACTGCCGGGCGTGCCGGGTACGCGCTTGTTCCTCTTCGCGGTGACGCGCGTTGAGAATGGCCTGCGCCGTCTGGCGGGCCACGCCGCGGGCCAGGTTGAGGTCGTTGAGGTCGAACTGGTCGGTTTGGTGCCCGCCCAAGACGATCAAGCCGAGACATTCGTTGCCGACGTTCACCGGCATCAGCAAAAGCGGGGAGGTCTCGAAGCCCAGCCGGCCGCACGACTTGTAAGGCTCAACCGCGTTCAAGTCGCTTACCACCCGGCCGTGGACTTCGCCCAGGGCCGCCGCCAGGAAACTCTTGCCGGCCGCGACGTCATCCTGCTGGGTTGGGGTAAGCGTGAGATTGACGGTGCCGCGGACCTCGAGCCGGTCGGAGAACTGGGAGCGCAAGACCACCAGGCCCCAGTCGGCGAGCGTGGCCTGGAGTAACTGCCGCAAAACCACGTCCAGCAGTTGGTCGAGCGTCTTCGATTCGCCGATGGCCTTGCCGATCTCGTCGTACACGACGACCTGTGCATTGAGCCGGCGGATGCGGTCACCGGCGGTGCGGATCATGGCGAAGAGCACGCTCAAGCCCGCGTGTCCGGCACTGCCGTGCAGTTCGCCGAAGGACGCCGTGGACAGCCAGAGGAGTTCCGTGGTGCCCATCGCCACCGCCGAGGCCGAGCGCGGCTGTTGATCGAACAGCGCCATCTCGCCGAAATAGTCGCCCGGCTCGAGAATGCTCAGGACCTTGACGGCTTCCGAGCCGGCGCCGGTCCGTTTCTCGATCCGCACCGCGCCCGAGGCAATGAAGTACATGCCGTCCGCCGGATCGTTTTCCCGGAAAGTCAGTTGGCCGTCGGCGCAGACCCGGCGTTCCAGGACGGCCGCCAGGCGCTGGAGCGCGGGCTCGTCCATCACACGCAAGAGGGCGATGCGCTTGAGCAGGTCGGTGTTCATGCGGCCTCCTGGAATTACCGGCTCCCGAGCTGTGCGTTCGGCCCGGAGCCGAGCAGCGCGCGCAGTTCCTGGGGATGGTTGGCTTTGCTGAGTGCGTCTTCGTCCAGGATCAGTCCGGCGGCATGGAGTTCGGCCAGGGACTTCTCCATCGTACACATACCGTCCCGCGTGCCGGTCTGGATGGCGGAATAGATCTGATGCGTCTTGCCCTCGCGGATAATGGCGGCGATGGCCGGGGTGACGACCATGACTTCGCGGGCCGCCACCCGCCCTTCACCGTCCGCGCGCGGCAGCAGAATCTGGGACACCACACCTTTGAGGCTTGAGGCGAGCATCACGCGAATCTGCTCCTGCTGGTAGGGTGGAAAGACGTCAATAATGCGGTCCACCGTCTGGGCGGCGTCCTGGGTATGCAGGGTGGACAGCACGAGGTGGCCGGTTTCGGCGAGCGTCAGCGCGGCGGCGATGGTCTCGAGGTCGCGCATTTCGCCGACAAGGATGACGTTCGGATCCTCGCGCAGGACGCTTTTGAGGGCGCGCGGGAAGGAGTGGGTGTCGTGGCCCAGTTCGCGCTGATTGATCGTGCAGCGGATGTGGGGATGCACGAATTCGATGGGGTCCTCGATGGTGATGATGTGGGCCTCCTTCTGCTGGTTGATGAGGTTCAGCATTGCCGCGAGCGTGGTGGACTTGCCGGAACCGGTGGGCCCGGTGACGACCACCAGGCCGCGAGGCAGCAGGGCCAGTTGGCAGATGGTCTCGGACAACCCGAGCAGCTCCACCGTGGGGATGTTCTCGCCAATTGAGCGGAAGACGCCCGCCACGCTGCCGCGCTGCAGGAAGACGTTCACCCGAAATCGGGAGACGCCCGGGATGCCGATTGAGAAGTCGAGCTCGTGCTCCTCTTCGAAACGAGCTTTTTGATCGTCGGTGAGGATGCTGTACACGAGCGCTTTGGTCTCGTCCGGAGTGAGTTCGGTTTCGTAGCCGCTGGGGAGCAGCCGGCCGGAGATGCGCACCATCGGGGGCCGGCCACCGGTGAGGTGCAGGTCTGACGCGCCCTATTCGACGGCGTATTTGAGCGGTTCGGCGAGGTCCATGAGATTCGGGGTGGGTTGAGGTTGGTACCGCGGGCGGGGCCGC
>CAYNCT010000117.1:0-11057 GCA_964396005.1 uncultured Verrucomicrobiota bacterium | reverse complement strand
CTTGGGGCGACCTCGACGGGGATGGCTGGGAGGACCTGGTCATCGGCAGCGGCAAGGGCGGGCCGCTGGCCGTGTTTTTGAACGACGGCCAGGGCGGCTTCAAGGCCCGGCCGGGTGGACCGGGGTGGGCGGCGGCGGGCGCCCGACCGGACAGTCGAACGCACGGGGCTGCCACTGGAGGGTCTGCGGCTGGCGTGCGCACGGCTGGACGGCAAGTTGCCGCCCAGAACGGCCAGGTTGGCCGTTCCACCCAAAGACCGTAACGCGTCGCGGCCTCACTTTTGACACTCCCCGACAGTCTCCGGCCGTCTGCCGCCTCGCCGGCAGGCGGCCCCCGGCGAGCTTGAGTTTTCCGCCCGGCAGTGTGTGCTCGGGACGTGCAACGGGTGGTGCGCTGGACCCCATTTCTCGAACTCGTCGCGCTGTTCTTCCTCCACGGAGCGGCGCTGGCGATGTGGTTTGTGCCATTGAGCACGGTCCTTGATGCGCACGGGCTGTCAGCAATCAAACCTTACGCCTTCGCCACGTCGGCGCTGGCGGCGTTTGTCTCCCCGTTGATCTTCGGGGCGGTGGCGGACCGCCATGCCTCGCCCGTCCGGGTGCTGCGTTGGCTGGCGGTGGCGACGGCGGTGGCGATGGCGCTGGCGGCCACCGGCATCCACTTCCGCTGGAATGCGTGGCTGGTGCTGGGGTTGATCCAACTGCACGCGCTGTGCTCCTCGCCGACGTGGAGCATCAGTTCCACCATCGTGCTGGCGCGGCTCCGGGACTCACGGCGCGAGTTCGGTCCCATCCGCGCCATGGCCACGTTGGGCTGGATGGCCGGCTGCTGGACGGTCAGCGCTCTCCACGCGGACACTTCGGCGGTCGCCGGCTACAGCGGCGCGGTCATGTGGCTGGTGGTCGCGGGTTACACGCGGGTGCTGCCCGTGGTCGAACCGCCTCCGGGCGGCGGCCGCCTGACGTTGCGCGAGCGGCTGGGGCTGGATGCGCTGAGGCTGCTCGAGCACCGCGATCACCGGGTGGTGTTCATCATGGTGACGTTGTTTGCCGCGCCCATCGCGGCCTTTTATCCGTACACTCCGCCGCACTTGAGGGCCCTGGGGCTCGATCGCACGACGGCCTGGATGACGCTTGGCCAGATTACCGAGGTTCTGACGATGTTCCTCCTGGCGCGGCTGTTCACCAACTGGCGGTTGAAGTGGATCTTCGCCGCGGGGCTGGGGTTCGGCGTCCTGCGGTACGCGCTCTGTACCCTCGATGCGCGCGGCTGGATCCTCGCCGGGGTGACGCTTCACGGTTTCTCGTTCACGCTGGTTGTCATCACCGCCCAAATCTACCTCGACTCGCGGGTTGAACCCGGCTGGCGGGCCCGGGCGCAAGCCCTGATGACCCTGTTGACTAGCGGCCTCGGCAACCTGGCCGGCTACCTCGGCAACGGCTGGTGGTTCGCGTTCAACACCACGGGTGAGGGCACCAACTGGCGCGTGTTCTGGGCCGGTCTCGCCGCGGCAGTGGCGGGGGTGCTGGTCTATTTCCTCGCCGCGTATCGCGGCCGGGGCGCGACACGGCGCCTGGTTTCCGCCGCCGGCCCCTGAGCCGTATGCAAGCGCGTGAGCACCCCGGGTCCAATTCTCGCGATGCCTTCGACCAACACACCTGGTCTCGCCCGGACTTTCGGCCTCCTGGTGGCGGTCGGGATGGCGCGCTGCGCCGCCGCCGAGGGAATTGACCGCCCCACACTCGATGCCTGGTCGGCGCCGTTTCGCGGCTGGCACTATTGGCCGGACCACGTGGTCGCGGCGGAACCAAGGGTACCCGGATACGAGGAGTTTCGCGGCACGGATGTGCCGTGCGTGTACCAACTGCCGGGCCGGACGAACGAATGGTTGCTGAGCTACATCGCGTTCAACGGCGAGGGGTACCATTCCTTCGTGGCCACCAGCACCAACCTGGTGGACTGGGCCGACCACCGGCTGGCAATGGGGTTCGGGCCGGCAGGCGAGTTCGACCACGGCGGCCGGGTGATCGGGGCCTACCTGTACGAATCCTACGACCTCAAAGCGCCCCGCGTGCTCCGGCGGCGCAACGGGCACTTTTGGACCCTGTACGGCAGCTACCCGCGCCAGGGCGGGTATGAGTTGCGTCCCGGTTACGAGGGCGTGGCCGTCAGTGACGACGGCCAGACCTGGCGTCGCGCCAAGGATGCGCCCATTCTGTCCGTGTTCGATCCGGACTGCGGCGATTGGGAAACGGACTGCATCTACCAACCGTGGCTGCTCGAGCATCGCGGTCGGTTCTTCAACTTCTACAACGCCGCCCGTGGCGGCACCGAGCAGATCGGGCTGGCTTTCTCGCTCGATTTGTTGAACTGGATGCGCCACCCGGCGAATCCCGCGGTCCCGGTTCGCGCGGGCGGGTTTGACGAGCAATTCGCCTCCGACCCAAAGGTCTTTCGCGATGGCGACCACTGGACGATGTTTTACTTCGGCGTCGGGCGGGGCGGCGCGCACATCATGATCGCCTTCTCGCGCGACCTCGCACATTGGACGGCCCATCCCGAGCCGCTTTACCGCGCGGGCGGGCATCCGGGCGGACTGGACAAACAATACGCGCACAAGATTTCGCTCGTGTACGAACCGGCCGGGGACGTCTTCTACCTCTTCTACTGCGCGGTCGGCGAAAAGGGGCGGGGCATCGGGTTGTTGACCAGCCGGCCGCTGCCCCGCTCGGTCACCCGAGCCCGCCGGCCGACCCGTGAAGTTTCGCGCGGCGCGCTGCCCCGGGCGGTAGCCTGATGTAACCGGCTTGTAACCTGGCCGTCACCCACTCACGATGCCGGCATGGTAAGCGCCTTCCGGATGAAACCGAAAATCCTGGTGGTGGAGGATGAACCGGATGCCGCCGAGTTGGTCGAGTTCAACCTCAAGGCGGCCGGCTTCGACGTGGTGACGGCCGCCGACGGCGCCACAGCGCTGGATCGGACCCGCACGCACGCGCCCGACCTGATCCTGCTGGATCTGATGCTGCCAGAGGTGGACGGACTGGAGGTTTGCAAGATCCTCCGGCGCAGCCCGGCCACTTCGGGCATTCCCATCATCATGCTTACGGCCAAAGCGGCGGAATTTGACCGGGTCCTCGGCCTGGAACTCGGCGCCGACGATTACATCACCAAGCCGTTCAGCCCCCGCGAGCTTGTCCTGCGGGTCAAGAACCTGCTGCGCCGACGCCAGGCGGCGACGGACAAGGCGGAGTATCTCCAGATTGGCGAGCTCGTGATTGACGTGCCGCGGCATCACGCGGCGGTCGGCGGGCGAGCGGTGGATCTGACGGCCACGGAGTTCAAATTGCTGACCGTCCTGGCCCAGCGCCGCGGCCGCGTGCAGTCCCGCGAACAACTGCTCCGCGACGTGTGGGAGTATGACAGCCTGATTGACACCCGGACCGTGGACACGCACATGCGGCGCCTGCGCGAGAAACTGGGCCGCGCGGCCCGACTGCTGGAAACAGTGCGCGGCGTGGGCTACCGCCTCGGGGAGGATTGATCCGCCGGCGGAACCCCTGCCATGTGGACCGCCCTTGCCCTGCTGCCTGTCGCTGTCGCCCTCGTGCTGGCCTGGACCTGTTGGCGCCAGGCGCGACACCTCGAAGAGGCCCGCCGTCGCCTGGCCGAGGCGCGCGGGGAATTGACCGCGCTGCGGGAGGCCGCGGCGAAGAATCAAGCCGACGAGGAGACCCGCTTGCAGGCCCTGCTCAACAGCATGGGCGAAGGGGTGCTGCTTCTGGACGGTCGCAGCCGGGTGCTCTTCGCCAATGACTCGTTTCGCCGGCTGTTCGGCATCACTGCGGACATCCGCGGACGGACCATTCTCGAGGCGGTGCGGCTGGGCGAGGTGCAGGACATTGTCCAGCGCGCCCGGGACCAGGGCCCCGTCCGGGGTTACGAACTGGAATTGCCCGGGCTGGATCGCCGGTGCCTCCAGCTCAACGCTGCCACCATTCAGAACGGCGGCGGCGGCGCGCAGGGCGTGATCGTGGTGTTTCACGACCTCACAGCCCAGAAGCGGCTCGAAAACGCCCGGAAGGAATTCGTCGCCAACGTTAGTCACGAGCTTCGCACGCCGCTCTCAGTGATCAAGGGCTATGTGGAGACGCTGATTGACGGGGCGCGCAACGACCCGGCCGTGCAACTGCGCTTCCTCCAAACGATCGCCCGGCACGCGGATCGGCTCACGTACCTGATTGAAGACCTGTTGACCCTCTCCCAACTCGAGTCCGGCGGCATCGCACTCAATTTGCAGCGGGTGGACGCCCGCGCGCAGGCCGCGCGGGTGGCCGAGGACTTCGCGGTCCGCGCCGCGGAACGCCAGATGCGCCTCGCCAACGAGGTTCCGGAGGGGCTTCACGTCCGCGCCGACGCCGACCGCCTGCAGCAGGTGCTGGTGAATTTGGTGGACAACGCCATCAAGTACGGGCAGCGCGGCACCGAGGTCGTCCTCGGCGCGCGTTCGCTGGCGGATGCCGCCCGGCTCGAGCTCTGGGTCCACAACGAGGGTCCGGGCATTCCCCCCGAAGCCATCGCCCGGGTGTTCGAGCGGTTTTACCGGGTGGACAAGGCCCGCGCCCGCGAACAGGGCGGCACCGGGTTGGGGCTGGCGATCGTCAAGCACATCGTTCAATCCCACGGCGGTGAAGTGCGGGTGGAAAGTTCGCCCGATCGCGGCACCACGTTCTTCTTCACCTTGCCCCAGGCCGATCCGCTGCCAGCCGGGGAAGTGCGGGCCGATTGATGACCGGGCGGCGCCGCGGCGTCTGATGCCGCATGATGCGAGGATTTCTTGCAGCCGCCTGTCTCGGGGCGCTCGTGGCCGGATGTCACTCCCGCTCCCCGGGCGCTGCCGCCGACGCCGAGGGCGTCCGCGTGTTTCAGGTCAAGGGCGTCATTCGCGAGCTACCGGGAGGCGACTCCGTGCGCATCCGGCACGAAGCCATCCCCGGCTACATGGCGGCCATGACCATGCCTTTCACGGTAAAGGACCCGGCCGAGCTGGCCGGCCTGCAGGAGGGCGACACCGTGGCCTTCCGCATGACCGTCACGCCGGACGATGGCTGGATTGATCAAATCCAGGTTCTTGAACGCGGTCAGCCGGAAGACGCCAAGCCCCGCATCGAGGGCGTCCGGATCACTCGCCTCGTCGAGGAACTCAAGGTCGGCGACCCCCTGCCCAATTACCAGTTCACGAACGAACTGCGCCGGCCGGTGAACCTCGCCGACTTCCGCGGCCAGGCCCTGGGGCTGACGTTCATCTACACCCGCTGCCCCTACCCGACCTTCTGCCCACGGCAAAGCCAGCAGTTCGCCGACGCTTGCGCCCGCTTGAAAGCCCTGCCCGACGCGCCGGACAACTGGCACCTGCTCTCTCTCTCGTTCGATCCTGCGTACGACACGCCTTCCGTGCTCCGCGCCTACGGCCAGCGCTACGGCTACGACCCGCAGCGATGGAACTTCCTGACCGGCGCCATGATTGACATTGACGCCATCACGGAGCAGTTCGGGACCTTCTTCGCCCGCGATGGCGAAGGCTGGAGCCACAACGTCCGCACGGTGGTGATTGACGCGGCCGGGAAGGTGCAACGCATCTTCGTCGGCAACGAATGGACCACCGACGAGTTCGTCGCGGAGATGGAGCGGGCTGCCCGAGCCCGGCCCTGACACCCCGGCCGCGCCAAAAGGATTGCACCGGTGGCAGGCTTCCCGTTAGCTACCTCCCATGTTCTCGCACGTCGTCATCTTCTGGACCGATCCCCAGCAGCCTCACGCCGCGGACGAGGTCGTGGCCGGCGCGGAGCGGTATTTGAAGGGCGTCCCGGGCATCGTCCATTTCCATGTCGGCAAGATGGTCCCGAGCCATCGCAACGTGGTGGACCAGAGCTACCAGGTGGCTTTGAACATCGTCTTCACCGACAAGTCCGCGCAGGACGCCTACCAAACGCATCCGCTGCATCTGGAGTTTGTCGAGAAGGTCTTCAAACCCTGTTGCCGCCAGGTTCGCGTGTACGATTTCGCCTGACCGGTACCGTTACCGGCGGCCGCCGCATCCCCATTCGATTGCCCCAGACCTTGATCCCTCAAAACCTATCATGAACCGCACTCCTTCCTCATCGCCGCGCGCCTCGCGCCGCGACTTCATCAAGACCTCGACCCTCGCCGGCGGCGCGCTGGCCTTCGGCATCATCACGCCACCACGCCTGTTCGCCCAGAACTCGGACACCCTGCGGGTGGGCCTGGTGGGCTGCGGCGGGCGCGGCAGCGGCGCGGCCCGGGACGCCTTGACGGCCGATCCGAACTGCGTGCTGGTGGCGGTCGGCGATGTCTTTGAATCCGTCGCCAAGAGCGCCGTGGCGGCCATGAAACGCGAGCCGGCCATGGCCGAGCGCGTGACGGTGACGCCCGAAACGACCTTCGCCGGCCTCGACGCCTACCAGAGGGTCATCGCGGCGGGCGTGGACGTCGTCCTCCTCTGCACGCCGCCCGGCTTCCGGCCCCTGCATCTGAAAGCCGCGGTGGACGCCGGCAAGCACGTGTTTTGCGAAAAGCCCATGGCCACCGACGTGCCGGGTGTCCGGTCCGTGTTCGAGAGCGCGGCCCGAGCGAAGGAGAAACGGCTCGCCCTCGTTGCCGGCTTTTGCTGGCGTGCCGACCAGGCCTGCCGGGAATTTTACTCCCGCGTCCACGACGGCATGCTGGGCGCCGTCCGCCACTATCACGCGACCTACCTGACCGGCCCGGTCAAGCCGATGCCCCCCGCCAACACCCGGCCCGCGGGCATGGGCGATGTCGAGTGGCAGTTGCGCAACTGGTACAACTTTGTCTGGGTTTGCGGCGACGGCCTGGTCGAGCAGGCCTGCCACAGCGTGGACAAGATCGCGTGGGCCATGAATGGCCTTCTGCCGGTCAAGTGCGTCGCCAACGGCGGCCGCAACATCCCCAACCACGAGGGCAACATCTTTGACCACATTGACGTGTTCTTCGAGTACCCAGACGGCGTGCGGGCCACCATGGCGCAGCGGCAGATCAGCAACTGTTACACGGACAACTCCGACTATGTGATCGGCTCGACCGGCATCGGCCGGTGCGGGTGGAACGCGCCGACCATCACCGGCGAAAACAACTGGCGCTACCGCGGCCGCAACCCCGGCGCCGAGATGTACGTGCAGGAACACCGCGACCTGTTCAGCTCCATTCGCAGGGGCGAGCCGCAAAACGACGGGGTCTGGATGACCAACAGCACCTTGATGGCCATCATGGGCCGAACCGCCGCCTACACCGGTCAGGAAGTCACCTGGGAGCAAATTCTCTCCAGCACCGAGAAGCTCGTGCCGGACGACCTGAAATGGGACCAGGCCTTCCCCGTGCCACCAATGGCCGTTCCCGGCCGCACCCGATTCGTTTAAGCCCGACCGCCCCCATTCGTCTCCCTGCCATGAAAGCCTGCCTTGCCACCCTGGGCGCCCTCGCCCTCTCCTGGACCCTGACCGCGGCCGACTGGGCGACCTACCCGCCGCCCGCCGGTCAGGCGAACGGCAAACGCGTGGTGCTCCTCGCGGGGGACGAGGAGTACCGGTCCGAGGAGTCCCTGCCCATGCTCGGCAAGCTCCTCAGTCAGCGGCACGGCTTCCACTGCACGGTGCTTTTTTCGATCAATCCGGCGGACGGCACGATTGACCCGGTCAACCAGACCAATGTCCCGGGACTGCACCTGCTCGAGACGGCGGACCTGGTGATCACGGCGTTCCGGTTCCGCGAATTGCCGGACCGCGACATGGGGCACTTCGTGAATTACCTGCAGGCGGGCAAGCCCATCATCGCCCTCCGCACCGCCACCCACGCCTTCAATTACACTCGCAACAAACAAAGCCCGTTCGCCAAATGGGACTTCGCCAGCAAGGACTGGCCCGGCGGCTTCGGTCAGCAGGTGCTCGGGGAAACCTGGATCAACCATCACGGCGACCACGACGCCGAGGCCACCCGCGGCCTGATTGACGGCACCCAAGCCAAACATCCCGTGCTCCGGGGCGTGGTGGATGTCTTTGGGCCGACGGACGTTTACGGGGTCGTTCATCTCCAGCCTGCCGACACCGTGCTCATGCACGGACTGGTACTCAAAGGCATGGCTCCGGAATCCCCGCCCAACTGGCGCAAGTCGTTGATGCCGCTGGTCTGGATTCGCGATCACACCTGGCCGAACGGCAAGACCACCCGCGCGCTGACCAGCACCATCGGCGCGGCGGTGGATTTCCAAAGCGAGGACCTGCGCCGCCTCATCATCAACGCGACGTACTGGTTGACGGGACTCGAGGTCCCGGCCAAGGCCGACGCCACCCCGGTCGGCGACTACCGGCCCACATACTTCGGCTTCGGCAAATTCACCAAGGGCGTGAAACCGGCCGATTGGGAACTGAAGTAGGTCCCCAAGCCCGGGTCTGATCCGGAAACACCTCCGCGCGGCGAAAGTCCACCGCCGCGCTTCGCGTCATGGGGCACCCCTGCTGTTGAAACAGGGCACAACCCGCAAGGCATCTTTCTGCCCCGACCCGGTCGTCGCCGCATCGTCTCGTCCCACTGCCCGCGCCCCGAGCGGTCGCTTTCCGGCCAGGGCAAAAGACGGTGAGAAAATGACAAGTAACGTTTGGGCATCGCCGCCCGGCGGGCTCAGTGTCGTCCCGGGGCCAGTCCAACTGGCGGCCCCGAGATGCGTTATGCGCTCAAGCTTTGGAGTCAACCCTGCCGCCCTCTGCCACCTCGGTTCGTTACCGCCTCGTTCCCTGCGTCACCGCCGGCGGCGTGGGGATGGCGTCCTTCCCTCGGGCTTTTCGCTCCGTCTTCTTGTCTGTTTGCTAGGAACGCTGGCCGCGCTGCCCTGCCTCGCCGACACGCACGCGTTGCGGCTCTCGCTTGGGGCCTACCCCGGCTGGAGCGTTGAGGCGCGAGTGGAGGGGCAGGACGTCCGGTTCATCGAGGAAGGCAGCACCGGCGACGCCTCGGTCGAGCATCAGGTCATCCTCTACACCGCCCCGAAGCAGGCCGAGGTGTCGCTGTATGCGAATTTCGCCGGCGTCCTCCCCGACGGGGTGCAGGCGACGAGCCTCACGCTGGAAGTCCACGAACAAGCCGGCGTGACCTGGTCGCAGGCGGGCGGCGTGGCCTCCACCCTCGTGGACCTCAGCACGAACCGCGAAGCGTTGAACCGCGTAATCCTCCTCCAGGGACGGGCGGTGTTGCAGACGAGTGATCCCAACTGGACGCTCACCGCCGGCTTTACCGCCTCGCTGTATTTGATTCGCCCCCTGACCGTCACGGCCAGCGGCGGTAGCGGAGGGCTGCTGCCGATTTACGCCTACGCACAGGAGCCCTATGTCCGCACCAACACCAGCGGCCTCCGCTGGGTGGATTACCGGCATGAGCCACTGCCGGATGTCTCAGTCAAGGCCGAGCCGGTGGAAGGAGTCGAGTCCGGTTCCGGCTGGTTGACCACCGACAGCATCGGCCGGGCGATGGCCGAAGTCTGGGCGCCCACCTCCTCCGAACCGGATGCCGCGGGAATGGTGCCCGGACGGGTGCGGCTCAAAGCGACGAAGGACCGCGCCACGGCTGAGCGGGAGGTGGACATCCGCATTCCCTATGCGCTGGTGGCGTCCGCCAACGGTGCCACTCTGGTTGCCCGGGCGGGTACCCTCATTCAACCCAGCCCCATCATTGACGGCCAACTCCTCCAGCCCGGCGACGTGGTGCAGGTGGGCAACGAAGTGGTCTGGTCCGGCGCCTATCTCACCGTGGGTTTCTGCGACGGCCAACACCTGACCCTGCAAGCGGACACCCCTTCCGGCCTGCGCGCCGTGGTCGGCCAGGGCAGCTTCGACCACCGTACCCCGGTCCTCCACGTTGCTCTGCAAAACCTCGTCCAGGACCTCCGTAGCGATCCCCGCCGCTACGGACGCCTGCTGGTGTACAAGACCCTGGGCAATGCCGTGGACGGATTCCTCGGCATCCCCGACCCGGTGGGCTGGGCAGCCACCACGCCCGGCGGAACGGTCGAGAACTGGCTGGCCGACTTCGCCGAATCAGCCTATCAACCGCGCCGACTCCGTGACCTGAGCCTCCGTCACCCGGAACTCCAAGCGGGTGATCCCACGCCCACCGACGCTGCCTGGGCTGCGGGGCAGGTGGACTTCTACAATGATGGCACCGCCCGCATCTACAACCGCGGGGCGACCGTGCGCGTGCAAGGTCCGTCCGCTGCTGGCGCTGTGCCCCGCGGGGGAATGAGCGTGGCGCGCCTTGACGCGCCGGGAGGCACCCTGTCAGCCGTTGGGCTGGCCCCGGTGAGCGGTTTTGCGCCGCTGCTGAATCTGACACCCGCGGCGGAGTCAACCGACGTTCCGCCCCGGCCGGACTTCGAAGTGCGGGTCACCGAGTTCGGCGGCAACACCGTCCTGCCCGGCGGGCTGGCCGCCCGCGTGGATGGTGTCCTGCTGCGAACGCCCCCGCGGGAAGACAACCGCTTTCTCTTCACCTTGCCCGCAGGCATGGCATTGAGCCCCGGTCCGCACCACTGGGACGTGGAACTGGCGCTGACCGGCGGCGGCCTCGTGCGCACCAGTGTGACGTTTCAGGTCACCTCGAACCTGCGCGCACCGTCGCTGGTGCAAGCAGCAGCGGGAACGAGCCGGGTGGCCCTGCGCTGGGACAGCGACGCGCTCGCCTGGGCGCGCGGCGGCTTCCGCGTGTACCGCACCCAACCCGGCGGCACGCGGGAGTTGATCAGCGGCCCCACGCCGTTGCGCGAGCCGAATTACCTGGACACGGCTCCCGTGGCAGGCGCGGTTTACGATGTTGTCGGGCTGGATACCGACGGCCGCGAAGGCCCGGCCAGCGCGGGAGCGAGCGTAACCTTTCCCGGCCCGGCCCCCGCAGTGCCGCGCGCCGTCAGCGTGGTTCCGGAGTTGCGGGCAGACGGCGCCGGTGTCGCACTGGCCATCGAGGACCTCACCCCCGG
>CAYNCT010000116.1:0-11082 GCA_964396005.1 uncultured Verrucomicrobiota bacterium | reverse complement strand
ACCAGGACCGTGGGTGGCCTGCCTGCCGGCAGGCAGGCCACCCACGGTCCTGGTCCGCCGGGGAAACCGCCCCTGAAGGGGGCGTACCGTTGCCAGCTCCCAGCGGTTCAGCCCCTTTCGGGGCCGTTTCCCTCTGCATATCGTTTTCCGGGGGGGTACCACCCACGGCTAATCATGTGGAATCTCTCCGGGTTTCAGGCTGCGGCACGGCAGTATGTACGAAAATGAACTGCGCTCGGGCGCAAAACCCCCGGCGCGCGCCAGCCGGAAGGCCGCCGCGCCCGGGATGATGTCCCGGACGGCACCGCGAGCTTGTTTCGCGGCTGCGTCTCCCCCTAGCTTCGGGCATGAAGATCCTGTTCGTCGGGGATGTGGTGGGTGAGCCGGGGCGGCGGGCGGTGCGGCACTGGGTGCCGCAATTGCGCGAGCGGCACCAGGTGGATGTGGTCATCGCCAACGGCGAGAACTCGGCGGGCGGCGCGGGCATCACGGTGAACACCGCGGCGGAACTCTTCGCCGGCGGCGTGGATGTGATCACCTCGGGCGACCATCTCTGGGACCAGAAAGAGGTCAACACCCTGCTGCACAACGAACCGCGTTTTCTGCGGCCGGTGAATTACCCGGCCGACACCCCGGGCCGCGGCAGCACCGTGGTGGAAAGGCCGGGCCAGCCGCCGCTGGCGGTCATCAACGTGCAGGGCCGGTCGTTCCTCGAGGGGCTGGAAAATCCGTTCCTCGCGCTGCAGGCGGAAATCGAGCGCCTGCGCCCCACCACCCGCCTCATCTTCGTGGACTGCCACGCGGAGGCTACCGCGGAGAAGATCGCGCTGGCGCGTTTCGTGGATGGCCAGGTCAGCGCGTTCGTCGGCACTCACACCCACGTCCAAACGGCCGACGAGCAAATCTTCCCGGGCGGCACCGCGTACCTCACGGACGCCGGCTTCACCGGCCCGCACGAGAGCGTGCTCGGCCGGAAAATCGAGCCGGTGATCCGCCGCTTCCTGACCTGTGTCCCGCAGCGCTTTGAAGTGGCCACCGGCCGCGTCCTGTTGCAAGGGGTATTGGTTGAGATCGAACCGCGCAACGGCCACGCCGTCTCGATCGCCCGCGTGTCCGAGGCGATGCCGGGCGATCACGCGTAACCGCGCCAGCTCATGCCGCGCAAAGGATCTTCGCAATGGGATTTCGGCGAGCTGTTTCCGGTCGCCGCGACCCGCCGCGTGCTCACGGTCGCCGAACTGACCGGGCAGTTGCGCCGGTTGCTCGAGCAGCACTTCGGCGCCGTCTGGGTTTCGGGCGAGATTTCAAACCTCCGTCTCCAGGCCTCCGGCCACGCGTATTTCACCCTCAAGGACGCCGCCGCGCAGTTGAACTGCGTGCTCTTTCGCAACGACGCCCGCGGCTGTCGCGATCTGCTCGCCGATGGCCGCAAAGTCGTGCTGCAGGGCGAACTCAGCGTGTACGAGCCGCGCGGCCAGTACCAACTCATCGTGAAGGCGGTCGAGTTGGCAGGTGTCGGCGCGTTGCAGCTCGCCTTTGAGCGGCTCAAGCAGAAACTCGCGGCCGAGGGGCTCTTCGCAGCGGAACGCAAGCGCCCGCTCCCGCGCTTTCCACGCCGCGTCGGCGTGGTGACCTCGCCCACCGGGGCGGCGCTACGGGACGTGCTGCACGTCACCGCACGCCGTGACCCCGCGCTGCGGTTCATCCTCGCGCCGTGCCGGGTGCAGGGCGAGTCAGCCGGGAGTGAGATCGCGGCCGCGATTGAACGCCTCAACGAGTTCGCCGGACGGTTGGGACTGGACGTGATCCTCGTGACCCGTGGCGGCGGCAGCCTCGAGGATCTCTGGGCGTTCAATGAGGAAGTTGTCGCCCGCGCAATTGCGGCGTCGCGGTTGCCCGTCCTGTCCGCCGTGGGGCACGAGATTGATTTCACGATCAGCGACTTTGTGGCCGACGCCCGCGCGGCGACGCCGAGTGCCGCGGCGGAGATTCTCACCGAGGGCGTTTTTGCCAGTCGGGACTTCGTACGGGAGGCACCGCTGCGGCTGGCCGCCCTGGCGCGCGCCCGCGTCGAGCGTTTGCGCGAGGACCTCGCCGTTCTGAACGGCCGGCTGGTCCGTGCGCATCCGCGCCGCCGGTTGGCTGAACACTGGCAGCGGCTCGATGAACTGACGGCCGGTCTGGCCCGTGCTGCGCGGAGCGGTTTCGAGGCGCGGCGGGCTCGCTGGCAAACGCTGCGGGCGGCGTGGTTGCGCGTGCGGCCCGCGCTGACGCTCGAGCGGCGCCGGGAGGCCTTCCTCCAGCTTCACCTTCGTCTCGCTCAGGCCGCCCGGCGTGGCTTCGACGCCCGGGCCCACCACCTGGCCCTGCTGAGTGAGCGGCTCCGGTTGCTCTCGCCGGAACAGGTGCTGGCCCGGGGCTACTCGATCACCCTGGACGCGCTCAGCGGGCGCGTGGTGCGCGAGGCGGCCGAGGTGAAGGCGGGCCAACGTTTGCGAACCCGGCTGCAGAACGGCGAGATCCAGAGCGTGGTGGAGCCGGGTCAACGGCTTTGAGCGGTGAGGCTGGAGCCCGCCGCCATGCTGGCGGTCTGCCGGCGCAACTCGGTCATGAGGTAGAACATCTCCCGCGCGATCTCGCGGCAGCGCTCGTTGTAGGCCGCGGTCTCCGTCGGCGTATCGTCGCACACGCGGGGATCCGCATAATGGATGGCGTGCCGCGCGACGGCGCCCCGGACGGTCGGACACGAGCGGTCCGCGACGCTGCACGTCATCAGCGCCACGAAGTCGCGCTTCGGATTGCCGGCGGCATGGTAGAGCTTGGAAAAGGCGCGGACCGGCGGGCGATTCTCCGCGTAGCGCACCAGGTAGAGCGGATTGTTGCCGGTCGTAGCGTCCTCAATCACGAAGCCCGCGCGGCGCATGGCCGTCACCGTCCGGCAGTTGCACGCCGTCACCTCGGTTCCTCCGGAGTACGCGAAGACGCGGTCCAAGCCGTAGTAGTCCGCCGCCGTTTGCGCCCAAATCTGCGACATGTGACTGCGACGGGAATTGTGGGTGCAGATGAATGTCAACTTCGCGGGCTTGCCGGACTCCAGAAGCGCGGCCAGGTCCGCCGCGATGGCCTTCAGCACGGCCTGCCGCTCGGCAGGGACCAGGTCCAGCTCGCCGGCCACGGCGTTGACATACGGCTCAAGCGCCGGGAGCAGCCGCGCGGGCGGTTGCGCGTGGCGCGTCGTTGAACAGCCGGCGACCACTGCTGCCACCAGGACCACGAGCGTGACGATCTGGCTTCGACGTGTCATCGCGACGACCCCCGCGGTAGCGGCTCAAGCGTCCCCCAGATCCAGGCACCCGACCTGGAATCCGCCGCGAAGGTAGAGGCGCGTGCCGACCAGCGCCGGGTGGCAGTACACCTCGACGTCGTCCTCGAACACGCGCAACCGCGAGAGGATCACGCCGCGCCCGGCCCGGGCATCCAACAAGAGCAGTTCGCCGCCGAGGGTAACCACCAGCACCCGCTCGTCGTCCGCAAGGAGCGTGGCGTAGTCGCCCAGCGCGTCGTCCTCCAGATGCCAGACCCGCTTCAGACCCTGCTGTAGATCGAGGCAGTGGACGCCCTGATGCACGCCAAAGATCCTTCCGGCCGCAAGCACCGGGGTCGAGCAGTCGGGCGCAAGGTCGGCACAATTACCGGCGGGTTCGGGAATGATGCGCCCCGCAGCATCAAACCGGTAGAACCGGGTGCCGTTGTTTTCCGTGGCCACCACCAGGCCGCCGTGCGCGGCGATGGGCGTGGGGACGTTGAAATCGCCTTCGACTGGCGGCACCAGACGCCACAGGCGCTCGCCGGTCTTCACGTCCCAGCCGCCGAGCGTGAATTGGTCATAGCCGACGATCTGCCGCCGGCCGCCAAACTCGCCCCAGATGAAGGCCGCGTAGGCAGCCGGCAAACCGGGCGCGGTCCACCGGGTGGCGCCGGTCGCCAGGTCCAGGGCCGCAAGGGAGGCGTTGGTCGCGCCGGGATTGATGATCAGCAGGTCGTCCACCACCAGGGGAGTGGCGGACATTCCCCAGGTCGGCAGCGCTGCCTGGAACTCGCGCGGCAGGTGGCGTTCCCACAGCACACCGCCGTCCGCCATGCTCACGCACCGCAACCCGCCAAAAGCGCCCAGCAGGTAGGCGCGTCCGTGATGAATGACGGGCGTCGCGCGCGGCGATTGCCCGTAGTCCAGCCGGCCGCGGGCGGGGAACTCGCGGCGCCAGAGCAATTCCCCGGTATCCGCGTCGAGGCAGCGATGGACATCGTGCGCATCGTCGAAATCCCGCTCGGCCAGCAGCAACCGGCCGTCACTGACGCTCAGGCCGGCAAGGCCGCCCGTCATGGTGGCCTTCCTCCACACGAACGTGGGTGTGGCGGGCAGCCGTGCCGGCAGGCGAGCCACCCGGCCGTCACGGTGCGGGCCGCGCCAATCCGGCCATCCCGGTGCAGCGGCCGCCGCCGATGCGCTGCTGTCAGCGTCGCGCAGGGGCCGGAAGCCGTCGCGGCTCTCGAGCGCCTTGAGCAGTTTTGCATCGTTCTTCAGGTCGAAGAGCGCGCGCCGGACGCGTTGCTCCGATTCCCCGGTGAGCGGCTCGTTGAAGAACACGGTAATGAATGGCGATTCCGCGGTCCGGCCGATGACTTTCAGATCCCCTTTGCCGATGCTGCCGCAACCTTCAAGCAGCCGCAGGGCGTAAGCGGGAATGACCGCGGCCGGCAGCGGCATGGCGGTGCTGTCCATGACGTCGAGCGCTGCCTCGCTCGCGGATGGACGGCCTTCGCAGACGGCGGGCGGCTGGAGCGAGAGCGCGTTCAAGGCCGCGCGGGCGGCGCCGTGCCGGGCGTCGGCTTTCGCCAGTCCGAAGTACACGGTCCGCCCGGCAAGGTCTTTCAGGTCGCTCGCGGGGTCGTCTTTGCGGACGACGAACAAACCGCGGTCCGTGGTGCGGCCGTCCGGGTCGGTGAGTTCGCCGACGGGGCGGAAGTCGAGCGCCGAGCGGGCCGCGGCGTCCGCCACCAGCGCGCGATCGCCGATTACGACGACTTCGCGTTCCGGCGGCACGCCGTTCAACGTCTCGCCCAGATCATCCGAGAACTCGATGGCGACACGCCGTTGGAGCCCCTGTTCGATTCGGGCGGCGAGCTTTCGATAGTCCCGCTGGCCGTAGCCCGGAACACAGGCGCAGGCGAGTTCCTTCGCCAGCGGATCCAGCACCACCAGCAATAACGGTGCGGACGGCTTCGGGGCGGCGTGGGTGGGCGCCGCGCCCGGCCCGAGGCTGAGCCAGAGGGCGATCACCAGCAGCCACCCGCCGGACCACTCGGGGAAAGCGCGGCCCATCGTTCACTCCTTCCTGGCAAAGACACGAATGGCATCCTGCTCCGTGTCCATGAGGTAGTAGCGACTGCCATCGGGACTCCTCTCCACGGTGACCCGCACGCAGTCGCCTTTGGCGTCGGCCACGGCGACGACGCCGAGGAATTTCCCGGCGGCCGAGAAACGCTTGATGCAGGTGGGCGGGCCGGACTCCGCGGCAAGGATTTCGCCGTTGGCGAGGATGCGCAGGTTCTTGGGCTCGCAGCAGCCGCCAAAGTCCTGGGCTTTCACGCGGCCGGATTTGCCGAACCTGGCCAGTTGTTGGCCGTCCCGATCCCGAGTCTCGACCTGGTGCCGCGCATTGTGCGCGATCCACAGCTTGCCCGCGTGGGCCTGGATGTCCATTTGGCCGCAGCAACCCCGCAGTTTTTCGACGACCAGCTTGGGATTCTGCAGCGCGTGATCGAGGCGATAGACGCGGAAGGTGAAGTCATTTGGCGCCGGGACCGCCATGAACACGTCCTCGCCGGTCACGGCCAGCCCTGTCACCTCGGACCGCCGCTGCTCGAGGTTCTCCTTGATTTTCCGACGTAGATCGCTCTCCGATTCGCGACTGGTCCGGGCCATCTCCTTGATCATCTCCTCGACGTCTTTGCCGACGACCACCGGCTCGCTGAGGACGGGCGACGCAGCGGAGGCGAGCACTTTGCCGGACGCGTCAAGCTTCAACACCTTGCCATCGCCCGCGACGAAGAGCGTGCCGTCGCCCGACACGGCGATGGCTTCCGGTTTGATTTCCAGCGGCAGGGTCCGGAGGAGCTTGCCCTCGGGTGAGTACACGTGAATGCCGGGCGCCGGCTCGCGGGCCGGCGGTTCCCCTGGCGCCGCGGGCAGGGGAGCCACGCAGGCGAGCAGATTGCCATCGGGACTCAGGCAAAAGTTCTGGAGGGCCCGTTTCTTTCCGGGAGTGCCAACCCGAATCAAAGCCACCTCGGAGCAGGCCGGTTTCCAGGCCGGGTCTTTGGCCCGGGCCGCTGCCGCCTCCCGTTGCTGCGTCATGAGGTCCACGACCTGAGCTTCCGCCCCGGCTTGGTCGTCCTCCGTCAGAAGCTTGCTGCCGCCGTACCCCACCGAGGCTGTCAACGCCATCAGCGCCATCATCCTGCGTGCGTTCATTTTCATGGGTTTTGCCGTGCTGTCAGGTTTGACCGACTGGTTTCGCCGACCGGGTCGCCAGCAATCGCACATTGCTGATTACTGGTCTCGACTCAGAACATCCGACCACCTCGCCGTGATTTCCGCACGAGAAAAAACGGCGGATCCCGCTTTCGGCGGGCAGAGCTACCGGGCGTCGCTCAAGCGGGCGGTGGTTGTGGCGCCCGTGGCTGGCAGGGTGGTAAGCTGAAACTCCGGGGTGGCGGCGGCGATGAAGTTGCGCACGCGCTCGAAGGTGGCCTCCTCCTGACCGGGCGGACAGACGGCGAAACAACTGACATAGGCCCAGCGCGGCAACACGCCGGTTCGCAACAGATCCCAGGTCAGGTAGCCGACGCGGCCGAAATGACTCGCGGTGATGCGTTCCGCCGAGACGAACCAGAACACGTACACGCCGCTGTATTGGACGGGCTTGCCCGCGGCATCGCTGGTGACCAGCGAGGTCACGAACTTGCGCACGGGCAGTTCGTAGGCATGGGGCGTGGTAATGGGGACCGTGGTGGTTTGCCGCTCCCGAATGCGCCAGCCCTGGGCCTCGAGGCAGAACTCCGGCTTGTGAATGCTGGTGCGATCCACCCCCATCATCACCACGCTGAGCAGAATCTCGTGCCCGCTGGGAGACTTGTACATGCGCCGGCCAAAGGTGGTGTCCTTGGGCAGGGTTTGGAGTTCGATCTCCTCCGGCGGAACGTTGGTGGAGGCGTACTGGCGGACCCGGGACGGCAGCAGGATTTCCAGCCGGTTGGTGGCGTCGGGTAACACCGCCACCTTCAGGCCGGGCGCGCCCAGCTTCTGCCGGGCCTTGAGGCGCAGCAGCGCGCCCGCCGTGGCGCCGATGAGCGCCAGCGCGACGAGGGCGACGATCCACTTTTGACGGGTCATGCCGGGTTGGGTTGGGGCGCGGCGGGCGGTGCGACCTGCGGCGGGTCGGGTTCCCGGAGCCAGTTGCCCAGCGCGATCATCACCGCCAGCGCGAGGGCAAAGGTGAGGAATCCAAACCAATCGTGAACCACCTCGCCCGCTTTCTGGCCGAAGGCCTCGGCAGCGACCACGATGCCGACGAGCCGGATTACGTTGCCAATCAACGCCAGGGGCGCGGCGATCACCACCATCAGCGCGCGCTTCCAGGGCGTGCGGAAGGAAATGAAACCGTAGATGGTGGTCAGGGCGAAGAGGGTCACCAGACTCCGGATGCCGCTGCAGGCGGCGGCCACCTCGTAGTGGTAGCCGCCCTTGGGATCAATGATCTGAATGCCGACCTGGATCACGGGAATCCCCAGGAGATGCTTGCAGACGAATACCGAGATGTCGGTGGACACCTGCCGCAAGGGAATGGTGATGGGGTCGGCCAGGTCGCCCACCGGCACACAGAAGACCATCAGGCCGTAGGGAAACGCCATGGCCCACGCCAGCCGCCAGCCCCAGACGACCGCGATCAACACGTAAATGCCCCCCAACAGCGCCACGACCGAAATCTTGGGCTGCTGGATCAGGAAGCCCACGACGTGCAGCCCGAGCGCGCCCGCCAGCAACGCCAGTCCGGCGGGCCAGGGCTGCTTCGGCACCGCGGCGAGGTCTGTCCGTTTCCACCAGAGCAACGCGAGGACGGCGAACGGGATCAGCAGACCGTGGCTGTCCTCCGAGTTCGGGCGCGTGTAGAGCGCGTAGGTCCACTCGAGGAGTGAAGGCGAAGCGATGTAGCCGAAGGTCGAGTTGCCGAGGAAATGGAACAAGGCCAGCCAGGCCGCCAGCAGGCCGAAAAATAGCGGCTTGTCCGTGATGCCCCGCCACACCGCGGGGAACTCCGCGCGAAAGACCGCCAGGGCGTTTCCGCCCGCATGGGTTGCCGAATCAGACATGACGCAAGACCGCCGAATCTGACACCAAAGCTCCGCCGGCGCTCAATCAAAAAGCGGCCGGCTACCGGTCCCGCGCCACAAAGGTCGCCACAATCGGCCGGTGGTCGGACGCCGCGCCCCAGTTCGGCGCCGCGAACACGTAGGTGCCTGCCGGCTGCCATTCGCGGGCCATGCCCGCACTCACCAGCAGGTAGTCAATGCGCTGATAGGTGTCTTCCCGCCCGTAGTAGTGCGTCCATGTGATGGTCCGTGGCTCCCACCGTGGATTCGCGCTGGGCGTGTTGTCGCCGTTGCGTTCGGCCGGCCGCGTATCCACCAGCGCCGTTCGCCCCTGGCCAAGGATGGTCCGGATCGGAACCGAATCCTTGGTGTCATTCAGATCCCCGCAGACCACGAGGTTGGCGTTGGGGTTGCGCCGCAAGACCGCCTCGATCTGTTCGCGCAGCAGTCGGGCTTCCTGTTCGCGCAAGTCCGCTTCGTTGGCCGAGGCCACCTGCCGCCGGGATTTCAAGTGCGCGGTCATCAGCGTGAACGTGTATTGGGGGGTCACCCGGATGTCCACCTCGGCGAATCCGCGACTGACCGAGAACCGGCGGCCCTGGAGCAGGTAACTGAGGTTGGTGTGCGAGCGGCGGGCCACGATCGGAAACCGGCTCAAGACGCCCACCGAGATGTTGGTGTTCCACCCGCCGACATGCTCGCTGTGCGGATAGTCCAGGCCCTCGGCCTTCAGTGAGGCGCGGAGTTCGTCGAATGCCCGTGCCAGCCCGATCTCCTGGACAGCCAGGACATCGGCATTGAGGGCGCGGATGAACTCGCGGTTCTTTGCGCGGGCGGCCGGGGCTTTCGCCTCGCGCGTGCCCACCGGCTCGAGCAGGTAGTTCTCCAGATTGTATGTGGCGACGGTGAACGTTGTCTCGGCGGCGCGGGCGCCGGTCCCAAGCCAGGCGGCCAGGATCAGCGCGACGGAGCAGAAGCGGTAACGCATGGCCGGGATTGAAGTGGAAGGCGCGGCGTGCGTCAAAGCCGGCCACGGACCGCCTGGGCCGCGGGGAGGTCGAGATTACTCGCCCCGGGGATCCAGGAGCAGGGTCTCCCCGGAACACCAAAGGTGCTCGCGGCGGTTGAGGATCAACACGCGCGGCAGCAGTTCCACTTCGTTCCCGAACAACTCCATCGCCACGGAACCCGGCAGCACGGTCGTGTCCAGGAACTTGACCCGCCCGAAGGGCATCCGCTCCCGATCCGCCGGCTGCGCGAAGCGGACGGTATTGGTGCCCGGCGGCAGCGGGGAATTCGGGACCGACCATTCCAGCCGGACCCCGGCGATTCCCAAGTGCGGTTGATTGACCTCCACGCGGACGCGCCCCTGGCCCTCGACCGCGAAGGTCACCTCCCAGGGACCACGGCGCTGCCGCCACCACTCCGAGACCTGGAACCCGACGACATAACACACCAAAACGACCGCGAAGACGGTCAGCAGGCGGCGGCCAATTCGGTCGGTGGAGGGCGCAGCTTTCACCGGCCGCCAGAGTTCGACCACGCGGCGCACCCGTCAAGGCCTCGCGCCGGCGGCCGGGCGGGGACTCAATGCCGGTAGATGATCTGCACCGCGAAGTCGGTCAGAATCTTCTGGGTGCCGATGTCAATGTGCGTGTAGGTGAGCGGCGAAATGCTCACGATGTTCTCTTCCCCCACCTTGTTCAGAAAATTGGACACCGTTTCTTCGTAGCGGTCGTGGCCCACTTCGATGCAGTCGGTGTGGCGAATGACGCGCATCCGCAGCTTCTTCGGGCCCTCGACCGGTTCGTCCTCGTCCTTCGGCTTGGCTTTCTGGATGAGAACTTCCGGCGGACCGTCCCGCAGCGGGACCGCGAAGTGGTGCTCGACCTTTGCCGCGGCGGAGGTGGCGATGGGGTTGACGACGTGAATATTGGTCGCGTCCGGCGCCGGGATGGTGATGGCTCCATTGCACGTGGGGCAGTGAATCGTCTGGCCGGCGGCGGATGCATCCGCTGCAAGCTGTTGTTTGCAATGCGGGCAGTGGAACGTGACTTCCATAATCGCCTCGAGAACGTGGCTGACGGGAAACAATCTAGGCCGGGAGCAGAGCGGGTGGCGAGCAAAAAAGGGCCGCGCCACCGGCCGCGCGCTTTGGCTTCGCCTCGCTGACGAAGCACGCTAAACTGAGGGCCGCATGTCGTCGCATCCCGGCTTCGGCGCCCACACGGACCCGACCTTCCGCTCGCAACCGCGCCGCACGGGCGAGGTGGTCCGGCGCGTTGCCGTGTACCTTCGTCCGTATCCGTGGCTGGCCGTGGGGACGGTAACTTGTGCCCTCCTCGCCCTCGGCTTCGGGTTCCTGTACCCGAAGCTCACCAGCGTGCTCATTGATGACGTGATCGCCCGCCGGCAAACCCACCTGCTGGCGCCGGCCGCCGGCGGCCTGCTGCTGGCCTTCCTGCTGCGCGAGGTGTTCAACAGCCTCCGGATCCGCATCAACAATCGCCTCGAGCAACATGTCATCTTCGACATGCGCCGCCAGGTCTATGCCCGCCTGCAGCGCCTGCCCGTCCAGTGGTTCGACCAGCGGGCTTCGGGCGACCTGATGACGCGGGTGATCGAGGACGTGAACAACGTCGAGCGGCT
>CAYNCT010000115.1:1119-11244 GCA_964396005.1 uncultured Verrucomicrobiota bacterium | reverse complement strand
TCAGGAACCCGTTCCATCCCAGCGCGCCGGTGTGGACGTGGGCGATGGTCCAGTCGGTGTAGTGCGACAGGGAGTTGACGCTCTTAATGGCCAGGGTGGGCCCCTCGAGGGTGGCCATCCCGTAGGCGGTAACCGCCACGACCATGAACTTGAGCATGGGATCCTGGCGCACCTTGTCCCAGGCCCCGCGCAGGGTGAGCAGGCCATTCAACATGCCGCCCCAGCTCGGCGCCACGAGCATGACGCTGAAGACCATGCCCAGCGATTGCGCCCAATCGGGCAGCGCGGTGTACAGGAGGTGGTGGGGGCCCGCCCAGATGTACACGAAAATCAGCGCCCAAAAGTGGATGATCGAGAGCCGGTAACTGAACACCGGACGGTTGGCCGCCTTGGGCAGGAAGTAGTACATCAACCCGAGGTAGGGCGTGGTGAGAAAGAAAGCGACCGCGTTGTGCCCGTACCACCACTGCACCAGCGCGTCCTGCACCCCGGCGTAGATCGGGTAGCTCTTGAGCAAGCTCGCCGGCATCGAAAGCGAGTTGAAGATGTGCAACACCGCTACGGTCACCGCGGTGGCGATATAGAACCAGATGGCCACGTACATGTGGCGCTCCCGCCGTTTCAGGATCGTGCCCATCAGATTGATCGTGAAAGCGACCCACACCACCGCGATCGCGATGTCAATCGGCCACTCCAGTTCGGCGTACTCCTTGGAGGTGGTGAAACCCAGGGGCAGCGTGACGGCGGCCGCCACGATAATCGCGTTCCAGCCCCAGAAGTTGAACCAGCTCAGGAAGTTGCTGAACATCCGGGCCTTGCACAGGCGTTGCAGCGAGTAGTAGATGCCCGTGAACATGCCATTGCCCACAAAGGCGAAGATGACGGCGTTGGTGTGCAGGGGCCGCACCCGGCCGAAGGTGATGTATTGCAACGCCAGGTTGGCTTCCGGCCAGAACAGTTGCGTAGCCGCGAGGATTCCGGCGCTCATGCCCACCACCGCCCAGACGACGGTGGCGATGGCGAAGGCACGGACGATCTTGTTATCGTATCGGAAGGTTTCGACGTTCATGCAGGGAGGGAGGGCTTGAGTTCGCGAGGCGACCGCGATGGCGACGCGGCCAGGGCACTCCGGTCGTCCGCGAGGATGCGCAGGGCAGGCGTCTGCGGGTCCTCATACTGTCCGGAGCGCACCGCCCAGATGAAACCGAGCAAGAACGCCAGGGCCAGACCGAGGCTGGCCAGGATTAGAATGACAATTACCGCCATGCGCGCGACGCCCCGAGAATTACTTCAACGAGTCGCGGAAGGAAAGCCGGAAGTCCGCGGATGCCCCGGCGGATCCGACCGACCTCGCTTCCGCACGGAGCCATTCCACCGGCCGGGCGGCGGGGCCGCTACGCCAGATTTTCGATTCTCTTATCCGCTTTTTCGACCACCAGCCGCCGGCGATACACCGTCGGCGAGCAGCCGAAATGGCGCCGGAAGGCGCGATTAAAGTAGGGAATCGAGTCGAAGCCGGCCTCGAACGCGATGTCGCTGACCCGCCGGCTGGGATCCCGCAGGAGTTCTTCCGCCCGCCCCAGGCGCCGCTGGTTGCGGTATTCGGTAAACGTAACGCCGGTCTGTTTTTTGAAGACGGCGCAAAAATGGCAGGGGCTCAGGTTCACGCGCGCCGCCACGTCGCGGAGCGAAACCCGCCCGCTCCCGTTACGGGCGAGAACCTCTTCGATCTTTGCGAGCAGCGGCGAACGGACGGAGGACCGATCCGCGGCCACCTGGCGCGCGGATTCTTCAAGGTAACGCGCGAACATGCCCAGCAGCGTGGCTGCCGCCCGGCACTTCTCCGCGGACAACAACGGGCTGTGCCGCCAGGTGGTTTCCAGTTCGCGCACGCGACCTCCCAAGCCCGCGCTTTCCAGGCGGGACATCAACTCGGCGAGGCGCTCGCCGTCCAGGGATTGCAGCGTGAACGGACCCGCCAACAGGCTGCCCGCGTGCCGTCCCTCCAGGAAAACCGGGATAAGAATTTTCACCAGCCCGGACGGGCAGCAATACTGCACCGGCCCCGCCCGCCCGGCGGCGCGTTTCTCGGCCGTCAGCAGCCGGCGTTGACACAGGTCGCCGCTGGGGTGGCCCAGGCATCCTTTCACGCAAAATGCGCCGTCGAGCGAACCGCCGGTGCCGCGGCTGGCGGGAAGGAGCGTCAAGGGAACCCCGGTCGCGCAGGTGAAGGCCACCTGTTGGACGCGGACCGCCGGCGAAGCCGCCAAACGGGCCCAAAGGTCATGAGGGGCAGCGGCTGGTGCCGGCGCGGCAACTGAAGTGGATTTTGGCATCGGTCATCCGAACGGGTCGGCCCGCCGGGCGGAAGGCGGAACCGGACCGCGAGCAATTTAGAAATCCCGTCCGCCCACGCAAGCGATCAGCCGGCCACCAGCCGCTCCCGCCGCGCAGCGAGGGTCGTCACCCCCCAGGCAAGGGTGACCACGGTGATCGAACTCAGCGGCATCAGAATCGCGCAAATCACCGGCGAAAGCAGCCCGCTGGCTGCGATGCCGACGCCCACGACGTTGTAAAGGGCCGACACCACGAAGTTCAGTTTCACCACCTGCTCGGCGCGGCGCCCGAAGCGCAATACCCGGCCCAGTTCGTGCACTCGCTCGCCATCTGCGATGACATCGCTCGCCGGCGAAAAGGCGCCGATCTTCTCGACCACGGCTACTCCCACATCCGCCTGCCGCAGCGCCCCGGCGTCGTTCAGCCCGTCGCCGACCATCATCACGGTGTATCCCTCGGCCCGCAGTTGCGAGACGAAGGCCAGCTTGTCGAAAGGCGTCTGATTGAAACGCAGATCAGCGTCGGGGCCAAACAAGGCGGCGAACTGGTCCCGCTCCTTCTCGTTGTCCCCGCTGAGCAGCGACAACCGCATCCCAGGCTTCAACTCCCGCACGAGCGCTGCCACCCCGGGCCGCACGGCGCTGGCGAGCACAAAGGCTCCGCTCAGCCGCCCTCCGACGGCCAGATACACCGCGCTGCCAGCGGGCAGATCCAGTGCCGTCATCGCAATCCCGCGCGTTTCCAGCCAGGCCCGGGAACCCAGGATCAGCGACTGCCCCCGGACCACGCCCTCGATGCCGCACCCCGCCGTTTCGAGAAATTCGGCCACCACCTCCGGCGCCTTGCCGTCGGCTGTCGCCTCGTGGACCCGCACCGCGTTAGGGTGCGTGGAGTGGCTGGTCAATGAGTGAACCGCGAGCCGTTCTTCGGGCGTCAACTCACCCCCGACGCCCACGAATCGCACACCACCCGCGCCCGCCAGCGTGAGCGTGCCGGTCTTGTCGAAAACAATCGCATTGACCCGCGCCAGTCGCTCCACGACCTGCGAGTTCTTGAGGAAAATCCGGAACTGGCCCAACAGGCGATGGGCCGTGCCCAAAGTGAACGGCGCCGCCAAAGCCAGCGCGCACGGGCACGCCACGATCAGCACCGAAGTGAAGGCCTTTAGTCCCCGCCCGGCGTCGCCGCCGAGCCACCACCCGGCCAGGGCCCCCAGGGCGATGGCGATCACAATAAGCGTGAAGCGCCGACTGTACCGGTTGGTCAGCGTGTTCAGCGGATCGCGGTGTTCCTTGGCAAACGCGTCGTGATTCCAGAGGGACGTGAGGTAGCTCTGGGACACCGGCTTGACCGTTTCAATCTCGATCGCGCCGCCCACCTGGCGCCCACCGGCAAACAACCGCTCCCCCACCCCGCGCTTCACCGGTTCGGCCTCCCCCGTGACGAAGCTGTAATCCACGCAGCCCGCACCGGAAAGCAACCGGGCGTCAGCCGGGATCAGCTCCCCGTTTCGCACCCGCAACCGATCCCCGACGCGCACGGCCGAAAGCGCCACGCAGGCCTCGCCGGCGGCGCTCAGGCGGGTGACGGACAGGGGAAAAAACGCCCGGTAATCGGCGTCAAATGCCAGCCGATCGTACGTCTTCGCCTGAAAAATCTTGCCGCCGAGGAGAAAGAACACAAGCCCGGCCAGCGAGTCCAGGTAGCCCTCGCCCCGGCCGGAGAAAATTTCGTAGGCGCTTTGCCCGTACAAGGCCACCAGGCCCGCCGCGATCGGCACGTCCAGCGTGATGACCCGCTGGCGAAAGCTCAGCCAGGCGGTCCGGAAATAATCGGCCGCGCTGTACACCAGCACGGGCACGGCGAGGAGCAGACTGAGCCCGCCGAACAACCAGCGAAAGGTCGGGCCACTGGCGCTGTCCAGCCCCAGGTACAACGGCAGGCTGAAGAGCATGATGTTGCCGAAGGCAAACCCCGCCACCCCCACCTGCAGGTGCAGCCGCCGCCGCGCCGGATCGGTTCGGGGCCTTTCCAGTTCGTTCAGCGTCAGGGCAGGCTCGTAGCCGATCGAGACCAACAGCGCCACCAGTTCGCCAAGCTTGAGCCGCTCTGGCGAAAACCAGACCGCCACCTCCCGCCGCGCGAAGTTGACCGAGGACTTGCCGATGCCGGGATGCAGGCGAAACAAGTTCTCGAGCAGCCACACGCACGCCACGCAATGGATGGTGGGCACGCGCAAGGTCACGCGGCAGGTGCGCCCGTCCGTGAAATCCAGCAACTGTTCTTGAACCGTCGGGTCATCCAGAAACGCAAATCGCTCGCGCGGCACTGAGCCGCTGGCGCGAATCCCCGGATGCTGGTTCAAGTCATAGAATTGCCCCAGACCGCTCTCGCGCAGAAGATCATGGACGGTGAGACAACCGTGACAGCAGAACGCCTTTCCGTCCTTCTCGACCGCCACGCCGCCGCAAGGCAGTCCGCAGTGAAAACAAGGCGTCTCCGCCGTTCGGCGGTCGGCGGCGACCGCGTCGGCGGTGGCTGATGAGGGTGGCTCGGCGACCGGCGGCAAAGCGGAGATCCAAGGTTCGCCCGGGCGATCAGCGGCGAACTCAACGGGCGGCAAACATGACGCCCCCGCGCCGCCAACGGAAGCGCAAAGGGCGGGCTTGGCGACAATTCCCGAAGGGAGAACGCGCGACCAGCATCGTCGTTGCGCGGATCAAAGCACGCTCGTTCCGAGCAGGTTCAACCTCGCCGCGAGCTCTGAACAAGAGGGTCACAACTCGCGAAACATGCGGGGCATCCACCAAAAACTTCTCCCCGCCGCAGAGTCGCGAGAGGGAATCCCGGGCAAGGCCCGGACGAAACCGGCTGCAACGGACGCGAGCGGAAAGGTTGTTCACAAATAATTCACAAGATGTTTAACATCAACATTTTACGGAAAATTTTTATTGACGCCGATCATGCCCGTGATAGCGTTGTCCCAGTTCATTGAAAGAACCGAGCGCGTGAGTTCGGGGCCGCCAGGCTGCGAGCCACACGCTCAGGATAAACCCGGGTGACCGGGTAAAGGTCGGGTCAGGCTGGTTGGCCCGACCCCTGTTGGAGTCAGGGCGTAAAATCTCGACGAAGGCAGGCAGGATTCACCAGTCCCTCTGACGGCGTTCGCGCGCCGCCAAGACGCGAGCGAGGGATTGCGCGGCGAGGAGCGATCAGAAGCCGCTCCGAGTCGAGTTAAGTAGCCTCAGGCTGGTTTCGAGCCGGGGCGAATGGCAGTTGCCCAGAGGGCATTCGGTTGCTACTGCGCGCCAGCACGGCGTGGGCGGTTCTGGCGGTCTCCGCGAGGGGATCGGCCTGCGAAATCCGCTGAGAGGCGGGACAAAAAGGGCGCTCACGACGGGGAGGCCACGGCGTCCGGGCATGACCCGTGAAAAACTCCCGAAACGCCGGCGATGTGACAAACCACACCGCTGGCCTGCGAGCGAAAGGCAACCTGAGAGGTAAGAGGTCAGACCCGTGGCACCGGGCCAACGCACGGCCAACCGCCGTGGCCGTCCCGGCGCTAAAGGGTGGGGACGCGGAAAGGCAATCGCAGGCGTGTCCCTGCTTGGTTCGCCCACCGGTGGTGCAAACACCGGGAAGGTGGGCCCAGAGGCCTCACTCAGAATTCAGCGGTCGCAAGACGCTGGACGGCCCTGCTACGAGGCCGAAGACTCCGTTTGCCATGGAGAATAGCGTCGGGGAGCCGGCAGCCCAGCGCGGCGCCTAATGTCGGCATCGGGAAAGAGAGCGTGGCGAACTCCCACCCCCAGTTTGTCCCCGTCCGGTCGCAAGACCGGGCGGGGACTTTCGTTTTCCGCAGTTCCCTCTCAACTACCGAAATTCCCCCGGGCCGACTGCGCCGGCCAACGCCAGGGCCGCCGCCCGGTTTAGCCCGAACTCCGAAGTTCGTTTTACAGAAGACAACGACGGAAGCGAAGGAGCAACGGGAACGGAATTCTCCTCTTGGCACTTTTCCTGACCGTCCTATCCCGGTCGAGGGCTTTCTCCCTTGGTTAGCTTCGTTGCCCTCTGTGAATCCGACTTCGGTTTTCAGGCTCAGAGCCGCTGCGACGGGGAAGGCGTGGACGGTTCGGAAGCGCGCCGCCGTTCCGCTCGCTGCAGCTCGCGCAGCGGCCGGTAGCCGATCCGGATGATCCCCAGCTCCGACAGCACTCGGCGCATCTCGGCGTCGTGGGTAAAAACCTCGAATTCCTCGCCGCGCGTTTTCCAACTGCCCGTAATCGCCCGCAACTCGTCGGTGGGTTTGGCCGCGTGGATGTACACCTCGGTCACGCCCGGCTGGAGGTTGCGCACGACCCGCAGCCAGAATCCCTTCACGTCGGCCGGCTCCTCCTTGAGTTCCTCATAGATGAAATAGTCCGGGAACACGATGCCGTCCCGGGCAAAACGGGCGCGCAGCCCGGGCTGACCGAATTTCTCGAGGGTGGCCTGCGACGCCATGCGGACGGGGAGGTCGAACTCCACCACCAGTTGGCGATAAACCTCCACGAAGCGGAGGTCCAGTTGCAGCGTTCCCATGTGCGAATCGAGATGGGTGACATCCACTCCGGCAGCGAGGGCCCGACGGATTTGGGCCCGGCCCTCAACCAAGGCCTCTTCCGGTTTGGCCTGGGTGTACACCTCAGGCACCGAACGCCATAAATGCCCTTCCGGGTCCACGAGCGTCGGCACTTCGGCCCGGGCGCTCACCGGGCCCCAGCGATAGAGCTTCCACTCGGAGGTGTGGGTCAGATGCACGCCGAAGTCCAGCCCCGGATGCTGGCGGGCGTGGTCGGCCAGCGGCGGAAACCAGGGACAGGGTACCATGATTGTCGCCGTGGTCATCAGCCCCTGCTCCAGCGACTCCAGCGTGCCGGCATTGGCAGCGTGGCACATGCCCGCGTCATCGCCGTTGATGATGAGCAAACGGTCAGCAGCCCGATAGCCCAGGCGTTCGGCAAGGGTACCGCCACCTTCGGCGGCCCAGGCCGCCACCGTCAGCAACAGCCCGATCGCAAGACTGATCCGGTAACCACGCATGGCGACAGGGTGAAGGTCGCTGGCCCTCGCCGGCAAGCCCGGACCGCCGAGACGCGCCCCCCGCCATCGGCCAAGCGGGCGACACCGCGACGCCGGCGATTTCGGAAGGCCAGCCCGCCTGCTGAGGCTTGTCTGCCCGCCATCCAACTTGTCAGTCAGCCCGCCCCGTATATGCTCACCGCACCGTGAAAGCGAAGCAGACGTTGCCGGTCATTTTGCTGTTGGTGTTTGCGTTGACCCGGATCCCCGGGTTGATGCCGCCGAATTTCAGCGCCGCCTACGCTCTGCTGTTCTGCGCCGGGGTGTATTTTTCAGGCGTGCTGGCCTGGTGGCTTCCGCTGGGCGTGATGCTCGGGACGGACCTGCTGCTCAACTGGCATTACGGTGCGGCGCTGCTGCAACCGCATCTGCTGGCGAGCCTGCTCGCCTACGCTGCGCTGATTGGGTTGGGCCGGCGGTTTTCGCGGCATCATTCGTGGCTGAGGTTGCTGGGTGGCGGCGTGCTCGGGGCTATCCTGTTCTACCTGATCACCAACACGCTCGCGTGGTTCTTCAACCCGTTCGCCAATCCGGAATACACCAAAACGCTCGGCGGCTGGATCACCGCGCTGACCAAGGGCACGGCGGGCTATCCCCAAACCTGGGAATTTTTCCGCAACACCCTGTTGAGCGGCGGCCTGTTCACGGGGTTGTTCGTTGGCGCCATGAAGTTCAGCGAAGCATGGGAAGCGAGCGAGGACGACGCCGAGGCGCCGGAACCGGAACCGGAGGAATCGCCGGAGCCGGACGAAGCCAAGGCTTGACCCGCCGCTACGTCCACCTGCCCCTCTTGTGACGCGCATCGGCGTCATCGCGGACACGCACAATTTCCTCGATGCCCGGGTGCCCGGGTTATTCGCGGGCGTGGAACACATCGTTCACGCGGGTGACATCGGTCAACCGCGACTCCTGGCGGAACTCGCGAGGGTGGCGCCGGTCACCGCCGTCGCAGGCAACACGGATGACCCAGCGTGCGGCTGGCCCGAGACGGCGACCTTGAGGGTCGGAGGGCATCGGCTTTTGCTGCAGCACATCCTGGATCCCCACCGGCCGACGCCCGCGTTCGCCCGCCGCCTGGCCAACGAACGACCCACCCTGGTCATTTTCGGCCACACCCATCAACCCTACAATGCCTGGCACGACGGCGTTTGCTTCCTGAACCCCGGCTCGGCCGGTCGGAGCCGTTTCGGTTTGCCCCGGAGCGTGGCCCTCCTCGACTTCACCGATGGCCGCTTCACCGTCTCGTTTCATCACCTGAACGACTGAGGAGGGCGCCGCCCCGCACCGGGCACGACGGCAAAAAAGGTTCAGCCAAAGCCAAGCAACGTGTGGCGGCGGGGTGCCTGCCTGCCACTAAATGCCGCCAACGCATCCCGGCCCGGCAATTCGGTCGGTCGCTTTCCGGTGCGATTCCGGTGGGCGAACGAGTCGCCGGCGGGTTGCTTCGAGTCTCACGAGCTGCCCAGGGCTCACCGCAGAAGACGGTCGCCCCGGCGATTCGGGAGCTCGGAGAATTCACAGCCGCACATTTGCCGTTAACCGCATTTCCTATGGAACAAATGAAGCAAACGCTGGCGCAAATGCCTTTTCTCAAAGGCCTCCCGGGGGAGCACCTCGCGACCCTGGCCGAACACGCGCGGAAGGTTCGCTTTGAATCCGGCCAGGTCATCGGGCGCGAGGGCGACCCGGCCGACCGGTTTTACCTGTTGTTGTCGGGCCGCGCGGAGGTCGAGGCCTTCATCGCGGAAGAGGGGGACGTGGGCTTCCAGACGGTGGGGCCCGGGGAGCCGTTGGGCTGGTCGTGGCTGTTCCCGCCGCGCCGGTGGCATTTCAGCGCGCGCGCCCTGGAGCCCACCGAGGCGCTCGAGTGGGACACCGAATTCCTGATCCAGCGGTCGCAAAGCGATCCTCGATTCGGGTACGAGATCGCCTCGCGGCTCACGCGGATCCTGCTCGAACGCCTGCGCGCGACCACGCGTACGATGATGGACTTCTACGCGCCCAAAGCGTAAGCCGCCGCGCCGCTCGCGCGGGTACCCGCGAGGCCGACGAGAAGGCCGGCGTGGAGGGAGCGACGATCGCGACTCGCAGCCGGCGGGTTCACGACGCTGCGCTCTGGGGCTTGGGCTCCTCGCGGTATTGGAACACCAGGGCAAACAGCAGCATGATCGCCAGAGCCCCGACGGCGGGCAGGAGCCAGATCTTGTCCCACCGCGGCTGCGGTCGGGACAGTTCGCTCAGGGGGACGGTCGCTGTCGCCGTGGTGGGCACAAAGCCCCCGCCCTGCGCGGCGAACACCTCGAGGGTCGCGGTAGCCGGCGCGTTGGTGACGATGGCGGTAACCCGCCCGAAGTTCACGCTCCCGTTGGTCTCCCACCGGGCCACGGTATTGGTGGCCCAAAGCTCCGGCGCCATGATCACGGACCGGGTCGGCGCGATGGCCGGGAACGTGTACTTCTCGACCACCAGCCCGGAGACATTGGCGCCCACAAACATCCCGGCCCCCAGCGTGACGAACGCGATGAACCCCTGGGCCTTGGCGCGGATCGTATCCGGCGCCTTCTTATCCACGTAGATGTAGGCGGTCACGAAGAAGAAGTCGTAGCAAATCCCGTGGAGGATGATGCCGAGGTAAAGCGGCCAGAGCGTTCCCGCCTCGTAGCCCAG
>CAYNCT010000115.1:0-1109 GCA_964396005.1 uncultured Verrucomicrobiota bacterium | reverse complement strand
GAACATCCCGAAAATCAGCATCCACTTCACGCCCAGCCGGGCAAAGAACCACGGCATCACCAGCATGAAGAAGATCTCGGACATCTGCCCCAGGGTCATCGTGCCGGCGAAGTTCTGGATGCCGCCGTCAACCAGGAAGGTCGGCGTGAAGCTGAAGTAGAAGGTCAACGGGATACAGATGAGGAACGCCGCAATCACAAACAGCGCGAAAGACCGGTCCTTCATCAATTGCAGGGCGTCGAGCCCCAGCACGTCCTTCGCCGTCACCGGGTGATCCAGCTTCTTCGGCGGTGTATGGGGCAGGGTCAGGCAGTACAGACCCATCACGAGGGACACGGCCGCCGCGAGTTGGAACGGCAGCGGCGTCGTGGTCGCCTGCTCGCCCAGCAAGCCGACCGCCAACCCGGCGCAGATCCAACTGATGGTGCCCAGCACGCGAATGCTCGGGAACTCCTTGCCCGGGTCCTTCATCTGCGCGAACGAGATGGAATTCGTCAGCGCCAGCGTGGGCATGTAGCAGAGCGTATGCGCGATCAGCAGCGGGTAGAAGACACCGAATTCCCGAACCTGCGAGAGCGCGAACAGACACCCCCCTCCCAGGAGATGCAGCACCGCCAGAATCTTCTCCGTCGCGAAAAACCGGTCCGCCACCATCCCTACGAAAAACGGCGAAATCATCGCCGCCAGCGCCGTGCAGTTGTAGGCGAACCCGATCTGACTCGCGGAAAACCCCAGGGTGCCCCCGAGGTAGGGCCCCATCGTCACGTACCATGCCCCCCAGATGAAATACTGGAAGAACATCATCAAAGACAGGCGCAGGCGGGTGGAGAGGTTCATGGCAGGTCGAGGAACGCGGTCGGTGGTAACAGGGCCGCCGGGAGCGCGCGGCTGGAAGCAACGCGCGGCCCCACGGCCCTCATCGCGACCGCCGCCGGACGGGGGCGCGATGGGCCGCGCCGCCGTCGTGGAGCACCCTCAGGCATCATTGCTGAGCGGGGACGCTAGGGAAGCGCATCGCCTTTGGCAAGCGGGAGCCGGTCCGCTGCGGCCCTTCCGCAGCGCGTATGCATGAAGGGTTTTCACAGTGTGGGGCGTTGGTGCGACACGAA
>CAYNCT010000114.1:0-11271 GCA_964396005.1 uncultured Verrucomicrobiota bacterium | reverse complement strand
AACTCCGCCGGGACGCCGTGCAGCAAGTGCTCAACGAAGCCAACGCTCAGCGCGCGGCGGATCAGGGCGCGGCTGCGGCGATCCTCTTCCGTCAGGCCCTGACTTTCGCGCGGGACGTGGATCAAATTGAAGCCTGCGCCCGCCAGCTCCGCGAGCTGGGGCAGCCGGTGGACATCGCGGGCGTCTTTGGCTTCCTGCGAGAGTGGCGGGTGATCGGGCCGTTCGACAACACCGGGCGGGCGGGCTTCGCCACGCCCTTTCCACCCGAGCGGGAGACTGACTGGCAGGCGGAGTACGAGGGAAAATCCGGCAAGGTGCGGTGGCGCCCGGCGAGCACCACGAACGAGTTCGGTATGCTCGACCTCAACCAGGTCCTGGGCGAACAGAAGGAGGTCACGGCCTACGCGTACGCTGAGTTCATCGCGGAGCGGGCGCAGGCGGCCGAGCTTCGGCTCGGGTGCAAGAATGGCTGGAAGGTCTGGTGGAACGGCGAATTCATCTTCGGCCGCGACGAATACCACCTCGGTGCCGAGATTGATCAATACCGGCTGCCCGTCCAGTTGCGAGCGGGGCGAAACGTCCTGCTCCTGAAGATTTGCCAAAATGAGCAACAGGAGGAATGGACCCGCGAATGGGAGTTTCAACTGCGAATCTGCGACCCCCTGGGCACGCCCATTCGGCCCGCGCCGGCCGTGCCCAGTCCGCCCACCACAACGGCCCTGAACCGCTAACTCCCGCGCCATGAAAGTCCACCTCCTCGGTGTCGCCGTCCTCTTGTCCTCCATGATCCCGGCAGTAGCTCTTGGAAGGCCAGCCTGCCCGGCCGCGGGTTATCCTCGCCCATGATCGTCGGCGACCGGGTGTTCATCACTGCCAGCTCGGGACCCAAACAGAACCGACTGCACGTCCTCTGTTTTGCCGCGACGGATGGTCGCCTGCTCTGGGAGCGGCAATTCTGGGCTACGGGCCGCACGATGTGCCACGAGAAGACCTGCGTGGCCGCGCCCTCGCCCGCCAGTGACGGACGCCGGGTATTCGCCCTGTTTTCCTCCAATGATCTGATTTGTCTGGATCTGGACGGGAACCTCTGGTGGCTCCGGGGGCTGACCCTCGACTACCCCAACGCCAGCAACAGTCTCGGCCTTTCCTCCTCGCTGGTGGTCTCGGACGGAGTGGTCGTGGCCCAGATCGAGAACGAGAGCGAGTCGTTTGCAGCCGGCATCAGCGCGGAGACCGGCGGCAACTTGTGGAAGCTGGACCGGCCCAAAAAGGCGAATTGGTCCTCGCCGGTGCTGCTCCGCGACCCGGCCGGCCGCGAACTCGTGGGCCTCCAGTCCTCGGCCGGTTTCGTGGCGCTCGAACCGGCCACCGGGCGCGTCGTCTGGCAACAACCCCTCGGCGCCTCGGCCATTCCCTCCACCGCGGTCGGCGACGGAATGGTGTTCGTGCCCGCCCGGGGCCTCTCCGCGCTGCGAATTCCGTCAGGCGACACGGCCCCGCAAGAGGTCTGGCAAAACGGCCAGCTTCGCGCAGGCACTGCCAGTCCGCTGCTGCTCGGCGAGCGGGTGTTCACCCTGAACGACGCCGGGGTGCTCACGGCGGGCGACGCGGCCACGGGCCAGCGCTTGTGGCAACTGCGGCTCAAAGGCCCCTTCAGCGCCTCGCCGGTCGCGGCGGGCGGTTGGATCTACACCATCAACGAGCGGGGCCTCGCGCAGGTGGTGGATCCGTCCCGGCCGGAGGGCGAAGTCGTGAGTGAACTGGACCTCGGAGAAACCGTCCTGGGCACACCGGCCATCGCGGGCGGCGCGCTGTACGTCCGCAGCGACTCGACGCTCTGGAAGTTCTCCCGACGCGAGCCCTCCGCGCCAAAGTGATCCCCGTGGCGCCCGATGACCGGCGAGATTCTCCGGCGCTTCAAGGCTGCGACGATACCTTTCAGGGCCGGCACCGCGCTCCGCGCTCGCGTTCGGCGATGATGCCGATGAAGGACCAGGAACCAACGCGCCGCCTGGCGTGGGTGATGGCGCTGCTGGTCGGGGTGGTTCTGGCCAACGCCACAGCGGCCACCCCTGGCAGCAGCAAGGAGCGCCTCCGAGCGTTGATCCGCCTGCCCCGAATAAGTTTCCTGCTCGAGATCGGCTGTAGCAGCGGCGCCGGTTACTACTTCATCTGGTCGGCGGCGCCGACGCTCAGCGATCTCGCGACGCCGGGCAAGGACACCCTCGGCGGCATCGAAAAAGCGGCGCACGCCCGGGAAATCGGCCTCCGTTACCTCGCAGCCGGCGCCCGCGACCGCGCGCGGGCGGCCCTGCGGGAGTCGCTCAACCAATTGAGCGAGCTCGGTGGCCCGCAATCCGCGGACGTCACGGTGCTCGCCGACTACGCGCGGACCCTGATGCTGCTCGGACAAATCGAGGACGCCCTACGGGCAGGTCGGCACGCCGTCGAAGTCGCGCCCGACAACCCCCGCGCCCACGGCACGCTCGCCCGGTGTTTGATAGCGAGCGCCGCGGCGGAACTTATGCCCGCTTCCTCCTCGGACGCCCCTCTCGCCCACACGGCCCTCGACGACCTTGCCAACGCAAACGTGACGGTCGCGCCCGGCAGCGCGGAAAAGGCGCGGGAGCTGGCGACAGAAGCGGTGCGGGCGGCTGACCGCGCGGTCGAGTTCGCGCCCGGGGACGCCGCAGTCCGCCTCGATCGCGCGGTCACCCGGGCTCTGGATCACGGGCTCCGCGAACTGATCGCGGCTTCGGCCGGCGCCGGGTTTACGCCGGCGGGTCGGCAGTCGGCGTGGTTCCCGCCCAGCGCCCTGGAAGATCTCCGGCGGGCGGCCGAACTGGCTCCCGCCGACGCCCGTCTGCTCGGAACGGCGGCCATGGCGTCCGTTATGCGCGCTGCTCTCGAACGCGGGGCGGCCAGCGTGGAATCACTCCTCGGGACCGGCGCGTGGTCGCTGCTCGACGAATCCCAGCGACGCCAGCTCCGTGCGGACCTGGCCCGACTCGAAGGTTTGGCCGCGGACGGTGCCCCGTTGGCGGCGGCCACCGCCAGCGAACTCTTGGGCGTGATCCAGTTGATCGCCCTGCGCGACCTGACTGCGGCCGAAGCCAACTTGCGTCAGGCCCTCGCCCGAGATCCCGACCGGGACTCGGCCTGGGAGGCGTTGGTGATCGTGCTGGTGAACGCGGAGCGCTTCGACGCGCTGACAGCGGAGTGTGAATCGCGGCTGAAGCGGCGGGAATCCGCCCGGGATCGGCTGCTGCTGGCCAAGGCCTCTGCGGCCGCGGGCGACCTCACCCGGGCCCTCGCCGTCCTGGAACCGGCCCGCCGCCGCTTCCCGGATGACTTCAATCTCAACCTCGCCGCCGCAGCCGCCTTGCTGCACGAGACGACCGACGACACCACCCTGGCCCAGGCCGCCCAACTGATCAGCCGCGCGGAGAAGGCGGCGGGCAACCAGCCCACTGCCGAGCAGCGCGCCAACCTGCTGTTCTTGCGGGGTATGTTCCTTGCCCTGGTAGAGCAACCGGAACTGGCCCGCGCCCACCTCCGGCGGGTACTCGAATTGGATCCCGATCGGGAGGAGGCGCGCGAGGCGCTGCAGCTCGTCGAATAGGCAGACTGCCGGCTCCGGTTCGGCCACGAGTCTCTAAGCGTGCCGACTGCTCCGCCCATGATGCTGCTCGGAATTGACCTTGCCTGGGGCGAACGGGCTTGGGATGGCGTCTGTGCCATCCGCGTAACCCGCCGGCGTTCTGTCGTAACCGACTTGCGCCTGGTCCAGGGCGACGGGGAGCTGTTGGACTGGGTGAACGCACAGGCCGGCAACGGCCCGGCGCTGACGTTGGTGGACGCCCCGCTGGTCTGCCCGAACTGGACCGGGCGCCGACCGGTGGATGGCCTGGTCAGCGACGCCTTCCGCCGCGAGCACGCGGGCTGTCACCCCGCCAACCGCACCCGGTGCGTTCGCCCGGTCCGGATCGCGGAACGTTTGATCGCCGCGGGATTCAGTCTCGGCTGGGAACTCGACCGCCGTGGGCGCCGCATCGTTGAGGTGTACCCGCATCCCGCACTGGTGCGCTGGTTCGGTCTGCGCCGCATCGTGAAATACAAGCGGGGACCCGTAGCCGCCCGGCGACGCGAATTCCGACGGTTGCAACGGCTACTGCGTCGGCTGCTCGCAGCTCGCTTTGCGGAACTTGAACTCGACCTCGCCACGCGGCGCCAGTTGCACTCGCCCTGGAGCAAGCCCGTTGAAGATCAACTCGATGCCCTGATTTGCGCCCTGATCGGCGTCCACCACGTCCGCCATCGCGGCCGACGCACCCAGGTCTTTGGCGACCTCGCCACCGGGTTCATTCTCGTCCCGGCCGCGGGCGTACCGGTTGCCCTCGAATCATCGGGAGCCTGAGACCCCACAAATCTCTTGAACGCCGCGAAGCTCTCCGACCGAGGATCGTCGGGCCGGCCCGGCCGCCGCGGATGCTGCCAAATTTAAGCGGCGTTCCGTTACTTCCCCGCCGCCCGGGCTTCGTACTCCTTGAGGGTCTTCTCCATCTGCTCCTTCATCTCGCCGGAGTCGGCCAGACTGACGGCTTTCTTCTGCGTGGCGATGGCCTCCTGAAGCTTCCCGCCCTCAAACAAGGCCCGCGCATAGGTATCAAGGATGTTGCCGTCCTTGCTCTCGGATGCGTCCACCGCCGCCTTGGCCAACTGGGTGGCCAGCGCGACATCCCGCTTCTTGATGCTGTCGTCGGTGAGAATCGCCCACGCGAACTGATTGAGAAGCTGCGGGTTCTTGACGTTGCCGCCGGAGAGTTCCTTGGCGAGCTCGGCGGTCTTGGCGTCGTCGCCTTCCGCCAGCGCCCGCACGTATCCCTGAAATGCCACCTGCGCCATCATCATTTGCCGGTAGCCGGCGACACTCACCCCCGCCGGCGCCACCGCTTCGGCCTTCTTCGCCAGCTCATCAACTTTGGCGGCCGACTCGCCCGTGAAAATGGCCTCGGCGAGCGAATTCATGGCGTCACCGAACTTCGCCTGCTTGCGGATTTCCTCGGCGTTGAACGGCTGGCCGTCCATCAGGCCGCCCAGTTCCTTGTCGAGCGCCTCCAGCTCCTTGGCGAGTTGGTCCGCCTTTTCCTTCTGGCTGTCGTCGCCTGCGATTTCCATGAACGCTTCGAGTTTCTGCTGGGCAGCGGCACGGCGGCGGGCCTTTTGCAGGTCGTATTTCCCGGCGAGGATTTCCTCGATCGCCTTGTCCAGGCCGTCCATCGGGTGGCCCTGCCAGGCAACCTTGCCGTCCTTGTCCACCACAAAGGCGTGGGGAATGCCGTTGACCCCGTAGGCTTTCATGTAGCCGGCCGCCGTCTTGCGATCTTTGTCAATCGCCACCACGTAATCCATCTTGTCGCCCATCTTCTCGACGAACGGCTTCACCACGCTGGCCTTTTCGTCCGTCACCCCGACGAAAACCACGCCCTTCTCTTTGAAACGCTTCTGCATCTCGGTGAGGTGCGGGATGCTGGTGCGGCACGGCGGACACCAGGTTGCCCAAAACTCGACGACATGAATCTTCTTGCCCTGGCCGTCGGCGAGGTTCACGGGGCCGCCTTTGACCCACTCGGCGATGGTCAGGGGGGCGGCGGGGTCGCCCAGATCGGCGGCCCACGGGGCGGGCGAGGTAACGAGAGCCGCGAGCGTCGCGGCCAGGAGCAGTGCAGGTGATTTCATTTGTGAGAACCGGCTCGCGGGCGGTACTGCCGCCGCGCGAGCGCGCCGGAACGTCGTTCAGGCGCGCGCTCCGGTCAAGCGGAGAGCCGGTTGCCAACGGGCGATCCGCGCCGCCTCCGGTTGCCGGTGACGTTTCGCCGCCGACCAAATCCGAAGCGCCGGGGCAGTGTACCTGGCAGGACAGCGCTGGGTCGTCACCGGTGCGGCCGCGGCACAGCCCGGCCCTGCCGGCCCTGACCGTCCGTGCCAGGTCACGCCCCACCTTCGGACGCGCACTCGCTCGAGGGAACTTCGACTCCTTCGCCGGATTTGTAATTGCGGCACCGGAGCGCGCGCCCCAGAACTTCGTCATGACGCCGGGCTTCTCCCACGAACGATCCGAGGCCGCCCGCCGCGACGCCGGGTTGAGCTGGCGTGCGCGCGGCGCAAGGTTGCTGTGCTCGCTGGCCCTGCTCGCTGCGCCCGCGCGCCCCGCCGAAGACCCCTCGCCCGGCCCGGCCACCATTGGCAGCGCCGCCGAGGTCGCGGGCCAGTGGCAGCCACACCAGCGCCTGTTTGTGAAGGGCAATCTCGGCGTTGTCCGGAGCCAGCTCGACGCCCTCGAGCGATGGCTGGACGCGCACGCAACGAACTGGGTGGTGGTGCTGATCGAGAGCGCCGCGCAGGAGACCTACACGGACAGCGAAGGTTCGCGGTTCACCGGCATCGAGGCCGTCAACCACGCGCTGGGCAAAGGGCTGATGAACCAGACGGCCTTCGGCGAGTCCCGCGACCCGCGCACGCAGGAACCGAACGCGGCCATCTTCGTACTCGCGCTCAAGGACCGCCGCTTGTCGTACTTCGGTTCCGCTGCGCAGGACCGGCGCGGCCTCGGCGAGGAACGCTGGGTGGGCCATCTGGACCAACCCGCCATCGCCGCCATGCGCGACGGCGGCCGGGTGGTGGACGCCGTCAAGGACACCATCAGCACGATCAACCGCGGTCTGGATGAGGCCATCCAAGCCGAGATTGAAACCCGCGAACGGCGCCAGGCGGAAGAGCAGGCCTCGCGCGCCCGGGCCGAGGAGCAGGCGCGCGCCGAGATCCAGACCGCCACTGACGCGCTCGCCCGCCTGGCCACGCGGGCCGGCGAGTTCGCCCGGCGACACCCCGACGCCACGAGCGATCTGGCCCGGCCGGAGCTGCCGAAACTTCAAGCGTCCCTCGCGAGCGCCGGCCAGCAACTGGCGGCCGGCAACTTCAGCGCCGCACGGACCTCGGCCGGACGACTCCGCGCCGAAGTCGAGGCCGCCTTGCGCGCGCTGGACCAGCACGGAGCCGACGCGGCCCGGCTCGAGCGCGCCCGCGCCCGGCATCAGTTTCTGGCGCAGGACTCGCGCGCGCCCATCGTGAAGGACCGGCTCGACGTTGCGGCGCGCGCGCTCGAACTGGCAACGGTCGAATACCGGCGGGCCGACAGCCGTTACCTCGCGCATCTGGGTGAGACCGAACAGGCGTTGGGCCTGGCGGAGGCCGGCGTGGCGGCGGCCGAGCGGGAAGCGAGAATCCGCCGGATCGCTGCCCGGGCGGGAACGGGCTACGGCCTTGCGCTGCTGACCATCGTGGGGCTGGTGCTGAACCGGCGGCGGGCGAACGTAAAGCGCGAGGCCGAGGAACAGTGTGCCGCCTGGGACCGCGCCCTGAGCGAGAAGTCCGACGCGCTCTTTCGCCTGCTCGACCGGCGGGGCGTGGTCGTCGGTTCCTCCGCCACCGAGGCCGCGCGCCGGTACGCAGGCGACACGCTCAAGCTCGCCGGCCAGATTATTCAGGACGTGGACCAGTTGTTCATCATGTCCGCCTGCGCCGGCCGGGTGCTGGCTGACGCGCGCGCCCGGCTGCGCCCCCGACACCCGCTCGCCCGGCTCTCGACCCTGGTTTCGCGGCGGCCCTTCCAAGGGGCCCTGCGCCTGCTGCGCGAGGAACCGATCCCCTTCCGGCCGGACGAAGGTCTGGATCTGGTGGTGCGGGGCGCGCGCACGGAGCGCGACCGGCTGCTCGGCCGGCTTGAGGATTACCAGCCATTCCGCATGACGTTCACCGCGTTGATCGAAGCTTTCGACCGGCAGGCCGAACGGGCGGTGGCAAATCTTGATCGCATCGAGTCCGCCGTGGCAAACGTCGCGGATCATTTCCGCGCCATCGAGGCGCGGCTGCCCGCGGCCCAAGCCGACCTTGAGCACTTCGATCGCCTCGCCGCTGACGGCCTGCTGCCGTTGGCCGAGGTTCGGGACGGACTCCTGCCGGCGGCGGCGGCGAGCCTCGCCGAGGCGCGCGCCCTGGCGGCGGTGGATCCGGTCGCCGCGGAGGCCGGCCCCGCCGAGCGCGCCCGCCAGCAAGCGGAGGACGCCGCGGCGATCATCGCCCTGGCGCTGCGCGCGCGCACCGAACTGCTGCCCACGCTCCGTCAGGCTGCCGCCACGCTGGCGGGCAACGGCGTGGCCAGCCCGTGGATGGCCGCGGAGTGCGAGCGGCTGTCGTCAGCAGCGGAATCGCTGGCGGCGGCCGCGCGCGAGGCAAGTCAGGCCGGCCCGATCGCGTCTCTGGCGGCAAGTTGGGACGCGCTCGTCCAGCGCGCCGCCCGGGCGCTCGAACTGGACGACCAGCGGCGGGGCACGGCAACGCAAGCGGTGACCGACGCCCGGGCTGCGCTCACGGCCGCCCGGGAGCGGCTGGGCGCGGAACTGGGGCTGCCCGCCGAAAAAGCCCTGTGCGAGCCGGATGCCAATCCCGATCAGTACGCCGACCGTGCCCGCAAACAGCTCACCAGCGCTCACGCCGCCCTCGAACGCGGCGACGTCGAGGGCGGCGCCGGCGCCTTGCGGGCCGCCGCCCAACTGGCGGCAGGAATCCACGAAGTGATCCGCGCCTCGCTGGACTCGTTCACCGCCCACCCGGACGCGCTGAGTCGCTTACGCACGGAATCCGCGCGCCTCGGCGGTTTGCTGGTTTCCCACCGGGAAAACCTCGACGACCTTCGCGCCCGCTATTTGCCCGAGGCGCTCCGGCTCGGCGCGGGCGACCCGACGCATCCGCAAGCCAACGCCACGGTGGCCGACAACGCGGACGAGGCCGAAGCGCACCTCGCGCGGGCGCGGGAACAGACGGCCGCCGCGGAAGCCGCATTCCGCGAGGCGCGGTTGCTGGCAGCGGCGCAGCTCCGCGAAAGCGCCGCCGCCGAGCTCGAACTCGCGGCGCATCGCCTCGAGGAACTTCGGGAAAGGCGTTTGCGCCTCGACGCAGCCGAGCGGACCAACGCGGAAATGCTGGCCGAGGCAGACGCCCGCGTGGCCGCCTGCGAACCCGTCGCGGCCGCTCCCACCACGATGGCCTCTACCGGCCAGCTTCTGGCCGAAGTCCGCGAACGACTGACCGCCGTCCGGCCGCAAGTCGGCGCGGTTGGCGGCAATCCGCTGGCGGTGGGAGAGGAGCTCGCAACCATTTTGCGCGAGCTCGATGCAGTCCAGGATCGCGCACGGTGCGACCGGGATGTGTTCGAAGAAGCCTCCCGGAGCGTCCGGGCAGCGTCGGTCCAGTTGTCCGAAGCCCGGCTGGCGGCCGGGCTGGCGGCGGGCGACAACGTCCCCGACAGCGCGGCGTTTCAATCCGCGACGGCCAGCCTGCCGACGCTCTCCGCGGCGTTGACCACCCTCGAGGCGCGCCTGCGCGAGCCCCATCAGGACTGGAACGCCGTGGATGCGGAGGCCGACCACATCGCGCGCGAAGCCGGGCGGTTGACAGCCATTCTGCGGGGTGAGCTCGCTCAGGCCCAGGCGGCGTTGCAAGCCATCAGCGCCGCAGCCAGGGCGGTGCGCCAAGCCGGCTCGTGGACCGGCGGTTTCGGCGTCTTGATCCTCGGGTCACCGGGCAGTGACACCTTGGAAGGCGCGCGGGTCTGGCTGCAACGGGGCAATTACGAACGGGCGCGTTCCAACGCCGAAACCGCGCGCCGCATGGCGGAAGCGGCCATCGCGCAAGCGGCCGCCGAAATGGAGCGCCGCCGCCTGGCCGAGCTGGCGCGGTTGGAACGTGAGCGACGCCGGCGCGCGCACGAGGCGGCCGCCCGCGCTGCCCGCGCCGCCCGCCGCAACTCCGATGGCTTCGGGGGCTTCGGGGGATTCGGCGGAGGCGCGGACGGCTCCGGAAGCGGATCGTCCTGGGGCAGCTCGGGCTCGGGCTTCGGCAGCTCGGGTTTCGGCGGCGGCGGTTCCGGCTTCCGCACTTCGGGCTGGTAGGACACGCCGGCCGCCGCCGTTTCCCGTCCGGTCCCGGGTCAGGCTGGCAGGTTGGCGAGCGATTGCTCGAGCCGGGCAACCCGGGCCTGCCAGTCCGCCAGTCGCCGCTGGTGCTCCTCGAGCACCTTCGCCGAGACTTTCTCGGCGAAAAGGGGGTTATCGAGTTTCTCCCGAACCTTGGCCACCTCGAGGCGCGCCTTTTCCAGTTCCCTCGTGAGACGGGCCCGCTCGGCAGCCAGATCCACCAAGCCCGCCAGCGGAAGGTACAATTCGCCGAGGACGTTTGCGACCTGCGGAGTGCCCCGCGGCGGGGCGTAGCCGGGGTTGACCTCGATCGGCTCGGCGTTCAACAGCAGCCGCAGCACCTCGACCTCCGACGCAGCCAAAGCCCCGGCAGGCTTGAAGACCAAGCGGAGTTTTTTGTTGGCGGGCAGGTTGAATTCCCGCCGCCAGTTGCGACCGAGGCTGACCAACTCGTACTTGGCGGCCGCCAATTGATCCGCCGCGTCGTCGAGCCCCCAGAGCTCCTTTTCCGCGGGGCTCAACGGCTTGGGCCACGGCGCGAACATGATCGTCTTGCCGCCCTGGTTCTCGGGCATTTCGGCGCTGTATCCCAGGCCGTGCCACAGCTCCTCGGTGATGTGCGGCAGGAACGGGTGGAACAGGCGCAGCAGGTGGCTGAGAACGAAGTCGAGGACGGCGACGGTGTTGGCCTTGGCGGCGGGGTCGCCGGACTGGAGCGACGCTTTGGCGGCTTCGAGATACCAATCGCAGAACTCGCCCCAGAAGACGCGATAGAGCACTTGGGCTGCCTCGTTAAAGCGGTAGCCGGCAAAGGCCTCGGTGATCTCGCGGATGGCGGCGTCGAGGCGGAGGAGCATCCACTTGTCGTCGCTCGACAGGCGCTCAGGCACGATCTCCCCTTGGACCTCGCCGCCCTGCATCTGGCGGAAGCGGCAGGCGTTCCAGAGCTTGTTGCAGAAGTTGCGGCCCAGCTCGACATCCTTCTCGTCGAAGAGCACGTCCTGGCCCAGCGGCGCGCTGCGCATGGTGCCGAAGCGCAGGGCATCAGCGCCATACTTGGCGATGAGATCGAGCGGGTCGGGCGAATTGCCCAGGCTCTTGCTCATCTTGCGGCCCAGCTTGTCGCGGATGATGCCGGTGAAATAGACGTTGCGGAAGGGCAGTTGGCCCATGAACTCGTACCCCGCCATGATCATGCGCGCGACCCAGAAGAAAATGATGTCCGGCCCGGTGACGA
>CAYNCT010000113.1:0-11271 GCA_964396005.1 uncultured Verrucomicrobiota bacterium | reverse complement strand
GCAGCCCAACACGGTGTACGCGGGCAACATCATCGTCTCCGACTCAGGCGGTCTGAGCAGCACCAACGAAATCGCCTTCGACACGTTCGTCGAGTCGCAAGTAGTGGTCATCGAAGCCGAGGATTACAACTTCGGCGGCGGCCAGTTCCTCGACAACCCGGCCCCCGGCGCGTACCCCGGCCAGGTGGGCGTCCCGGGCGTTGACTTCGTGGACACCACCCCGGGCACCTTGGGCACGTATCGGGATCAGGACCCGGTGGACACCGCCGTCACCGGCGACACGCTGCGTGACAAGTTCGTGCAGTCCGGCTTCCAGGACTACCAGCTTGGCGGCATCACCGCCGGCGAGTGGTGGAATTACACCCGCACCTTCCCGGCGGGCAGTTACCGCGTGTACGTCCGCGCGGCGTGTACGGTGTCCCAGGACTTGCGGCTTGAGCGGGTCACCGGCAATGCCGGCGCCCCCAACCAGACCCGCGAGTTCCTCGGGAACATCCGCGTTCCACGCACGGGCACGCTCAACGCGTTTCAATACGTGCCGCTCCTTGACGTGGCCGGCCAGCCCGTGGTCATCCCGCTTTCGGGGCGCACCACGCTGCGACTGACCGCGCCCACGGCCAACGGAGACCTGGCACTGAATTTCCTGCTACTCGCGCCGGCCACCGCCGCCACCGAGCCGGCGGTTAGCGTGCAGCCCTCGCCCGGGGCCGCCGGCGTCGCGGCCGACGCGGCCATTGCGGCTGCGATCTACGATGGCGCCGCCCCGGTGACGACGGCTTCGGTGAAGCTTCTCATTAACGGGGCGGAAGTCCCGGCAACCGTGTCCAAAACCGGCACGCTCACGGCGGTGACGTACCTGCCGACCACCTTCTGGGCGCCCAGCACGGTGTACAACGCCCAACTGCGGTTCAGCGACGGCACGGAGCGAACGGTGGACTGGTCCTTCACTACGGCCAACTATCCGGTTCTCACGCCAGCCATGAAGGTCACCGATGCCCGGACGCGCGGCTTCGTCTGGCGCATGTTCCAAAACGAGGCTGTCCAGGACACCTCAGTCCAGCGGGCCGAGGACGCGCTGGCCGGCCGGCTCACTGATGGGAGCGGACAACCGCTACCCAATTTGGCCGACGCCAATGTCTCGGGCCCTGCCTCGGGTCCCGGAACCCCGGCGGCCCCGGGGACCGGCACCATGACCTTCCGCATCCCCACGGTCATCAATGTCAGCCAGACCGAGGGCGACAACTTCGGAAGTATCACGCCGGATGAACAGATGCCGGGCATTCCCGGCACCAGCGGCAGCACCGACGGGATCTCCGTCGAGCTGCGCACTTTCATCGAGTTGCCGCGCGGCGTGGTGACGCTGGTGGTCAACAGCGACGACGGCTTCCGCACCACCGCGGGCTTCCTGAATGACGCGCCGCTGCTCCTGGGTGAGTTCAACGGAGGCCGCAGTTCGGCCGACACGGTCTTCACGGTGGTCGTGGAAGAGGCGGGCGTGTACGCCTTCCGCACCGTGTACTTCGAGGGTGGCGGCAGCGCCAACCTCGAGTGGGCCATCCAGCGCGCCGACGGCTCGCGGGTCCTGCTCAATGACACCGCCAACGGCGGTCCGCAGACCTACCAGGACGGCACCGTCCCGGCGAAACCACCGGAGAACGTGACGCTCACGATTCGCTCGGTCGGGGGCGGCAACGTGGTGATTGAATGGAGCGCCGGCACGCTGCAGGCGGCCGACGCGGTCACCGGACCCTACACGGACGTCCCCGGTGCGACCAGCCCGCTCACCACCGCCGCCAGCGCCGCGCAAAAGTACTACCGCGCCCGCGTGCCGTAAGGCCGGTCGCGGCAGATGACGAATCCAGTGCCGCCGGATCCGCCGCTGGGCGGGTCCGGCGGTTTGCTTTTGAGCGGCCTTCCGCGGTTGCCCCGGCACCCGGCATCGCCGCTGGCCCGGCGCTTTGCCCCGGCCACGAAGCCGGGTATTTTCCCGCGCATGATTTACGACCGGTCCTTGGATGATTTGCTGCAAAAGGTTTGGGACGGCGGGCGGATTGACCCCGCCGAGGCGCTGCGCCTTTATCGTCTGCCCCTGGAGGAACTGGGTTCGCTGGCGGACCGCCGCCGCCAACTGGTCCGGGCCGCCGCCTATGAGGGCCGCGGCAACCAGATCGTCACCTACAACGTGGACCGCAACGTCAACTACACCAATGTCTGCAACGTCTATTGCAAGTTCTGCGCCTTCTACCGCACGGAAAAGGACGCCGATGCCTACGTGATCACGCGCGAGGAGATGGATCGCAAGATCGAAGAAACCCTGGCCCTGGGCGGCACGCAGATCCTGCTGCAAGGCGGACATCATCCCCGGCTCACCAAGCAGTGGTATCTCGACTTGCTGAGCCACATGAAGGCGAAGTTCCCGACCGTGAACATCCACGGCTTCAGCCCGAGCGAATTCATCCACTTCCGCGAGGTGTTCAACGAGCCGCTCGACCGGATCCTTGCAGACTTCCGCGCGGCGGGCCTCGGCAGTGTGCCCGGAGGCGGCGGGGAAATCCTGGTGGACCGCGTCCGTCAGCGCATTTCGCCGCTCAAGGCAAACAGCGCGGAGTGGCTGGAGGTCATGGACGTGGCGCACTCGCTGGGGCTGTACTCGAGCGCGACCATGATGTTCGGCCACGTGGAGAGCGTGGAAGATCGCATCGAGCATCTCGAACGCCTGCGGCAGCAGCAGGACCGCTCCCTCGCGCGTCAACGGGCCGCCGGCGGCGGCGAACCGGGCGTCGGCCCCGGGGCGTTCACGGCGTTCATCTGCTGGACCTTCCAGCCGGAGAACACGAAGTTGAAGGCTCCCACCGTGGGCGCCCACGAATACTTGCGCACGCAGGCCCTGGGCCGCATCTACCTGGACAACTTCCCCAGCGTGCAAAGCTCGTGGGTAACTCAAGGACCCGACATCGGGCAGATCGCGTTGCGCTTCGGCGCGAACGACCTCGGCAGCATCATGATCGAGGAGAACGTGGTGTCGCAGGCCGGCGCCACCTTCCGGATGACCGTCGCCGACATGCACCGCTTGATCCGCGACCTGGGCTATGAGCCGCGCCAGCGGGACAACTGGTATCGCTTGGTGAACTGAACCGCCCGCAGCCTCGGGCCCATCTCCCGGAGGAACGGGTACCTACCGGCGCAGGTGCCCGACGCAGGCCGTGCCCCAGCGCTGATGCCGGAGGCCGCGCAGCTTCCAGTTCCACGCCAGGGCGAACAGCAGCTTTTGCTCGAACACCGGCTTGGGAGATTATGCCGGGCAGATTCGGACCCGCGGCCGCTCGTTCAAACAGTCGCAATGGGACGAGCGAGTTGGCGAGATCGAACAAGCCGGAGATGCGGTGTGGCGACTCGCTCGCAACGGCTCGGCAGCAATCTCCCAGCACTGATCGGCAAAAGTCCGCCCGGCGGCAGACCGGCGCGAATGGCGTGGGCGGCGTGGTAGGTAGCCGACTCCGGTGGGCTCAAAGGCCCTCGTACACGGCCACCATGGGCAGGGTCAGTTGCAGGGAAGCCAGCGTGACCTGGGCGTCCAATCCGGCGACCTTCTGAGCGCGCCAGCCTTCGGCCTTGCGGTAGAGCGTGATTTCAGGCGGCGCTTGCGCCACCAGCACGTATTCCTCGAGCGACTCGATGGTCGTGTAGGCGAAAAATTTCTCCCGCTTGTCCACGCGCTCGGTCGAGGGGGACATGACCTCGATGATCAGTTTCGGATGCCGGATGAAGCGCGGGTCGGTGTCGCGCGGGTCGCAGGTCACCACCAGGTCGGGGTAGTAGTAGTACGCGTCGTCGCGGATGCTGAGGTTGACGCGGATGTCGCTCATGTAGGCCTTGCAGCGCCCGCCCCTTAAATGCTGGCGTATGGCAAAGGCAAGGTTGAGGGCGATGGTGTTATGGGCGCGAGTTTCCCCGGCCATGGCGTAAACCAGCCCGCCCAGGTACTCATGCCGCACGTCGCTGAGTTCCTCGGCCGCCAGGTAGTCTTCCACACTGACGTAATCGTGTTTCTCCGCCGCCTGCATGGCGGAACCATGACCGGAAAACCGCGCCCTGACAAGCCGGCGGCGCCAAGGCGGTCGGGATCAGGGCGCCTCAAGCCCCCGACGCACCGCCCCCTCCCCTGCCCTGCCCTGGTTGGGGCGCGCTCGCCCGCCCGTCAAGCGGCACTTTCAAGTCCGCACCTGCCCGCTACCCAGGCCGATCCACTGTTCCCTGGAGGACACTTCCAACCCCAGCGGCCCGCTGGCGGCCAGCTCGCCGGTGCTAATGCGGCTTCGGCGCCCATGCCCCCCAGGTAACTCATGGACCCGTCATTAGCCAGATCGGCTCGCGCTTCGGCGCGAACGACCTCGGCAGCATCATGATCGAGGAGAACGTGGTGTCGCAGGCCGGCGCCACCTTCCGCATGACCGTCGCCGACATGCACCGCTTGATCCGCGATCTGCGCTACGAGTCGCGCCAGCGGGACAACTGGTACCGCCTGATAAACTGAGCTGGCCGGGGCGTCAAGCGATGGAAAACCCGGTCTTCTCCCACCGGGCGGGTCGCCGGCAGCCGCTCCGGAACGCGGCCGATGTTCGCCCGGTTTCGCTGAATGCCCGGGCCGGGACGTTGACACCGCCCATCGCTGTGGCTAGACCAAGCGCGCGACTCACACCAATATGACGCCTCTGAAACTTGGCCCGGCCCCGGTTGTCCCGCAGGTGAGTCGCGCCCTTTTCCCGCCCACTGCGTGGCGCGGGCCCAAGCGCGGGGGGCGGCGGCGGCCCTCCTGAACGACCTGCCCTCGCCTTTCGCATATGACTGACTCTTTCAACATCTCCGGCTTCGACATCACGGTTTTCCTGCTGTTCATCGCGGCTGTCGTTTCGCTTGGCCTTTACAAGAGCAAGGGCGAAGGCAAGGACCCGGAAGCGTACTTCCTCGCCGGGCGCGGCTTGAAGTGGTGGCTGATCGGGGTGTCGCTGATCGCGGCAAACATCTCGTCGGAGCAATTCGTGGGCATGTCGGGGTCGGCCGCCGACTACCTGGGGATGGCCATCGCCAGCTACGAGTGGATGGCCGCGATCACCCTGGTGGTGGTGGCGTTTGCTTTCCTTCCCTACTTCCTGAAGACGGGGATCTTCACGATGCCGCAGTTCCTGGAGCATCGTTACGGGGACACCACCCGCGCAATCATGGCCTTCATGATGATGGTGCTGCTGGTGTGCGTATCGCTGACCGGCGTGATTTACGCGGGAGGGCTGACCATGAGTGAGTTGTTCGCCGGGCACCCGACGTTCAACTTCGGCCTCGCCGGCTGGTGCTGGCTCATCGGGCTGCTGGCGGCGGGCTATATCGCGGCCGGCGGCCTGAACGCCTCAGCGTGGGCGGACCTGATCCAGGGCATCGCGCTGATCGTTGGCGGCGGCATCATCGCCTGGTTCGCCCTTGACCACCTGGGCGCCAAGCCGCTGGCCGAACTCACGGCCAGTAGCGCCAGCCCGCTGGCGGTCAGCGACAGTGCGGGCGGGATTCCGAAGCTGCTCGCCCTGAACCACGAAAAACTCCGCATGGATCTGCCCCGCTGGGACAAGAACATCCCGTGGAGCGCCCTGCTGATCGGGCTGTGGATTCCCAACTTCTACTACTGGGGCCTCAACCAGTACATCACCCAGCGCATTCTCGGTTCGTCGTCTCTGAAGCAGGGCCAGCGCGGCATTGTCTTCGCCGCGGCGATGAAGCTCATCATCCCGTTCGTCATCGTCATCCCCGGCATCATCGCTTTCAACCTCTACAGCAAAGACCTGGCAGCGATTGATGCGCGCCGAAACGCCGCCGAATGGGCCGCCCTCGAGCAGCATCTCGGCCAGCCCGCGTCCGGCCACGCCTTCGCCGTGGGGATCCAGTGGGCGCGCCGCAACCCCAATCGGGCCGCCGCGGTGGACGCGCATAACCTCGCGCTGCTCAAGGCCAAAGGCGTCACGATTCCCGGCGTGGGCGAAGGCCCGCTCACGGACGAGCAGCGCTTCGTGGCTGTCCCCGCGGCGCTGGCCAAGCTGAAGGACGTCACCGTCCACACCCTCGCCGGCTACAAATACGACGCCGCGCTGAACCTGCTCATCAAGAACGTGCTGCCCGCCAACAGCGGTCTCGTGGGCTTCGTGCTGGCCGCCCTGCTGGGGGCGATCGTCAGTTCCCTTGCCGCGGTGCTCAACGCGGCTTCGACCATCTTCACGATGGACATCTACCATCGCTACCTCAGCCGCAGCGCCTCGCAGAAGAGCCTCGTGCTCGCGGGCCGCGTGGCCGTCGGAGTGTTTGCGGTGACCGGCTGTCTGCTGGCGCCCAACCTCGACCGGTTCGGCTCGATCTTCAAATACATCCAGCAATTCCAGGGCTACGCCTCACCGGGCATCCTGGCGGTGTTCGTGTTCGGCATCCTGAACCGTCGCGGCCCCGGCCTCTGCGGCGTCGTCGGTCTCCTGCTCAACCCCGTCCTCTACTGGGCCCTGGACCAGTTCACGGAGATCGCCTTCCTCGATGCCATGGCGATCTGCTTTTTCACCGTACTGGCGGTGATGTGGGCGATCGCCGCCGTCAAACCGCTTGCGCAGCCGGTTGAGTTCAAGCTCAACACCCGCCTGAATCTCGAATCCTGCGGCGCCGCCCGCCTGGCCGGCATCGGCGTCGTCGTCCTTACCCTGATCCTTTACGCGATCTTCAGTCCGCTCGGGATCGCGAAGTGACCCTCCGCCCCGGGCATCCGCTCCACCCAGCCGCACTCGCTCGATTGAAATTCCGCTCATGAAAACCTCTCTATTGGTTCCCTTGGGCCTCGCGGTCGCCGCCGCGCTGGCGTTCACCTCCTGTTCCACCCCGTCCACCTGCGCCTGCCGGCAGACCGGCGAAGTCCCGGCGAAGGCGTCGGTCGAAAAGACCCCGTTCGGCCAGACGCCCGACGGCACCCCCGTGGACCTTTACACCCTGCGCAACGCCCGCGGCCTGACCGTGAAGGTCATGACCTACGGCGCGATTATCACCGAGTTGCACACGCCCGATCGAAACGGCCAATTGGGCGACATCGTGTTCGGCTTCGAGAACCTGGAGGGCTACCTCGCGGGGCATCCGTACTTCGGCTGCGTGGTGGGCCGGTATGCCAACCGCATCGCCAAGGGCCGGTTCACGCTCGACGGCCGCACCCACACCCTGGCGACCAACAACTACCCGAACGCCCTGCACGGAGGCGTCCGCGGCTTCGACAAGGTTGTTTGGCAGGCTGAACCGCTGACCGTGCCCGGCGGCGTCGCGGTTCAATTCCGCTACACCAGTCCGGATGGCGAGGAAGGCTATCCCGGCACGCTTCAGGCCACCGTGGTGTACACGTTGACCGACCAGGACGAACTGCGCATGGATTACACCGCCACGACCGACAAGGCGACCGTGGTCAATCTCACCAACCACACCTATTGGAACCTGTCCGGTGAAGGCGACATCTACGGCCACGAATTGACGCTGGCCGCCGACCGATTCACCCCCGTGGACGAGACGCTCATTCCGACCGGTGAGATCGTGCCCGTGGCGGGTACCCCCATGGACTTCCGCAAGGCCAAGCCAATCGGCCGCGATTTGCGGCAACTCACCAACCAACCGCAGGGCTATGACCACAACTTCGTTTTGCGCGGCGGTGGCGGTCAACTGGCGGCCTGCGCCACGGTGTACGATCCCCGAAGCGGCCGGGTGCTCGAGATTCAGACCGACCAGCCCGGAGTCCAGTTTTACAGCGGCAACTTCCTGGACGGCACGCTCACGGGCAAACGCGGGCTCGTGTACCGCCAGCATTCAGCCTTCTGCCTCGAGACGCAGCACTTCCCGGATTCGCCCAATCAGCCGAAATTCCCGAGCACCGTGCTGCGCCCGGGGCAGGTCTATCGGACCACGACGGTCCACAAGTTCTCGGCACGGTAAGAACCCGCGCCCTTCACAGAGTCACCGCGCAGCACGGCCAGGCGCCGGGGGAGCATTCGCGGCCACTTCGCGTCGCGGGCCGCTTCAAGTCACCGTTCCCCCGCGCTTTTGGGAGTCGCCCACGGCCGGGGTTGACGAAGCCGACCCCGGCACTACCCTTGCCGGCCCTTTGTGCCTGACTAACCATGTTGCGGAAACTTAGCGCGATGTTCGGCGGTTCCCCCGTCCGAAAAACACCCCTGGTGCCCGAGCCGGCGTCACGGCCGCGGTCGGGTCTGGGCGACCAGCCCCGGCAACAAACCTTCACCAAGGTCTTTCGCTGGCGGCTGCCCGCGGGCGAGACCGAGGAACCGACGTCGGTGGAAGTCGTCGGCTCTTTCACCCACTGGCAGAAGGTACCGCTCCAGCGGGATGGCATGATTGACGCCTGGCACATCACGATCCACCACATCCCGGGCAATCGCACCCATCACTACATGCTGCTGGTGGACGGCGACCCCGTGTTCGATCACGCGTGCGACGGCCTGGCGGTCCCGCACGGCTTCCAGGAAGAGCAATTCGCGCTGGCGACCGACAAGGGCCCGCGCGTGCTCATGCTGTTTGCTCAGACCAAGTGAGCTTCCCGGCCGCCGGGCGATTCCCGCTCCCGCAGGCCGACTCCACCCTCGTTTCATTCCTCCCGCGTCACGCATGTCCGACACCTACCTCCAAAATCTCTTCGCCGAGCGCATCGGCGGCCGCCAGTACGGCCGCGGCACCGCCATCTACAAGTTCGAGAAAATCAAGCGCGCCAAGCGCGCGGCCCTCGCGGCCAATCCCGGCGCCGAGATCATTGACATGGGAGTCGGCGAACCGGACGACATGGCCTTTCCCGAGGTGGTCGCGGAACTGCACCGCGAAGCCCTGAACCCGGCCAATCGCGGCTACGCCGACAACGGCGACGACGTGCTCAAGCTCGCCGCGGCCCGCTACCTCGAGCGCGTCTGCGGCGTGCCCGGCGTGGATCCCACCCGCGAGGTACTTCACTCGATCGGCAGCAAGGCCGCCCTCTCGATCCTGCCGGCCGCCCTGGTTGATCCGGGCGACGTCGTGCTGATGACCACGCCCGGTTACCCCGTCTTCGGCACGCACACGAAATACTACGGCGGCCTGGTCCACCATCTCCCGCTAACCGAGGAGAACGAGTTTCTGCCGGATCTCGAAGCCGTGCCGGCGGACGTGTTGGCGCGAGCCAAGGTCCTGGTCATCAACTACCCCAACAACCCCACCGGCGCGGCCGCCACGCCCGAATTCTTTGCCCGCGTCGTTCATTTCGCCAAACGACACGAGCTGGTGGTGGTGTCCGACGCCGCCTACGCCGCGCTCGTGTTCGAAGGCCGGCCGCTGAGCTTCCTGGCCACGCCGGGCGCGAAAGACGTGGGCCTCGAATTGCACTCGTGCAGCAAGAGTTTCAACATGACCGGCTGGCGCATCGGGTTCGTCGCCGGCAACGAACTGCTGGTCCGGGCGTACGGCGACGTGAAAGACAACACGGACAGCGGACAGTTCCTCGCCATCCAACACGCGGCCGCCTACTGCTTCGACCATCCGCAAATCACCGAACAGATTGCCGCCAAATACAGCCGACGCATGGACGCGCTCGTGCGTACCCTGCGCGAAGCCGGCTTCAAGGCGCGCAAGCCCCAGGGCTCGTTCTTCCTGTACGTCCCGGCCCCCCGCGCCGTCCAGCGGGCCGATGGATCGCGCGTCGAGTTTGCGACCGCGGAAGCCGCCTCGCAGTGGCTCATCACTGACCGCCTCATTTCGACCGTCCCTTGGGATGACGCCGGAGCCTACCTGCGTTTCAGCGTAACTTTCGTGGCCCGCGATCAGGCGGACGAGGCGCGTGTCATCGCCGAAGTGGCCCGGCGACTCAGCGAGGTGCGCTTCGAGTTCTGAGGCACACCGTCCCACAATCGTCTGCCACCAGCGGCCGCTGACGCCCCATCCCGCAGTCGAATTTTCCTCCCCGGGCCGCCGTTCAACAGTTCCGCGCCCCCCCCCGTGAACCGAAGACACTTTCTCGCTGCCACCACCGCCACGGCTGTGGTCTCGCCCGCTCTGCTGCCGGCCGCCGACTCCCGCCCCCGTTTGCGCGCCGGGTTTCTCGGGGGCGCCCACTCCCACGCGGCCGATAAATGGCGCCTCGTGCGCGAATCGCCGGACTACGAGTTGATCGGCATGGCCGAGGACTCGCCCGAGGTCCGTGCAACCTATCGGGCACGGGGCGCCCGATTCCTGCCGGCCGACGAATTGGTGGCGGCGTGCGACGTGGTGTTCGTCGAATCGGCCGTCCGCGACCACGCCCGCGATGCGCTGCGGGTTCTGCGCGCGGGCAAACACCTCCACCTCGAAAAGCCGCCGGCCGACAACCTTCGCGAAGTCGAAGAGATGGTCCGCCTCGCCCGGGAACGGGCGCTGGTCTTCCAAACCGGCTACATGTGGCGATATCATCCGGGCTTTGCGGCAATCTTCGAGCTCGTCCGCGAAGGCTGGCTGGGGCACGTTTATTTGCTGCACGGGATGATCGGCACGCTGGTCGCGCCGGACCGCCGGCCGGAGTGGGCGGAATTTGCCGGCGGCGGACTGTTCGAGCTGGGATCGCACCTCGTGGATGCGCTGATCCGCCTCATGGGCGAACCGCTCCGCGTCACACCGTTCCTGCGCACTCATGGCGGCCACGGTGACTCGCTCCGGGACAACAATTTGGCGGTGTTCGAGTTCCCCCGGGCGACCGGGCTGATTCTGAACTCCACGCTGCAACCCAACGCCGGCGCGCGTCGGGTCTTCGAGGTCTTCGGCACCAATGGTCGCGCCACCCTACGCCCGATCGAACCGCCGACCCTCGAAATCGAACTGGCCGCCCCCGCTGGTCCCTACCGGGCCGGCGTCAACCCCGTCGCGCTCCCTTCCTACACCCGGTACGCACCGGAAATTGCCGACCTGGCCGCGGTGATCCGCGGTGAGCGACCGCCCCCGGTCACCTTGGACGAAGAGCTGCGCGTGCAGAAATGGCTTCTCGCGGTCAGCGGCATGTTGTGATTGTCCGTTGCCGGCGGTTTTGGGGCTTGCTCCGACTTTCGACCGACGCGTAATGTCTCCCCTCGCGACACGCAGCCACGTCGCCTCCCAGAGCATCGCCGGCAGGCGCGGCGGTCGGGATTGGCTGGTGCGCCGCGCGACGGCGCTGGCTGGGTAGCTCAGTTGGTAGAGCAGAGGACTGAAAATCCTTGTGTCGGCGGT
>CAYNCT010000112.1:0-11350 GCA_964396005.1 uncultured Verrucomicrobiota bacterium | reverse complement strand
GTCATCTCGTTTTTCACTCACTCGCCTGACCAACTGCTGATGACACTTGCCCCCTTATGGGTGACTCCTACTGCGAAAGCGCGACCATCTTCTTCCTTTACGACCGTATTTTATCCTCTCAAATGGCGGCGGTCGGTCTTGGCCGCTCAACATTAAAATTCCTCCACACCGCATGAATCCAGGTTCCTCCGCCCTCGGGCGACGATCCCTAGTCGCCGCGCTCAGCCTTTTCGCCACCTCGGCCCCGGCCTTCGCCCAATTGGTCGTGTACGACAATTCGACCACGACCAAGTTGAACAGCTATGGGACCGTCTCGCCCGACGTAGTAACCCTTGGCGACTACCTGACCCTCGCCGGCGGGCCGACAACCATCTCCGAGGTGTCCTTCCTGCTGAACGCCAAGCAGGATTCCGGCAATCCGGAAGGAACCTTCGGTTTGTGGGTATACGACGACAATAGCGGGGTTGTCGGTAGCGTGCTCGGTTCGGCAGTTCTGGCCAACTACACGTTTCCCGGCAACGGCGGTCACTGGTTGACCTTTTCGGGACTCAACATTCCCGTGGGCGGGACGGTCTTCGTGGCGCTCTCCATCAACAACTACAACGGCGATAGTACTTTTGACGACTTCATCGGCGTTGAAATGTATGATCCCCCAACAGTCGGTACCTCCGATAGCGACACCATGTTGCTCGCGTTCGGCGACGGGCTTACCGCTGGCAATGCTCCAAGCCCGAATCTCCGTCCCGGCCTGAACAACATCGCCATGACCATCACGGCCGTGCCGGAACCCGGCGAGTACGCGCTGCTGGCGGGAATCGGCCTGGTCGGACTGGGCCTCTGGCGGCGCGGGGCATCCCGGCGGCAGAGTTGAATTCCACCGGGCGCGCGGGAGAGCTCAGGTGCCGATCAGATCGGGCAATGGGCGGGGGCGGTTAATCTGCAGGGATGCCCGGCCCGTTCCCAGCGTCTGCCGCTGAAACCCGATTCTCCCCCAGCAGCCGCGCCAGGTCGAGCAACAGCTTCTCGAGGTCGCGAAAATACTCGGCTTCGTCGCGCTCACCCTGCCGCTCCCGCAAGCGGATGATCTCCAGTTCAAGCGCGTCCCGACGTTGGCGCACCGCCGGCGGCAAGGCCTGCTCGGCCGCGCTCGGCACGAGGTGGACCTGGTGGGCGCGCGCGCCGTCCACCGCCTGGCCCGCCTCGGCCCGCTTCACCGCCCGCACCCCGCGAAACCAGTCGGCCGGGGTGCCACGGCCGTCACCGTTGTCGTCCAGCAGGGCGTGCTCGGTCGCGAGCCGGCCCTCGGTCTGGTAGAATTCCCGGACGCCCGCCGCCGCAGTCAGAAAGGCCTCGAGCACCGACACCTGTCCGTCCTGATCGAGGTCGCTCGCGGGGCCGTCCAGCGCCCGCGCGAAGTGCTCCCCGAAGCGCGTGAAGTTCTGTTCGCTGCCGCTGCGGGTGGCGGTGATGGCGATCCGGTTGGTCCCGCTCAACGGATTCAAAAATGGCGCGCTGGCCGAGGTGGTGTTGATGACCACCAACGGGCGGCGCATGGGTCGAAGCCATTCCGCCAGTTCCCGCGCCGATACGTCCGGGCCGCGCAGGTTGAAGCGCGCCTCCTGGCCGTCGAAGGTGCCGTGCCCGATCAGCACCAGCCAGAGCGGATCGGGCGCCTCCGGGTCGTGCGCGGCCAGCACCGTGCGCAGCCGCTCGCGGTCGGAGGGCTCGGAAGCAGGGTCATGCCCGATCAGGTTGACGGCCGCTCCGGCCCGTTCGCAGGCGCGCAACCACAATTGAACCTGCTGGACGAAGTTCGAGCCGTATTCGGCTTCGCCCGGCGCGCCCACGGCGAGGACCACCGCGACTCCGTTGGTGACCGTTGCGGTCACCGTCGGCGCGGCGACCAACAACAGGAGCCCCAGGAGGCTGCGCGCCACCCAAGGGAACGACCATGTGGCCCGTTCGCGATTCATGGCAGGCCGTTGCGGCGGCGGATGCCCCATTCCGCCACGAGGCAGGCGAGCGCGAGCAGGAACAGCCACGGGGTATGCCAGGCCGGCCGCGTCCACGCCTCCATGACCGGCGCCGGCCGCTGCGGCAGGTCGCGAGTGAATCCCGCGAGTTGTCCCGGGGCAAGCACCCGGCCGCCACTGCGCCGCGCCAGTTCCTCGAGCAGGGCGCGATTGGGCTTCAGCGAGCGAAACTCCTCGCCCACCGGATCGCTGCTCCAGCCTGCCTCGGCCCCGCCCACCAGGACGCCCGCCGCGTTGGTGACGCTGGCCGTGGCGTGAAAACCACCCGCCGCGCGCGACAGGAATTCCGCCTCGTACAAGCCTGCTTCCGCGCTGGCCGGTTCGGCGCGTAGTCGGACGACGTTCGTTGCCCCGGCTTCGGAACCGAGCGGCACCGGCCGCACCTCGATCGTCACCGCGTCGTCGTCCGTGGGCTGGAACTTCTCATCGCGCACACGGACTTGCAGCCGCGCGACGCCGGCGGCACGGTCGGCCGCGTCGGTCACGGTGAGTTCCACCCGTTCGGGTACGTCAGCCACCAGCCAGCGCGCCAACTGGCGCCAGGCCTTCTCCATGTCGCGACGCGCCTCCGGACTCTGCATGCCCCAACGCCAGAAGTCGCCGATCAACAACGCCGCCGTCCGGCCGCGGCCGAAGCGCTGCGTGACCAGCGCGGGCACGACGCGTCCCGCCTCGTCCGCCACGGTGGCCACGACGGTGGCCGCGGGCTTGGCCTCGCCCGGGGGGTTCAGCACCTGGAAGGGGGGCATCCGCTCCAGCCGGGCTTTCTCCTCCGCCTCGTTGTCGCGGAGGCGTGCCCAGGTCTGAATCCAGCCTTCGCGCGAGAGGCTCAGCCGCCAGTTCCGGGGTGCGGCCGGCGAGGCCGCCCGCTCGAGATACACGGGCAGCATGTCGCCGACGGGCGTGCGGTGATACTGGCCTTCCCGGAACGACTCCATGCCGCCCAGCATGAGGAAACCGCCGCCGCGCTCGGAGACGTAACGCTGCAGCAGGCTGAGTTGGTCGGGGGTGAAAAAGGCGGCTTCGAGGTCGTCCACGATCACGGCATGATAGGCGTAAAGCTCCTCCGGCGTGGCAGGGAAGCCGCCGCGCAGCTCCCGCTCGTCCCGGGTGTTCAGGCGCGTCAGCACCGGCTGATCGTACCGCTCGACCTCCTCGCGGGACTGGTCGCCGAAGCCGCGGAACAGCGGATTGCCCGTCTCGCCCGCCCGGCCGCGGAAGTCGAACTTCGGTTCGCGGAGCGCGAGGCGGATCAACGCCACCAATTGCACCTGATCGTCTTCCTGCAGGGCGCGATTGAGGAACTTGTACTCCCAGTTGGGCCGGCCGGCAACGTAGAGAATCCGATACGGGCCGCGGCCGCGATCCACCGCCACCACGCGGCGGTTGTTGAGCCGCGTCGCCTCGCGCGATGGCACGGCGTTGGTGCCTGCGGCCGCCTCGCTGCGCGGCGCCACGATCAGCTCGTAAAACGACAGCCCGGGCCGGTCGGGACGGAAGCGGAACCGAAAGGCGAGCGCCTCATCGTCGCGCCGCGCGCGGAGCGACTGTTCCTCAACCGTCCGCCCGGCGGCGTCGGTCAGGCGGACCACCACCGACTCGCCGCTGAAGCCCAGCGCGGTCGCGTCGGCCTGAACGGTCACCGGCGCGTCCTCGAAGGCCGATTGGCTCACGGTCGCCCGGGTCAGCGCCAGGTCGCGGACCGCCTCGGCGCGCCCGAGGATCACCGGATAAATCGGCGGCAGCCCGGCGAGATCCGGCGCACCGTCACGCGCGTCGGTCGCGTTGCCGTCCGTGAAGAGCAGCACGCCCGCCAGCGGCCGGCCGGTGAAACGCTCCCGGAGCGCGGCCAGGGCGCCGCCCAGCGCGGAGGCACGGCCGTTAAAATCAAGCCCGCTGAACTCCCGCACGCCCTGCAGGCGCGCATCGAACGCGAAGCGCCGCACCTCGAAGTGTTCTTCCAAAGCGGCCTGCCAGGTGCCCGTCGCCGGGTCGAGCAGCGCGCGCAACTCGTCGCCGCGGCTCCCGGCTTCGCTGGCGTCGCTGATCCGCAGGCTTTGGCTGTTGTCGACGACGACGGCGAAGAGGTTCGCGCCCGGGCGGGCGCGCTGGCCCGACCAAAGCGGCTCGAGGAGGCAGAACGCCAGCGCGGCGACGCCCAGCGCCTTCAAGCCGGCGCAAAGCCAACGCCACCGCCCGCCCCCGACCGCGCGATAGCTCCACGCCAATGCCAGGGCGGCGAGGGCCAGGGCCGCCGCGGCCGGCCACAGCCATTGCGGAGCGGGAAAGGTGAGCGCGCCGGGCGGCATGGCTTCAGCGGTCCTTCCCGAGTTGTTCGTAGTAGCGGCGCACCAGCTCGGAATACCGGCCCGGCACCGGGTCGCGGTCAATGGGCACGAGCTGGTCACCGGGGTCGCGGCGCGCGAGTTCTTCGGCGAGGCGTTCGCGGACCTCGACCAACGGCCGCACCACTTCAAGCCGCACCACCGCCCAGTCCGGACGCTGCTGGCTGCGGCGGAATTCCTGCCGCAACTGTCGCGCCCGCTCCCGCGCCCGGGCGATCTCCACCCGCAAGTCCGGCTGCCCGACCATCTCCTCGACCTCGCGCAGGCGGTCAGCCCACGAAGCGAAATCCTCGCCAGTGATGGGTCCTGTGGGGACGCCGCCCCACCCTTCCAGGAACTGATCGAGCAGCGACCGCGCCGGGCCCCCGCGCCGACCTTCCCCGCGGTCGCCCGGCGGGAGCGCTTCGTTGGGGCGGGCGGCGTCGCGCGCCGCTTCGCCCGTTCGCGACTGCGGCCGCGGCTGGCCGGGCTCGTTGGGAGACGGAGCGCCGCCGTTTGCGGCTGGGTCGCCCGCACGCCGGCCTTCCGCCCGAGGTTGTCCGCCGGGGACGGTCTCGGCGGAATCGTCTGCGCTCCGCGAAGGGTTGCCCTCTTCTGCCTCGTCAGCCGCCAGGCTCGAATCCCGGCCGCCGCGGTTCCCGCCACGCTCCTGCGGGGCCTCGGCATCACCGCCCGGCGAAGGCTCGCCTTCGGCGGAGCCCGGCTCACCCGCGAGCCGGGGTCGGGAGGCGTCGCGTCCGGGCGACTCGCCCTCCGCCGGTTCCCCTTCGCTCTCCGGTTGGCCGCGCCCGGTTGCTCGTTCGGTCTGCGGGGCGGAACCGTCCCGCGTTTCGGCCTGCGCCGCTTCGCGTTCGACCTCGCGGGTCAACTCGTCCAGTTGTTCGCGCGCCAGGCGCAGGGCCTCGGCGTCGTCGCCCAGCACCCGGTCCGCCGCGCGCTCGACGCCGCGGGTCAGTTCGGCGATGCCGGCGCGGGCCTTCTCCTCGGCCTGGTCCGCCTGGGGGAGGTAGCCCTGGCGGAGCATTTCGGCGGTGACCTCGAGGGCTTTGGCGCCCTCGGAGCGCTCGGTTTCCTGGAGGCGATTGAGCAACCGCTGGTTCAGCATTCCGCGGTTGAGCAACTCCTCCTGCAAATCCTTGGCTGTCCCGGCGTCTCGTTGGCCGAAGCGCCGCAGGCCGTCATAGAGCTCGCTGGCCACCAGCGGTTCGGACGCTTCGGCCTGCTCGGAGAGCTGGGTGGCCTGGCCAACGAGGTTGGTCAGCCGCGCCTTTTGCGCCTCCAACTGGCGGAGCAACGCATCGCGCAGGTCGGCGTCGGTCAGCGACTTGCGTTCGCCGCTGGCGAGGGCGTCGAGTTGCTGCTGGATTTCCGTCTGCCGGCGGGTCAGCTCTCGGGCGTCTTCGCGCATCTGCCGCAGTTCCTCCGCGAACTCGCCCGCGCTCTCGCGCCGGAGCCGGTCCTGCATGTCCTGCATCTGCCGCTGCGCGCGGGTGCCCGCAGCCAGCGCCTGGGACAGCGCGCCTGTCCGGGCCGCGTCGGCCGCGCGCTGCACGTCCTCGCGAGCCTGCTCCAATTGCTGCCGCTGCTCGGACAGCGGCGACTGATTTTCGGGGCGGTCCAGGCGCTGCCGCAGTTCGTCCACGTCCTCGAGCATTCGTTGCTGTTCTTCCTGGAGGCGCTTGAGCTCGCGCCGGAGTTCCTCGCGCTCCGGCTCGGTTTGAGCGGCCTGCAGGGCGGCCTGTAATTCGCGCAGCCGGTCGTTGACGTCCTGCTGCCGCCGGGCCAGCTCGCGCAGGCGGTTGAGGGCCTGCAACTGCTCGCGTCGCTCGGCGCTCTGCGGCGGCCGGGCCTGACTCTGCGTTTCGTAACGATTCTCCGCCTGCGTCAGTTCGAGCTGATCCAACTGTCGTTGCATTTGCTGCTGGCGCCCGCCGGCGTTGCCGCGCTGGGCGCGCTGATTCCGGCTCCGGGCCACCGAGTACTCGCGCTCCTGCAGTTTGAGCAGCGCCTGATAGGCCGCCTGCTCGGCCGCGAGCGCCTCGCGCAAGGCTTCCGGCGAATCCGGCGCGGCCTTGAGTCGGGCGAGCGCCCGTTCCATCTGTTGCGCCGCGGCTTCCCACAGGGCCGCCAGCCGCGGATCCGGGGACTGATCGCGCGCGGCTTCCGCCTGCTCGAGTGCCGCCGCCTGAGACTCCTGCACCACGTTGGCATCCTCGGCGAGGTTGATGAGCGGCGGTTCCCCAGGAGGCCCGACCTGACCGTTGCGCGGCCGTTCGCGCGGCGCCCTTGGCGGCGCGGTCGGTTCTCCGGCGGCCGCCTGTCCGAAAACCCTCGGACGCGGCATCACCGCGGGCCGGGGAGCGAAATCCAAAACCCGAATCGAAGAGCGCCGATCGACCCCGACCGTGCGCCCTGGCCGCGCTTCCCCGGCCGCGGGGCCCCGGGTTTCCCCCGGCGCGCGGGCATCGGACCCGGGGCCTCCGCGTTCCCGGCCGGCCGGCGCCGGCTCGCGGGGACGCGCGGGAGCGGCGGCGCCTTTCTCGCGGAGCAGGCGCCAGGTCGCGTTGATGATCTGCTTCTGCAATTCCGCGAGTCGCGCCGACGGGCTGCCCGGTTCGCCAGTTTGCTCGCCCGCTTCGCCGCCCGGCTCGCCACCTGCCAGCCCCTCGCCTTCGCGAAAGACTTCATCGAACGGCCGCACCTCGGCGAAGAAAAGGTCGCTGGTGGTGCGCCGCAGGGCGCCGTCGGGCCCGCGATCCTCTGCCCAGACGTACCACGATAGGAGATCGTCCGGTTGCGCGCCCAGTTCCTCGAGCGCCAGCAGATGGCGGAAGGCCCGCCGGTCCCGGGCGGGAACGGGCCCGCCCAGCGCCACCTCGACCGTCTCGCTGCCGGCCCTCGTGAACGCCAGGCCGTAGGCCGCGACGCCGAAGTCGTCCCAGACCGTGCCCTCGAAAACGAGCTCCTCGAGGGGCGAAGGGCGGGTGTCACCGCGCGGACTGGTGATACGCAACTCGGGGGCGCGGTTCTTCAGCGCGTCGAACACAAACTGAGCGGGGACCTTGTTGGTGCGGCCGTCGGCATCCACCAGTTGCAGGTCGAAGGTTTGTGACGCCAGGAGGGCGAAGCCCACCAGCCGCGCGACGGGGGCATTGGTCTCGACACCCAGCGGGATCACGGCGCGGGCGGGGTCGCGGCTCAGCAACCGGGCGGCCGCGACGGGCTTGTTGAGTTGCAGGGTGACGTCGAGCACGGAGCCCTCGACGGCGCTGACCCGGCGGGTGTTCTCGAGCCGTTTGTCGGGCTGTTCCGTGAAGTCCGGAAAACGAATCGCCGCGTCCGACCGCTCGAGCTGTGGGAAGTCGAAGACCGTGACCTGGAAGTCGCGCGTGCGTTCGCGGCCGAACTCGACGCGATAGACCAGATCCCGGGTGACCTCGGGCACCGTGGCGCCAAAGAGCGGATCGCCGAGGCTCTTGACCAACGGCAGGCGGCGCGTGGTTTCGTCGGTCGCGCCCACCAGCACCAGTTCCGCGCCGGCGGCCGGCGGCTGGGCGAAGCGCGCCATGACCACGAGGCTGCTGCCGCGTTCGAGGCTGATGTCTCCCGGCGTGACGGTGACGCCGGAGTCGGCGCGAACGAGCGCGAACCGGGCCTCGGGCGCGGGGCGGAGCGTCCAGAGCACGCCTCCCAGGAGCGCCAGGGCCGCCCACTGGCCCGCCTGCGCAAGCAGCACCTGCCGGCGCGGCACCACGGCGATCCACCGCGACTGGCCGGCCTTTTGGAGCGCCTCGAGGAGCACTCGTTCCTGCAGGAAGCCCAGGCCGCGTTGCGGATCAGGCTCCTGCTGCACCGCGGTGAGGAGGACGCCGTTCAACTCGGGATGACGGGCTTCGATCCGGCGGGCCAGGTCGCGCCAGTCGTCCGGCCGGCGCCGGTGCCGCACCACCGTGATCGCCGCCACCACGAGGGCGCCGGCGCCAACCAGCGGCAGGGCGAGCGAGGAGCTCCAGCCGCTGAGTTCCTGCAAGGTGAGCAGGACGAGTCCGCCGGCCGCGCACCCCAGCCAGCCCAGCGCCAGTCGCTTCCAGAATTCGAGCCGGCGCTGGCGGCGCGCCAACGGCCGCAAACGGGCCTGCAAAACGGGAGAGATCATGTTGCCGCCTCCGGGTTCAACGTGTTGCGCCGGGCCGTCCAACCGGCCAGCCAGGTTTCCAGCAGGAGAATCGCCAGGGCCGTCGCGAGCAGCCAGCGCCACAGCTTCTGCCGGCCCTCGAGTTCGGCCCCGTGCAGGCGCGCCTGAAGTTCGGCCGCGCGGGCCGGCTCCGTCGCCGGACGGGCAACGGGCACGCCCAAACGCTCCAGTTCCTCGACGGGCAACGGCGCGGTGCGGCTCTCCGCCGGATCGAGATTCACCGCGAAGCGCCGCTGCTCGCCGCCGGCGGTCAGTTCGTGGATGCCGGGAATTCGGGCCGCGTCCGTGCTCACCGTGCCCGCCGCGAGGTTGGCGACGGTGCCGTCCGGCTCCCGCCAGGTCAGCGGCGCGCCGCTCGGCAGAGCTTCGACCGGCAGGCGCACGGGGGTGCCAACGAACCAGGGCGCGCTGTCCGGCGCCCGGCCGCCGGCCAACTCGAGCGCGGCGTACAGCAACGGCACAAACTTGGATGACAGCGCCAATTGGCTGTCCTCCGGGTGCCAACCGGCCGCAAAGAGCAGCAGCCGGCCCGGCCCCACGGGCAGTTCGGCGATCGCCGGATCGTCCGAGTCAAAGCGCGCAAGGACGCGCACTCCGGGGAGCGTCGTCAGGTCGAAGCGGCGGTAACGCCAGAAGTGGATCTTGGTGAAATCGCTGAAACGCGGATCGGCAAACGGCGCAAATAACGGATGCCGGAAATCCAGCTCGCCGAACAGCGCGTGCCGGGCGGGGCGTTCCTCGACCGCCGCGAGATCGGCGCCCGGCACCAGTTTGCCGAGCGTGGCTGCGGCGGCGGGGTCCACCGGCGCAAACAGCACCACGCCGCCCCGCGCCAGTGTGCCCTCGAGCCGCGGCAGAGCCGCCTCGGAAATTGGTCCGGTGACCACCGCCAAGTGCGGCGGGCGGTCGGCGGCGCCATCGGTCGTCACCACGCGCACCGAAACCAGCGGCGTGTCCTGAAACGCCCGGCGAAGGAAGAACAGGGGCTGGCGCGGCTCGGCGGCAACGTCGGCGCCCACATAGAGCACGTCCAGCCGCATCGCCTCGGGTGGCAGGGCGAACAGCGTGTTGTCAAACGGGTGCTCGTCGCCGCGCAGCACGATGCGGTCGGCCGCGGTATCTGGCGGCGGCGCGGGCAGGGAGACCACACGGCTTTGGCCGGGCGGAACCTGCACGTCGAGCGCCGCGCCGCGCACCCCGCCCGCCGGTCCCGCCCAGGCAAGCTGGAACTGGTCGCGCGTCGAGTCCGGTTCGTTGCTCACGCGGACGCGCACCGCGCGGCTGCTGGTCGGGTTGCCGCCGGGCACGTCTCCCAGCAGTTGCGCGAAGGCATTGCCCGCCGGACGGGCGGTGACAGCCTCGACGCTAACCTCGAGGTGCGGTGGCCAGTCAAAGTTCTGCAAGCCGGTGAGCCGACTGCCGACCTGGAGGTCGGTGATGACCACGATTTGCCGCATCACGCCGGCCGGGGCGGCGGGAGTTTCGTTCAGCAGATCCGCCGCCCGCATCAGCGCCGCGTCAAGGTTTGTGGCCTCCCACGAGGGTTGAATCTCGCGCAGCCGCGCCCGGGCCAGCCCAAGACGATCGCTCAGGGGCGTCGCGAGCCATTCCTCGCGGGTGAGCCGCGGGCTGAGGGTCCGGTCGAAGGTCAGGAGCGCAGCCTCATCGGCCGGCTGGAGCCGGCGCAGCACGGCCTCGGCGCGGGCCAGCGCCTCGGGCCAGCCCCCCTCGCGGCGCATGCTGGCGCTGGTGTCCAACAGCACGACCACCTGGCGCGCCTGGCCGGGAGCGGTGAGGGCGGGCAGATCTTGTTTGAGGAAAGGGCGCGCGAAACCGAGGGCCAGCAGGGCCAGGGCTGCGCAGCGCAGGAGCAGCAGGAGCCAGTGCTCCACGCGGTTACGCTGGGTCAGCCGCGGCGGTTCCGGACGCAGAAACATCAGGGAGCTGAACCGCACCCGCTCGCGGGTGGTCCGCCGGATGAGGTGAAAGACGATCGACGCCGCGATGGCGAGCGCGCCGAGCAAGAAGAGTGGCGCCAGGAAGCTCATGCAGGAGGCCGCGTGATGTGGCGGCCGGCGCGGTTCACCCGCCGGCCCCGTCGCAGGCGGGCGCGGAGGAAATCAAACAGCGCGAGTTCGAGCGGCTGGTCGGTGGTCAACCGCAGCCAGGTGTGCCCGAGGCGGTCGCAGAGCTGCCGGACGGCGGCGCTTTGGGCCTCGAGTCCGCGGGTGTAGGCGGCCCGGGCGGTTGCGGGATCCACCAGCAGGGTCCGCCCGGACTCGAGGTCTTCGAACAGCGCGGCAGCGCGGAAGTCCAGGTTGACCTCGGCCGGGTCGAGCACCTGGAAGACCACCAGCTCGTGGCCCGAGGCGCTGAGTTGCAGGAGGGAGCCCTCGAGGCGGTCCAACGGCGCGAGGAAGTCGGAGATCACCAGCACCAGGCCGCGCTTGCGAACCAGTTCAGCCACGCGTTGCAGCGGAGCGGCGAGGTCGGTGCCGGCGCCCGCGGCCACTCGTTCAAGGGCGTGCATGAGCCGGCGCAAATGGCTGATGCGGTGCCGTGCCGGCAGGTAGTCGCGGACCTGGTCATCGAAGGTCAGGAGCCCAACGGCATCGCCTTGCAGGTGGAGGAAGTAGGCCAGCGTCGCCGCGAGCGTGGCGGCGTAATCGGCCTTGGTGAACCCCAGCGAGCCGAACGTCATCGAGCGGCTCTGATCGGCGACCAAATGGCAGCGGACGTTGGTTTCGTCCTCGAAGCGTTTGAGAAAGACCCGGTCG
>CAYNCT010000111.1:7184-11363 GCA_964396005.1 uncultured Verrucomicrobiota bacterium | reverse complement strand
CGACCAAGAGCTGATGTCACTCGCCTGACCAACTGCTGATGACACTTGCCCCGTAATTCAGAATCATCTCGTCCGTGTCGGTGGGGGTTGCGGCCACCGGTTCGACCGGCAGCAAGGCCTGCGCGGCCCCGGCGGCGGGTGCGCCGGCGAGCGCATCCGCGTCACGGGTGATCGGGTCGGTGACGGCAGGGGCCAGTTGGAGGGCGGTCCGCAAATCGGCGAGAAACCGTTGCTCGGCCGCGTTCTGGACGCCGTCGGCGTCGCACACGCAAACGGCCATTTCGTAGGCCAGTTGACGGGCCTCCCGGGTTGCCAACGCCCCGGCCACCTCCGCCACCGTCGGTCGGCTCACAAGCACCCGCTGGTACGCCGCGGCCGCATTGAAGTCAGCCGCGTTTAAGCCCTCGGCAATCCGCCGCAGCTCGGCGCGTTCGAGGTCGTCTTTGTCGCCGTCGGCAAAGGCGGCCATCAGGCACAGTGTGAAGACTGCCTCGTGTTCCTGCTGGTTCATGGGCCGAGCTTGCCCCAATCCCGGCGGCGCACAAGCGAGGTGTGGCAGTGGCTGGGGTCCCGACGGGAGCGCGGGGGCCGCGGCTTGCGAACTGCCCGCAAGTTTCGCTTCGGGGCCGTTTAGCGGTCGGCGGATTTGGTCAGCGAGAACGTGTCGAAGAGCCGCCCCTCGAGGTCGTAGGCCTTGAATTCAATCGTTCGGTCGTGAACGGCCGCGAAGCAGTAGTGGTGACCGCGCTGCACGTGGACGGAGAACCAGGCTCGCTGCGGGGCCGCCTGTTCGAGGCCGCCGCCCCCGCCGCCGCTGATCAGGTAGCGGACGCCCTTGGCCTGGTTAATGGACATCTGGAGGATGGGCCAGGTGCGCTCGTAGCTGTGGATGTGGCCGGCGAAGACGATGTCCACGCCGTACCGCTCGTAAAGCGGCACCAACCGCCGCACGTTGCTGTCCCCAAACGTGAAGGCACGGTCCGGCCGCCCCTTCCAGTGGTCGCCGTAGTCGTCCTCGTCCGAACTGAAGCAGGGGTGGTGATGGGCGGCAAACATCCAGGTGGCGGTCGAGGCCGCCAGTTCGCGCTCCAGCCAGCGATACTGCTCGCTGCCCGGCCCGCAGTCTTTGTTGGAGTCCAGCAGGAAGAACTGGGCGTTGCCGTACACGAAGGTGTAGTAGTACTCGGGGGCCGGGAGGCTGAAGTAGTCGTAGTACCAGTGCGCGTTCTTCTCGTGATTGCCGATGACCGGAAAGGTGGGCACGTGGGCGAACAGCCGCGCGCACGGCTCGAAGAGATCAAAGACCCACTGTTGCTTGGCGTGTCCGTCGTCCACCACGTCGCCCAGATGGAGCGTCAGGTTGGGACGCAGCGCGAAGATGCCTTCGGCACAGCGGCGCGTGACCTCCGGATTGCGCTGGGTGTCCCCGATGATGCCGAAGGCCCACGCGGCATCCGGACCGGGCGCGGTTTGGAACGAGAACACCTCGCTGCGAGCGAGATTGCCCCGTTCGTCTTCGCACAGGACCCGATAGAAATAGCGGGTGAAAGGCTTCAGACCGTCGAGGCGGGCCTCGTGGATGGTCCTCAACTCGGGCGTGGTGACCCGTCCTTTCACCGGCTGCACCTCGCCGTATTCGACGGTCATTCGGGCGGGCGCGCTGGTTTCGCACAGGAGGGTCATCGAAGTACGGGTGCCGAACTGGAGGTAAGGTTTCACCACGAACTGCAGGTCCTGGTTGACGGAGCTGCGCCACGCCAGCAGCCCTTCATTCTTTCGCGCCACTTCCGCGATCTCCTCCGCCGGCATGACCCGTGCGTACACCTTCACCTCGAAGAGCGCGCCGTCGAGCGGGTACAACTCATCATCATCCGCGTAGGCGGCGACCGCGTACCGGCCGCGCTCCGGGTAGAGCACGTCGCCGGACTGTCCGCCGGTCTCCCCATCCAGTTTGCCGTCCACGTACAGCCGCATGAGTTGGCCGTCGTACGTTCCGACCACGTAGTGCCAGCGGCCCGGTTCGAGGGCGGTTCGGCCATTGACGCGGGTTAGTTTGCCGTTTCCGTCATCGCTGCCGGTGGTGGAGAGCGTCAGCGAGAAGGATCGCCGATTGAATCCGAGCAGCCAGCCCTTTTCGTAATCCCCGTTGTCCTGGTGGAAGCCGATGATGCCACCATCCGGATGGGTCTCGTTCACAATCACCCAGGCGGCGACGGAGAACTCACGTTGGGGCAGGGCCGGCTGCGCCGTTGCGCGATCCGGAGCAGCCAGCAGCCAGTCGGTGAAGCCGTTGAACACGAGCGCCTGCGCCGGGCCCATGCTGGCCAGTTTGGGATCGCCTTGAACTTGGGCGGTCAGGCGATGGGTCAAGTCCGGCCAGCGGCCACCTTCGATCGGATGGCTGCCGGTCGCGAAGTGCAGGAGCAGGCCCGCTTCGACCTTGTCGGGGTGCGCGTGCGCCGGGGCGCCAAGACCGCAGCAAAGAACCAGCACGGCCGCCACGTGACGAGCCCGGCAGTGGGTGGTGGTGGGGCGTTTCAGCGGGATTTTTTTGGGGGGCATGGCGTGCGAGAGCATGGTATTCGCGGTTCAAAAATGGTGGGCGGGCCGGTCAGTTGCGCTGGGCATCAAGCGCCAATTACCGTGCCGTCCGCGGCGCTTCCGACTCCGCTCCGGGCGTGAAGGTAACGAGTCGAACAGGCCGCACCAGCCGGGTTGCGTAAAAATCGTGTGACGCGGGGAGCGATCCGAGCCGGCAGGCGGGCCGCTTCCGCCTGCGGGCCAACCACCGCGTGTCAGGGGAGCGCCGCGGACTTGACGTCCACCGGCAACAGGACCGTGTCGGCTTTGCCGGGCGGGAAAGTCCATTGCTGAAGGACGCGATCCACAATGCGCTGATCAAGGGCGGCGTCGCCCGTGGACTGGCGCAATTCCGCATACACCGGCTTGCCGTCCACACCGTAGGCAACCAGGACCGTCACTGTTGCCGGGCGTTTGGGTTCCTTCGGCGGTTTGCGGGAAGGCTTGCGTTTGGACTCCTCGACGGTGACGGGCGGTGGCAGGTACTCGGGCTTCTTGCTGGCGCAACCGAACCCGGCGGCCCCACCCAGCAGGGCGGTCACCAAAAGCCCGCGAAGCAGTCGAGAATTCATGGCGGCAGGGATACACCGGCGAAAAGTTGAAGGCCACCGGAATCGAACCGCTCGTAAACGGGCCGGCCAAGCCGGCGACCGTTCGCCGGCAAGCGGCTGCCAGTTCCGCCCGGCTGAAGCGTGGGGCATCCCTCGTCGGGGACGGGCGACGCACTGGTGAGCGCGGGTTGCGCTTCTCGGCCGGGCGAATTCGACTAGCCTTGGCGTGTGACCGTCTTGGAAGCCATTCAGCGCAGCGCCGAATTCCTCGCGCGCAAAGGCGTGGATTCGCCCCGCCTCCAGGCGGAATTGCTCCTGGCGCAGGTGCTGGCGGTTCCGCGGCTGCGGCTCTATCTCGACTTCGAGCGGCCACTCGCCGAGGAGCAAACAGCGCAATTGCGGGAGCTGGTGCGACGGCGCGGTCATCGCGAGCCGCTGCAGCACCTGCTGGGCAGCGCCTCCTTTTGCGGACTCGATCTCAAGGTTGGTCGCGACGTGTTGATCCCCCGCCCGGAGACCGAGTCACTGGCGGAACTGGCGTGGAACTGGTTGCAGGCGGCCGCGGGGGATCGTTCGGCCCTGCGGGTGCTGGACTTCGGCACGGGCAGCGGATGCCTGGCGATTGCGCTGGCCGTCAAGTGCCCGCCAGCGCGGATCACGGCGTTGGACATCTCGGCGACCGCCCTGGCGCTGGCGCGGGATAACGCCGCCCGGCACGGTGTGAGCGAGCGGATTGACCTGGTTCTCGGGGATGGGCTGGCGGCGATGGCGGGCGAGATGTTCGACCTGATCGTCGCCAATCCGCCCTACATCCCGACGGCGGAAATCGCCACGCTCCAGCCCGAGGTGCGGGATCATGATCCGCGAGTGGCTTTGGACGGCGGCCCGGACGGGTTGGACTGCATTCGGCACCTGGCCGGCGGCGCGGCGGCGTGCTTGCGGGGCGGCGGACGGGTGATGCTGGAATTCGGCGATGGTCAGGCGGCAGCGGTGGAGGGGATGTTCGCGAGCGGTCCGTGGCGCGAGGTCGCGGTGCATCCCGATCTCG
>CAYNCT010000111.1:0-7174 GCA_964396005.1 uncultured Verrucomicrobiota bacterium | reverse complement strand
CCCGCGAATCCTCGTTGCGACCCGCGCCACGGGGTGATTCAGTGAGTCCGGCCGGGCGCCTTCGCCGGCCGCGCTTCCGCATGTACAGTTTGATTCTCAATGGCGGCATCCCCCTCCACGGCGAGGTGCCGATCAGCGGCGCCAAGAACGCCGTGCTGCCGCTCATGGCGGCGTGTCTGTTGACCCGCGAACCGTGCGTGATCCGCAACGTGCCGGACCTCAGCGACGTGCAGTTCCTGGGCAAGATCCTCACGTCCCTCGGCGCCAAGGTGCGCTTCACGGGCGATTCGGTGGCGATTGAGGCCGGCCGCATTCAATCCTTCGCGGATTACGATCTGGTGCGGCGGATGCGCGGTTCGATCTGTCTGCTGGGGCCGCTCATGGGGCGCATGCGCCGCGCCGAAATCTCGCTGCCGGGCGGGTGCGTCATCGGGTCGCGGCCGGTGGATTTGCATCTCAAGGGCATGCGCGCACTCGGCGCGGAGGTCACCATTGACCGGGGCTACGTGCGGGCGCGGGCTCGGCGTCTCTGCGGCGCGGAGGTCTTTTTGGGCGGACGGGCCGGGCCGACGGTGCTGGGCACCGCCAACGTGATGATGGCCGCCAGCCTGGCCGACGGGGTGACGGTGATTCAAAGCGCCGCCTGCGAGCCCGAGTTGGTGGACCTGGCCACCTTTCTCAACGCGATGGGCGCCCGGGTGAGCGGAGCAGGCAGTCCCACCATCGTGATCGAGGGCGTGAAGGAACTCCACGGCGCCGAACACGCCGCGATTCCGGATCGGATCGAGGCGGCGACCTTCGCCATTGCCGCGGTGGCGACGCGCGGCGAAGTCACCCTGGCCGGTTCGCGGCCGGATCATTTTCATGCCGTGCTGGACAAACTGCAGGAGGTGGGGGCCCGCATTGAGCGTCGCGAGGGACGGCTCACGATCAAAGGCACCCGTGAGTTGCGCCCCTCCGATGTGACGACCCAGCCTTACGCGGGTTTTCCCACCGACGCGCAGGCGCAGATGATGGCGCTGATGACGCAGGTCCGCGGCATCAGCATCATCACCGAGCGCATCTTCGAGTCGCGTTTCATGCACGTGAGCGAACTGGCCCGCCTGGGGGCCGACATCACAATCGAGGGGCCGAGCGCCGTGGTGAAAGGCCCGGCCAAACTCAGCGGCGCGCCGGTGATGGCGAGCGATCTGCGGGCTTCGGCGGCCCTGGTGATCGGTGGGTTGATCGCCAAGGGGGAAACGCGCGTCCGCCGCATCTACCACCTGGATCGCGGCTACGAGAAGATTGACGCCAAGCTGCGCCGCCTCGGCGCCCGCGTGAAGCGCGTGCAGGAGTGACGGGGCGCCGCCCCGCTCCCGGGTTGTCCACGTTGCGAGCCAAACCGCGGGCGTTGCGGCTCGGGACCCGGTCTGCCACCATTTGCCGGTTGGACGCGGCGGCCGGACGTTCGTCGCACCCGTGAGCCCATGCTGAAGTTCTTCATCTCGGCGATCATCCTGGCAGCCCTGTTGTACTTCGGGCTGCAGTTCCGTGACTACGCCAACCAGAAGCTGAAGGAGGGAACCTCCGAGAAATCTTCCCGCTACGCCCCGGGCAAACTGCCGGGGCTGCCCGCGGAACTCGAAGCGTTCTGGGAAGAGGCCCGGCGCCAGGGGCCGGACGGCATCCGCGAATGGTTCCGGGCGCACCGCAGCGAGGTCAGCGACCCGCGCCTGGCGGAGTTGGAACTGGACTACGTGGTGCTGGCGGGCCGCAGCAACCCGGCCGAGGCGCGGCGGGTGTTGAACGCGATCAAACAGCGCATCACCCCCGACTCGCCGCAGTACCGGCGGTTCCAGCAGTTGGATCAGACCTACCCGTGATCACCGGCCCGGGCGCCGCCGCGCGCGTTCGCCGGGCCGGCCGGCGGCCGTTTCAGGCCAGCTCCCAGCCCCGGCGGTAGGTACCTTTGAGGAATTTATCGGCCTCCGGGCAGTTGGGCGATTTCATCGCCTTCGCGTCCCACTCCATCTTGCGGCCGACGCGCAGTGCGACGAGGCCCAATAGGCCCATCTCGGTCAAAGCGGCGCCGTACTCGAAGTTGGCGCTCGCCGCCGGTCCGCCTTTGCAGGCGTCAATCCAGTCGCGGTGATGTCCCTTGGAGCGGGGCAAGGTCTTGGCGGGCGGGCGGAAATCATCCATGCGGGACCCGGGCAGCAACCGGGGATCTCCCGCCCAACCCGGACAGGTAATCATGCCCTTGTCGCCGATGAACAACGTGCCGTTGCCGCCCGCACCCAATTGGTCGTCCGGGTCCAGTCCCTCGGGACGGGGCGGACGCATCCCGCCATCGTACCAGTAGAACTTCACCGGCGGCATCGTGCCGCGCGCCGGGAACTGGTAGTAATACACGCCGCCCGGGGGCGCCATTTCCGCATCCACGCCGCCCGCGCCATACGCCTCGATGCTGGTCGGAGCGGTCAGCTCCAGCGCAAAGCAAGCCGGGTCAAAGTTGTGGCAGAAGAAATCGCCGATGGGTGCGGTGCCGAACGCCCAGTAATCCCGCCAGGTCACCGGCGTGTACGCCGAACTGTACGGCCGCATCTCGCGCGGCCCGATCCACAGATCCCAGTTCGTGCCCTGCGGCACGGGCTCGGGTTGCGGCAGGCCCTGCGTGTATTTCTTGCTCCAGCGGCTGGCGCCGGTCCAGGCGTGGACTTCTCGCACGTCGCCGATAATCCCGGCGCGGATCCACTCGTAGGTGGCGCGCAGACCTTCGCCCGAATGCCCTTGGTTGCCCATCTGCGTGGCGACGCCGGTTTCCCGGGCCACCTGGGCGACGAGCCGGGCCTCCCACACATTGTGCGTGAGCGGCTTTTCGCAGTAGCAGTGTTTCCCGGCGCGCATGGCCAGTACGCTCACGTACGCGTGGGTGTGATCGGGGGTGGTGCACAGCACGGCGTCAATGGCCTGCTCCTTCTCCAGCATGACGCGAAAGTCCTCGTAGTCGGTCACCTTGAAATTCGGGGTCTTTTGCGCGTAATGCTTTTCGGCTTCGGCCTTGACCGGCAACCGGCCGGCCACCCCCCGGAAGTAAAACGCTTCGAGATTCATGTGCTCGATGGGGTCGGCCACGGCGATGACCTGCGCGTCTGCCAGGGGGAACAGGGCCCGCAGGTTGGTTCGGCCCTGTCCGCCTGCGCCAACGATGGCGATGTTCACCTTTTCACTGGGGGCGACGAATTTGGCCCCGCCCAGAACATGGCGGGGGACGATGGTGAAGGCGGCGGCGGCTGCGGTGGTGCCGAGAAAGTGCCGACGACTGACCACGGCGGAGGAAGTTTTCGATTTCATGGACTGCATTGGAGGCATGACTGTGTGCGGCGGGAGGATGGCATCGCCGCCCGGCGCACCTCAAGCGCGAAGCGCCGGCCGCCGGCAGCCCGTGCGCGCCCCGTCTTTCTGTCACTCGGCCGGTCCCGCAGGGTTGGAATGCCCACGGGCCGCTGACCGCGCCTCCGAAGACGGCCGGCCAGTGCCTTTCACGGACGTACCAACACCACCCAGTCCTCGTCCGGCTCGGCGGGCGGCATTCCGAGTTCCACCCAGCCTCCGCCTTCAACCCGAGCCACCGGGCCGTTCTGCAGCGGGCCGCCGGTCCGAGGGTTGAACCACGTCACGCGGTAGGATCGAGTCGTTCCGGTGAGATTGAGCGAAACAGTGCCGCCGGTGGGCAGATAAACGACGTACACCTCGCCGGGCCGAGCCAGACAAAAGCGGCGGTCGTCGTTGGCGGGGTTGTCCACCAGGGCGTTGGCATTGCGCATTTCCCAGAAGGGCACGCGCTGCTCGCGGAAGAACTCCAGCGCGATGCGTCCGTAGTCCCAGGAACGGTCCCGGCTCCGCCAATCCTCGCACAACAGGTCGTTCTGCGGCAGGCCGTAGCCGAAGTAGTATTCCACCCCGGCGCCGCCGGCCATCAGGTTGCCCCAGAGGGTGAACTTGCGAATGCTGTGGAGGTCGTAACCAACCGCCTTGCCGCCGTGCGTGCGGCCGGCGTAGCCCGCGTAGCCGGGGTCGGGCGGGACACCCGTTTCGGCGCTGCCTTGTTCGTCGTTGGCCACGACCCACGGCCGCCCGCTGCGCGCGGAATCGGTGACCCAGCGCAGGGTCCAGCGGTGGACCTGGTCCCAGGGGCACTGTACTGAGGCGCCGGCGAGCAATGACTCTTCGCCCAGCAGCGGCTCGTACACGCGTTCCTGCCAGTCGGGGTAGGTGTGAATGACCACGGGATGCCGGTAGGGATCGCGCTCATGAAAGTAACGCGCCATGGCGCGCTGCACGTCGGCGGGCTGGGTGTTTTCCTCGCCGAGATTCCAGTTGAGCGCGAGGTGATGGCCGAAGCGGGCCAGCAACTCGCGGAAATAGAGGCGGCGTTCGGTTCCCAACTCGCCGGCGTCCAGGGCCTGCGCCGCGCCGGGCCCTTGCCGGTCGTCGTTTTCGGTTTCCTGCAGTTTGAAGTGCAGGAACAGACCCAGTCGCTGCGCGTGCTCGAACACGATTTCCCACTGATCCAGCTTCGAGCAGTCGTAATGCAGGCGGTCATCGCGGGTGACAAATGGCCACACGTTGTCGCCGTCGCCGCCGGCGTTGTAAGTCAGAAACGAAATGGCGTTTGCACCCTTGCCCGCCAGGCAATTCAATGCGCCAATCAGTCCCTTGCCCTTGCCTCCCTGCCAGGTGGGATCGCCCGGTTGCCAATCCCGCGCGTGGGGCTGCCAGGTCTTGAGCGGGACGTTGGTGCGGCGGGCTTCCGTGCCATCAAAGTCGGCACAGGCAAGCAGCGTCTCCGGGGCGTCGGCGCCGACCTTCAGGAAATACTCGCCGGAGCCGGCAAATTGCAGGTGGTGTTGGCCCACGTATTGCAGGCGGCCCCGCGCGCGGAAGTCGCGGCCGGACCGGTCGGTGGGCTGCACGGCGAAAGCGCCCGTCAACCCGTCGTAGGGGACGAGTCTTTCGCCCACCGTCGCGTCGGCCACTGCGGCCAGCCGCCCCTGGCGGAAGCTCACCGCATAGGTCCATTGGCCCGGTTTGTCCGGAGACAAATGGGCGCGCCACTTGGTGCCGGACCGGGCCGAGGTCTCCGCCGCGTTGCCATCAGCCGCAAAGTAGCCGGGCACCTGAAAGTCGGGAGAGCCCGACTCGTGCCGGAACCGCACGCTGAAGCGGTAGTCGGTGAACGGATTGGGTTCACGGTCGAGCTCATGGGCGAAAGGGCCGTCGAGAGTGAGCGTAACCTTGTGCCACTGCTTCAACTCGCCAGAGATGGTTACGCCGCCGCGGCCGTGGGAAAGGCGCGGTTGCACCTGCGGCGCGTTCGCTGCTGCCTGCGCGTCCCGATCCAGGTTCTGTTGGATCCACGCCGCCAGCGTGCTACTGCCGTGCCCGTAGCCGCCCGGCAACTCGCGCAGGTCGCGGGTTTGGATCGCGGGCGGCGGTCCCCAGTGAGGGGGAAACGATTGGGCGGCAGCCGCGTGGGCCAGCGGCGCGAGCCAGACCAGCGCGAGGAGGGGAGGGAACATCGTATTGAACATGCCGCGAGGCTGGCGAAACGACCGGCCGGTGTCAGCCCTGAAGCTGCGCCCGGTGCGGGCTTACGGTCCCCGCTGTTGTTGGCCACCTTGACCTGCGGACCGCCAGCCGCTACCAACGCGGCGCATTCTTCATTATGAACAAGCAACCCACCTCCATCAGTCCCGCCGGCGAACGCTTCACCCTGCCCGCAAAGGCGGATTACGCCAGGGAATTTGCCCGTCTGCAAAAGCTGGCCGCCGCCAACCGCAAGCAGGGGCGGGAAATCGTGGTGGTGGTGGGGCTCGGCTTTGTCGGGGCTGTCATGGCTGCCGTGGTCGCGGACTCGCGCGATCGCCAGACGGGCCGGCCGGGCAAATTCGTCATTGGAATGCAGCGCCCCAGCCCCCGCAGTTTCTGGAAGATTCCGCTGCTCAATCGCGGCGAGTCTCCCATCAAGGCGGAAGACCCGGAGGTGGACCGGCTCATCCGCCGTTGTGTCCTGGACACCAAGACGCTCGTGGCGACCTACACGGAGGAGGCCCTGAAGCTGGCCGATGTGGTGGTGGTGGACGTGCAGTGCGATTACCTCAAGCAGGCTTTGGGGAACGTACGCACCGGCGCGGCAGACATGGACGCCCTGGAGGCCTCGATGGGCACCATCGCCGAGCACATCCCGCCGGGGGCGTTGGTGCTGATTGAGACCACGGTCGCTCCCGGCACCACCGAGCAGGTCGCCTACCCGATCATGAAGAAGATTTTCGAGCGGCGCGGGGTCGCCTCCGACCCGTTGCTGGCCCACAGCTACGAGCGGGTCATGCCGGGTCGCAACTACGTCGCCTCGATCCGGGATTTCTGGCGGGTCTGCAGCGGGATCAATGACGAGGCCCGCGAGCGGGTCCGGAAGTTCCTGACCGAGGTGCTGAACACCGAGAAATACCCGCTCACCGTGCTGGACCGGCCCATCGAATCCGAGACGGCCAAGATCGTGGAGAACAGTTATCGCGCGACGATTCTGGCCTTTCTCGACGAATGGTCCCTGTTCGCCGAGCGCAACGGCGTGGACCTGAAAAAGGTCATCGAAGCCATCAAGGTGCGGCCGACCCACTCGAACATGATCTTTCCGGGCCCGGGCATCGGCGGCTATTGCCTGCCCAAGGACGGCGGTTTGGGCATGTGGGCGTATAAACACATCTTCGGCTTCGAAGACAACATTTTCAAAATCACGCCGCTGGCGATTGACATCAACGACACCCGCTCGCTCCACGCCCCGCAGTTGGTGCGCGACGCCCTCCGCAACATGGGCAAACCCCTGGCCGCCGCCGAGGTGCTGGTGCTCGGCGCGTCCTATCGCGAGGACGTGGGTGACACTCGCTACAGCGGCTCCGAGGTCATGGTGCGCAAACTGGCCGAGATGGGCGCGGATGTGAAAGTTCACGACCCTTACGTCGAGCACTGGTGGGAATTCGAGGCGCAAGATACCTACCCCGCCGCCGGCCACAGCCTGAGCCGGTTCTTCAATCGTCAGGAGGCCTTGAAAGATCTGCGGGTCGAGAAAGACCTGGACCGCGCGCTCAAAGGAGTGGACCACCGCCGCGAGGCGATGGGCGTTGTCGTCATG
>CAYNCT010000110.1:0-11392 GCA_964396005.1 uncultured Verrucomicrobiota bacterium | reverse complement strand
CAGCCTCGGGCGCCGCGACGGGTTCAACCACCGGCGCCAGGGGAACCTCGGCCACGGGCGGGGGCTCAGGCTGAATCCCGGGCGGGGCCGGCGCCTCGACGCCGGCAGGTGGTGTCGGCGTCACGGCCTCGACCGGGGCCGCGGGCGGCGGCAGTTCGGTCTCCGGTGGGACCGGAGCCGCCTCGGTCGGCGCGGGCGGGGCGGCTTCCTCAGCCGCCGGGGTCCAGCCCAGTTGCTCCAACAAGAATTCCGCGGTGATCTTGTCGAGCGTGCTCGAGGCGACCTTGGCGCCGGCGATGCCCAGTTCTTTCGCCTTGGCAAGTACGACCTTGCTTTCCACTCCCGCCTTCTTGGCGATTTCGTAAATTCGAACGGGCATAGTTTCCTGCCAACCGGTCACGTCAAGCTGCCGCGGGGCGACAGCCCGATGCGATCAACCGAAGTGATCAAAGACTCCCCAACCCTCCGGCGGACTCCGTGGGGGACTCCGCTGCGGGCTGTGCGGCCCGGCGCTCCGCCTCGGCTTTGACGGCGGCCAGAACCGCGGCCGCCTGCTCGCCAATCGCCGGGATCTCAGCCAAATCCTTCTCGGTGACATCCCCCAGGTCTTCGAGGTTCGTGAAACCGTGGTGGACGAGGATGTCGGCCATTTCGGGCGAGATGCCGGGCACGGCCGCCAGGGCGTCCACGGCATCGGCGATCTTCTGCTCGAAGCCGCGCAGCGCCACCTTTTCGGCGTCAATGTCAATGTGCCAGCCGGTCAAGCGGGAGGTGAGCCGGGCGTTTTGGCCACGCTTACCGATCGCCAGGGAGAGCTGATCCGGCGCCACCAGGATGTGGACCCGCCGGTTGGCTTCATCCACCTCGAAGGTCTTGACCTTCGCCGGCTGCAAGGCGTTCGCCACGAAGGTCCGGATGTCCGGCGACCACGGAATAATGTCCACCTTCTCGTTGTTCAATTCGCGGACAATGTTTTTGACCCGCTGGCCGCGCAGGCCGACACACGCCCCCACCGGATCCACCTTCGAATCCCGCGAATAAACGGCCATCTTGGTCCGGAAGCCCGGTTCGCGCGCGATGGCCTTGATCTCGATGGTGCCGTCGGCGATTTCCGCCACCTCGAGCTGAAAGAGCTTCATCACGAACTCCGGCATGGCCCGCGACAGGATGATCTCGGGACCACGCACGGTTTCCTCGACGGCACGCACGTAGCAGCGAATCCGCTCGCCGATCTGGTATTCCTCGGTCGGCACCCGCTCGCGATTGGGCAGCAATGCCTCGTACCGGCCCAGGTCCACCGTCACGTCCGAACGCTCGAAGCGGCGGACCACTCCGCTCACGATATCGCCCACCCGATCCTTGAACTCGGTGAAAATCAGCGCCTTTTCCGCCTTGCGGACATGCTGGAGGAGCGTCTGCTTGGCGTACTGGGAGGCGATGCGCCCAAAGCCGGACGGCGTCACCTCGATTTCCAATTCGTCGCCCACCTGGGCGTTGGGTTGGATGCGGCGGGCGTCGAACAGGGAGATCTGGTCGTGTTTGGAAATCACCCGCTCGGCGACCACCAGTTTGGCGAAGGCCTTGATATCACCCGTCTTCGGATCAATGGTGCAGCGCAGCTCGCGCGCCGGCCCCACCGCCTTCTTGGCGGCCGACACCAGCGCGTCTTGGACGGCGGTCAACAGGACATCCCGGGGGATGCCCTTTTCCCGCTCCCAAAACTCAAGCCCGGCGAGCATTTCATTGTTCATAGTCCTCGAACCCATTCGGGGAACAAAAAAGTCGGCAGATTAAGCTCCCCGACTTCACGGCGCTGGCCACCCAGCGAATTGAATGGTGCGAGGAGTGTCCCCCGCCGCCCGCCAGCGTCAAGCCGTATTTCCGGTCCTGCGGCCCGCCGGGCGCATCTCATTCTCGCGCAAACTCCCCTGCGTCAGCCGGAAACCCGGCGGGTTTCAAACTGATGAGCCGTGGGTGGCGACCCGCGAGAACCGATGCGTCGGGTATGAATGGCGCTGCTGGGCTGACCTGCCCGGAGCTGGCGACGGTGCGATCCTTTCGGGGTCGGTTTTGCCAGCGGACCAGGATCGCCGGGGGGGCCGCAGCGGCCACCCACGGCTATTCTCGTCGCAGCCCTCCGGGTTGCCTCCGGGACCGGTTCACCCGTAAGCAACGGAGAGGCGCCACGCCCCTCCGCCCCGGCTTGCCGGCGCTTGCCGCGGACCGCACACTCCCGGGCGTGATTTGGATGGCTACGCTCTCTACCCAGCCGTTGCCGGCAGCCGCGCGGGCGGCTCGGAACGCGGCCGCAGGCATCCGGGGCTGACATGATCCCGCGCGAGATCCTCAAGAAGATCCGGATGATCGAACTGCGGACCAACCGGCTCGTCACCGAGTCGTTGGCCGGGCAGTACCACAGCGTCTTCAAGGGCCAGGGGATGAACTTCGACGAGGTGCGCGAGTACCAACCCGGCGACGACGTCCGCACGATCGACTGGAACGTGACCGCGCGGATGCGGCATCCGTACGTGAAGAAGTTTGTCGAGGAGCGCGAGCTGACGGTGGTGCTGGTGGTGGACCTCAGCGGCTCAGGTCTGTTCGGTTCCGGCGAGCAATCCAAGCGCGAGTTGGCGGCCGAAATCGCCTCGGTGCTCGCCTTTTCGGCGATTCGCAACAATGACAAAGTGGGGTTGCTGCTCTTCACCGAAGGGGTCGAGAAGTTCATTCCGCCGCGCAAAGGGCGTCGCCACGTGCTGCGGGTCATCCGGGAGATTCTCTTTTACGAGCCCAAGCTGCGCGGCACGGACCTGAACATCCCCCTGGAGTTCCTCAGCCGCGTGCTGACGCGCCGCTCGATCCTCGTGGTGGTGTCAGACTTCCTCGGCCAAAGCGCGCCGTCGCGGCGCGAGATCGCGGCCCACCTGCGCCGCCAGGTGGTGCTGTCTGAAACCCTGGCGCAGGCTTCGCTCGCTTCGCTGCGGCAGGCCAACCGCCGCCATGACGTGGTGGCCGTGCAGGTCCTGGATCGCTTCGAACTGCGCCTGCCCGACCTTGGCTACCTCGTGCTCAAGGATGCCGAGACCGGCGAGGTGGTGGAGATCAACACCGGCGACGAACGCCGGCGGCGGGCGTTTGCGGAGCGGCAGGACCGGTTCCAGCGGGACATCCGCCGCATCTTCGCCTCCGCGGGCATTGATGCGATCCAACTCCGCACCGACCAGCCCTACGCCGCGGCGTTGGGGAAGTTTTTCGAAACCCGCGAGAAGCGGCGGCGGCACGGCTGAAGGGGTATGGCCTCGAACCGCCCAGCGCTCGTGTTGCCCGCCCCGGCCACCGGTCCGACCAACGGCGTCGTGGCGCCCGATATCCGCGAAGTCAAACCGCCGGTGGCCCTGCCGGAGGGTTGGGCGTGGCTGGGGTGGTTGCTGGGCGGCGCCGCACTTGTGGCGGTCGCGTGGTGGGCCTGGCGCCGGTGGCGCCAGTCGCGCCAGAAACCGGCGGTCACCGTCGTCATCCCCCCGCACGTCATCGCCCGGGATCAGCTCCGCGCCGCGCTCGAATGGCTGGACCGGCCGGACCCGTTCTGCGTGGCCGTGTCGGGCGCGGTGCGCCACTACCTCGAGGCGCAATTCCGGTTGCAGGCGCCCGAGCGAACGACCGAGGAATTCCTCGATGAGCTGCAGTCCAGCCCGATGCTGGACCTGAACCTCAAGCGCCTGCTGGGCGAATTCCTGATGCGGTGCGACCTGGTGAAGTTCGCCCAGGCCCGGCCCGGCCGCGAGGAACTGCGCGAGCTGTACGACGCGGCCGTGCGCCTGGTGGAGGAAACGGCGCCGAGCGCGTTGAATTCGCTGCCCACGAATGCCCCCTCCGCGCCGACGACCGCGACCGCGGCGCGTCAGGCGGGCGACGACGTTTCGCGATGATTCGCTTTGCCGATCCGTGGTGGCTGCTACTCCTGCTGGCGCTGCCGGTTATCGCGTGGCTCAAGGGCCGGCGCGGCGGGCAGGCGGCCTTCCTGTATTCGACCGTTGCCATCGTCAAGGGTATCAGCGGCGTGACGCGCTCCCATTCGGGCGCGATTCTGCGGCGGCTGCGCTGGCTGGCGCTGACGTTGCTCATCCTCGGCCTGGCGCGGCCCCAGCAGGGCCTGGGCGAGCGAACGGTCAAGGCCAGCGGCGTGGACATCGTGGTGGCGCTCGATATCTCGACGAGCATGATCTCCGAGGATTTCCAGTTGCGGGGTCAGCGGGTGAACCGCCTGGCCGTCGCCAAGGACGTGCTCCAGGAGTTCGTGCGCAAACGGCCCAATGATCGCATCGGCCTCGTGGCCTTTGCCCAGAGGCCCTACATCGTCTCGCCCCCGACGCTGGACCACGATTTCCTGCTCGAAAACGTCGAGCGGCTGCGTATCGGCTCGATCGAGGACGGCACCGCCATCGGGGCGGGCCTGACCGCGGCGTTGAACCGGCTGCGCGAATTGACCTCCAAGAGCCGCGTGGTCATCCTGATGACCGACGGTCAGAACAACGCCGGCAAGGTGCCGCCTGCAACGGCGGCCGAAGCGGCGCAGACCCTCGGCGTGAAGGTGTACACCATCGGCGTCGGCACGCGCGGCAAGGCGCCGGTGCCCTACTTCGATGCCTTTGGCACCAAACGCTATCGCGAGATGGACGTGGACATTGACGAGGAGACGTTGAAGGCGATCGCCCGGCGGACGGGCGGCGCCTACTTCCGGGCGGACAGCACGGACACTCTGCGGGAGATCTACGCCCAGATAGACCGGCTGGAAAAATCCGAGGTCGAACTGAAGCAATTCCAGCGCTACCGCGAGTTGTTTCCCTTCGTCGTGCTGCCCGGCTGGGTGCTCTTGATGCTCGAGGTCATCCTCGCCCACACGGTCTGGAGAAAGCTTCCCTGACGCCATGACCTTCGCGAAACCGGAAATGCTCTGGCTGCTGGCAGTGACCCTGCCGCTGCTGACGTGGTTTCTCGTCTGGGCCTGGCGCAAGAAGCAGCGGCTCATCGGCAAGTTCGTGCAGTCGCGGCTGCTGGCCCAACTGACCGTGGGTGTGTCGCGGGGCCGACAAAAAGCCCGGCTGGTCATCGTGGCGCTGGCGTCGGGCTTGATCCTCCTGGCCCTGGCGCGTCCGCAACTGGGCTACGGCTGGGAGGAGGTCCGCCGCAGGGGGCTAGACATCATCGTCGGCACTGACACGTCACGAAGCATGTTGGCCACGGACGTGGCGCCCGCCCGCCTCACCCGCGCCAAGCTGGCCGCCCTCGACCTCCTCAAGTCGGCCGAAAACGACCGCCTCGGCCTGCTGGTCTTCGCCGGCACGGCCTTCCTCCAGTGCCCGCTAACCCTCGATCACAGCGCCTTCGCCCAAAGCCTCAGCACCGTCGAGGTGGGCATTCTGCCCGAGGGCGGAACCGATCTGACCCGGGCCATCGAGACCGCCCAACGGGCCTTCGGCGAGAACAACGACAGCTTCAAGGTGCTCATTCTGCTCACCGACGGTGAGGACCACGAGGGCGACCCGGTGGCGGCGGCGCGCAAGGCCGGCGAGTCGGGCATCCGGATCTTCACCATCGGCGTCGGCACCGCCGAAGGCGAGCGGCTGCGGATCCGGGATGAAGAGGGCCGCACCTCATTTGTGCTGGACGAGGAGGGCAAGCCGGTCGTGTCCAGGTTGAACACCGAGGTGCTTCAGGCGGTCGCGGCGGCGGCTCAGGGGGAGTATCTCGCGCTGCGCGGTGCGACGACGATGGACCTGCTCTATACCGCCCGGTTGGCGCCCCTGCCCAAGGTGGATCTGGCTGTGCGCCGCGTGCGCTTGTTCCACGAGCGCTTTCAGTGGCCCCTCGGGCTGGCGATCGGGTTTTTGATTTTGGAAGTGTTCTTTCCCGAGCGCCGCCGGGTCGAACGCTCCCCCGCCCTCACCGCCGCCGCCAACGCCGACCTCAAGCGCGCCGTGGCGTTGCTGGCGGTCGGCGCGTTCCTCGGATCCGCCGAGGCCTCCTCACGCAGTGCCCGCAAGGCGTACGAAAGCGGGCAATTCCGGGACGCCCTCCAAGAGTACCAGCGCCTGTTGGAACGCAATCCGGACGATCCGCGGCTCGCCTACAACGCCGGCACTGCCGCCTACCAGAGCGGCGATCTTGCGGCCGCCACCAACGCCCTCGCCGCCGCCCTGCTCGCCCGCGACCCGGAGTTGCTGGCCCGCGCGTACTACAACCTTGGCAACGCTCACTATCGCCTCGGCGAGCGGGCGGGCAACCCGACCGAAACCATCCCCAACTGGCAACTGGCACTGACCAACTACCAAAGCGCGCTCAAGCTCAACCCACAGGACGCCGACGCGCAATTCAACCAGCGTCTCGTCCAAGAACGTCTTGAGGAACTGTTGCGACAACAACCACCGCCGCCTCCGCAACAGCAACCGCAGCAGCAACCGCAGAACCAGCCCCAGGACAACCAGAACCCTAAGCCGCAACCGCAGCCGTCCGCGCCGGACCAGCCGCCGGATTCCGGCAAGCAATCCCCGCCTCCCCAGCCCCAGCCCCAGCCGAAACCCCAACCGGATTCGCAACCTTCACCCGACCCGCGGCAGTCATCGGCCGGAGATCCGAAAGCGGACGAACCGCCCAGAGCGAGCAACCGCCCCGATGCCCCGGGCGACAAGAACGACCGGGACCGGGACGGCTCGCAGCCATTACCCCAATTCCTGCCGGGCCAGATGACCCCGGACCAGGCGAGGCAACTGCTCGAAGCCGCCGCGGGCGACGAGCGCCCGATGATCTTTATGCCGCCGCCCGAGCGGCGCCCGAGCTCCCGCCCGAAGCGGGATTGGTAAGCGTCGCGAGGTTGAATGCCGGCCCCATCCCATCATCCTCGGACACGCATGATTCGCACCGCCCACTTGCCTCTCGCTGACTGCCGGCCGCTCCGGTCGGCCGTGGCGCTTTGCGCGCTGCTGGCGGTCCTGCTGGCGGCCCCGGCGCAGGCGGCCCAGCTCACGGCGGCGTTGAAACCGGACACCGTCCGCCTCGGCGAGCGTTCCATCCTGGAGCTGAACTTTGTCAACGGCCAGCCCACCACGCCGCCCCAGCTCCCGGCCGTGCCGGGGTTGAATTTCGATTTCATCGGCCGTGGCACCGCCCTGAACTTTGTCAACGGCCAGCAGACCACCACGTTGACGCTGCGCTACGCGGTCACCCCCGACCGTGCCGGCGATTTCGAGATCCCCGCCGTGCGGGCCGAGGTCAACGGCCAGCAACTGGCCACGGCCCCGGTGAAGCTCAAGGTGCTACGCCCGGACGAGAACCCGCCCCCGATCAACGAGCAGGGTCAACTGGCGTTCCTCCGTTTGACCCCGGCCAAGGAGGAAGTCTTCGTCGGCGAGGTCCTGCCGGTGGACACGCAGGTGTTCTATGTCAACGCCCAGGACATTCAAATCCAGCCCCTCACGGGCGACGGTTTCACCTTTGGCAAGCTCGCGATGTTGCCGCAGGGCCAAACCCAGGTGGGCAACCAAATCTACGCCGTCGGCGGTACCCGCACCGCCGCCGTGGCCTCCAAGGTGGGCGAATTGACGCTCGGGCCGGCCGAATGCCGCTTGAACCTCCGCGTTCGAGCCGAACGTCGCCGGACCACCGACCCGTTCTTCGACAGCTTTTTCGAGGAAGCGTTTGGCGGCCGCGTCGAGTTGCGGCCCGCGCGCCTCGTCAGCCCGCCGCGCACCATCCGCGTGCTGCCCCTGCCCGAGCAGGGAATGCCGGCCGACTTCACCGGCGCCGTGGGGCAATACTCGCTCGCAGTCACGGTGAGCCCGACGAACGTGGCGGTCGGCGACCCCGTCACCCTCACCGTGCGCGTCGCCGGCAAGGGCCTGCTCGACAACATCAAGCTTCCGCCGTTGGACCATTGGCGGAACTTCCGCGTGTACCCGCCCACCAGCCAGGTGGAGATTTCCGACAGCCTCGGCATCGAAGGCGCCAAGGTTTTTCAGCAGGTCGTCGTCCCGGAGAGCCTTGAAGTGTCAGCCGTTCCCGGTCTCGCGTTCAGCTACTTTGACCCGGCGACGCGGACCTACCAGACACTCCACCATCCCGACACCCCGCTGGTCGTGCGCCCGGCAACGCCGCAAGCCGCGCTGGCCCCCCTCGCGTCGCCGGCCACTGAGACCGCGCCGCCGGCGACGGTCAGTGACCTGCTGCCGTTGAAGGTGCGCGGCGGCCCGTGGGCAATGGTCGCGCCGCCGCGGATCTGGCCACCGTGGCTGGTCGTGGCGCAGGCCCTGCCCGTGGCCGCGTTCTTCGCGGTCTGGGCCTGGCGAAGACAGGCGGAGGCCCTGGCACGCAATCCGCGCCTCCGCCGCCGGCGGGCCGTGGCACGCCTGCACCGGGAGTTGATGCCGCGCTTGAGCCGGCTGGCCGGGGAAGGCAATAGCGAGGAATTTCACGCGGTGCTGTTTCGCCTGCTTCAGGAGCATATCGGCGAGTGCCTCGACCAGCCCGCCGCCTCGATCACCGAGTCGGTCGTCGAGGACCAGTTGAAGCCGCGGGGCCTCGCCCCGGACTCGCTCGCCGACCTGCACCAGTTGTTTCAAGCCTGCAACCAGGCCCGATACGCCCCCACCTCGAGCCGGACCGACTTGTTGAAGCTCCGCGACAAGCTCGACTCGGCCCTCGCCGCGCTGCGACGAATCAACCGCCCCAATGCGAAATAGAGCGACCCAACCGCCACCGGCAACACACCGGCCACGGGCAGCAGCGACCGAATGGAGCCAACCGGAGAAATGAACCGCCGCGCTCATCTTGGCCCCGACCGACGCCGCGGGCACGCCGTCCTGGCCTGGGGCTTGGCGCTTTGCGCGGTCTGCTGGCTGACGGCCGCCGAACCGCCGGAGGCCGCCTTTGACGCCGCTAATCGCCACTTCGAGGAGGGCAAATACCTCGACGCCGTCGCCCGGTTCGAAGCCATCTTGCGCTCCGGCCACACCTCGGCCGCCCTCCACTTCAACCTGGGCAACGCGTATTTCAAATTGGGCGAAGTCGGCCGCTCCATCGCCGCGTATCGCGCCGCCGCCCGGCTGGCGCCCCGTGACCCGGACATCGCGGCGAACCTGCAATTCGTTCGCCGCTCGGTGGCCGGCGGACCGCCCCCCCGCCCCGGGTGGCTCTCCCGGCTGGTTGGCCGCTTGACTCTCCGCGAATGGGCCCTGCTGAGCACCGCCTCGCTCTGGCTGTGGATGGGCGTCCTGATCTGGCGCCAACGATCGCCCGATCCCGGCCCGGGCTCGCGACGCCTGGCGGTAGCCGGCGCGGTCGCCACGCTGCTACTGGGCGGGCTCCTCGGCCTGGCGTGGGCGGAACTCAACTGGCGCCAGTCCGCGGTCGTCATCGTGGACGATGCCATCCTGCGTCACGGCCCGCTCGCCGAGTCGCCCAGCCTGCAGACGCTGCACGACGGGCAAGAATTGCGCGTGGAGGATGAGAAGGATGACTGGCTGTTGGTGACCGGCGCGGCGCGGGGGCCGGGCTGGATCCAGCGCGACCAGGTCCTCCTGATCCGCTGACACTTCCTGGCCGTCTCTCACCAGCAGGGCGGCCCCCCGGCTACAGCGCGACCGTGCCCAGAGCAGCGCGACTTCCGTCCTACGCCGCTTTCACGCGCAGCCGGTGACCGCGAATCTGGGTGCGGTTCAGGCGTGAGACAATCGCCCGCGCGTGCTCCGTCGCGACCTCGACGAAGCTGTGCCGCTCCCGAAGGTCAATGCGCCCCACCACCTGCGCCGGCAGGCCGGTCTCGCCGGAAATCGCGCCTACGATGTCGCCGGGGCCGATTCCCATCGCTTCGCCGACGCTCAGGTGCAATCGCGTAAAGTCGCCGCTCGCGCGGCGGTCGCTCCGCCGGACGTGCGGCTCACGATCGGCCCGCAACCACGGCGGCAGTGCCTTGCCCTCGCCGCGGGCTCGTTCCTCCGGGCCGGCAGGTCGGATGGCGGGTCGGGTTTTCTTGGACCCCACTGGAGCTGCGGGCGGGGACGGCGGGTCCGCGGGAACATCGCCGGGCGATTCGGTCGCCATCGCGGCTGCGGCCTCCTCGTCGGGCTTGGGCAACGGAACGGGCGGCGGCGGTGCCGGGGCCAGCTCCGGCCGAGGAGCGGCGGCGACCGGCCCGCCGGCGCGCTCGGCGCGGCGGAAATTCGGGCGCTCCCCACGCGGCGCGCGCCGGAATTCACGGTCGGGCCGATCCGGGCGCGCGTAGGGTTCGACGGCGGATCGGCCGGTCGTTTCCGCGCTGCTTTGCAGTTGCGCCAGGCAAGCGGCCGCGATGTCAGTCGAACTGAATCCCTCTGCCAGCAACCGCTCGACCAGCCGGTCCTGCGGCTTGAACTCGCCGCTCTGCAACGTGGTGCGCAACCGCGCCAGAAACACGTTTTCCCGGGCCTCCTCGACCTCCGCCACCGTGGGAATGCGCGCCCGTTGGATGCGGGTGTTGGTGTACCGCTCGATCTGCCGGATCTGGTAGATCTCGCGCCCGGAAACGAAGGTGATCGCGCGGCCGCTGCGCCCGGCGCGCCCCGTGCGGCCGATCCGGTGCACGTAATCCTCGCCGTCGTAGGGCAGGTCGTAATTGAACACCACCTGCACGTCGTCCACATCAATCCCGCGCGCGGCGACATCGGTGGCGACGAGGAACTCGAGGCCGGACTTGCGGAACTTGTTCATCACCCGGTCGCGAAGATTCTGGCTCATGTCCCCGTGCAGGCGGTCCGCGAGGTACCCGGCCGCTTCGAGGTGGTCCACGAGATCGTCCACCATGCGCTTGGTGTTGCAGAAGATCAGGCCCAGTTTGAAGTCGTGCAGGTCAATCAACCGCTCGAGCAGCTCGACTTTGAACCGCCGATCCACCTCGTAGTAAACCTGCTCAACGGTGGGCACGGTCAGCGCCTTTTGTTCGATCTTTACGCTTTCCGGCTGGCGCGAGTACTTCGCGATCAACTCGCGGATGGCCGGCGGCATGGTGGCCGAGAAAAACACCGTCTGCCGCTCCTTCGGCACCGCTTGGAGAATCTGCTCGATGTCATCCCGAAACCCCATGTTCAGCATCTCGTCCGCCTCGTCCAGGACCGCCAGCTTGACCCCGTCCAGCCGCAGCGTGCCCCGGCGCATGTGGTCCATGAGCCGCCCCGGCGTGCCGATGACGATCTGGGCGCCCCGTTGGAGGCCATGAAACTGGCGCTCGTATGATTGGCCTCCATAGATCGGCAGCGCGTGCAGGCCGCGTTTGAACCACGCCAGTTTGTGGATCTCCTCCGACACCTGGATTGCCAGCTCGCGAGTGGGACAGAGGATCAGCACCTGCACCGCCCGGTTGGCCTGA
>CAYNCT010000109.1:0-11479 GCA_964396005.1 uncultured Verrucomicrobiota bacterium | reverse complement strand
GGTTCAACTCGGCCAGCACCTTGCCGATGATGGCCGAGCTGGAAACCATCACCAGCCCGGCGAGGAACAGGCTCGCGGTGTTCGTCCAGCCCAACAGCCCGCCCACCACGCGGCACGCGCTCAACATCAGGAGCGCGCCGATGGCCGTCGCGGCAATGACCGAAAACCCGAGGTTGCGAAGGCGGCTCAGGTTGAGATTGAGCCCGATGCCGAAGATCAGGAAGACCAGGCCCAACTGGGCCAGCGTCTCCACCCGTCCCAGGTCCGTCACCAGCGCGAATGGTGGCGTGTGGGGGCCCACCAGCGCCCCGGCCACCAGATAGCCCACTACCGCGGACAACCCCAGCCGCTGACAAAGCCAACCGGCCGCCCCGGCAACCACGAGCACGATCGCCAGGTCCTGAATGAACCAAATCCCATCCACGCTCGCAGTCTGGCGTCCGCCCCGGGGCGACGCACGCTAATTCAGCCCGCCGCACCGCGCAGGAGAGCTGGCGGGCGCACCACCTCCGCGAGCCGCGCCGCAACTCGAAGCGCTCATGATCGCCGGCGCGTCGCGGAGCGGCGATGGCTTGGCCGGCCCTTGCGACTTGCGCCGTGGTCGAAGCCGGCAGTATAAGTCGCCTCGCAGTCGCCAATTTCTTTCCAGACATGCCAAATACCACCAAACTCCCCTACAATCCCGATCGGGTCTTGGGCATCATCCTGGGCGGCGGGCAGGGAACCCGCCTGTTTCCCCTGACGCGCGATCGCGCCAAACCAGCCGTGCCGCTGGGTGGCAAGTACCGCTTGGTGGACATCCCCATCTCGAACTGCATCAACTCCGGCGTGCGCCGGGTGTTCGTGTTGACGCAGTTTCTGTCCGCTTCGCTGCACCGCCACGTGTACGGCTCGTTCAAGTTCGATCACTTCAGCCGCGGTTTCGTCGAGATCCTGGCGGCCGAGCAAACGGCCACCGACACCTCGTGGTACCAGGGCACCGCCGATGCCGTGCGGAAGAACCTGGTCCACTTCCGCGGGGTCGAGTTTGACTACGCGCTCATCCTCAGCGGCGATCAGCTCTATCGGATGGATTACCGGGACATCCTGACCACCCATGTGGAGAACGAGGCGGCCCTGACGATCAGCACCATCCCGGTGGCGCGGAAGGATGCCGCCGGACTGGGCATCATGCAGATTGACCCGACCCGGCGGATCGTCCGGTTCGTCGAGAAACCCAAAACGCCCGAGGTCCTCGATCCGTTGCGCATTCCGCGCGAAACGTACACCGAGCTGGGAATCGCGGGCGACGAGGAGCTGTTCCTGGCCTCGATGGGCATCTACGTCTTCAACCGCGACACGCTCTACAAGCTGCTGGACAACAACTTCACCGACTTCGGCAAGCACATCATCCCGATGGCGATCGAGAACGAGCGCGTGTACTCCTCCGTGTTTCAGGGGTACTGGGAGGACGTGGGCACGATCCGCTCCTACTTCGAGGCGAATCTCGACCTGGTGTCGGAGTTGCCGCGCTTCAACTTTTTCGACATGACCGCGCCCATTTACACGCGGCCACGGTTCCTGCCGGCCTCGAAGATCAACGGCGCCTCCATTGATCACGCCATCATCGCCGACGGCTGCATCATCAACCACTGCACCGTGTCTCACTCCGTGGTCGGCGTGCGCACCAAGATTGACGCCGGCAGCTACGTCTATCGTACGGTCATCCTGGGTTCCGACACCTACGAGCCCAAGGAATCCATCGCCGCCCACGCCGCGCGGAACGAGCCGCCCGTAGGCATCGGCAAGGCCACCCACATCGAGAACGCCATCGTGGACAAAGGAGCCCGCATCGGTGACAACTGCGTGATCACGCCCGAGGGCAAGAAGGGCGACGTGGACCACAGCCTTTACTACGTTCGCGACGGCATTGTCATCATCCCCAAAAACGCCGTCATTCCCCACGGGACGAAGATCTAGCCCCACCCTCGCTCTGGTCGTGGATCCGCGCTCCGGCCCGTCCGCTGACTCCTCTGCCGCCACGCTGGCACTGGGTATCGAGTGCGGTGGCACGCGCACCGTGGCCTTGCTGGCGGACGCCGACAACCGCCTGCGGGAACGCATCGAGGCCGGGCCCGCCAACCTGCGTTTGCTGACCGACGAGCAGTTGGTAGCGCACTTCCACGACCTCGCTGCCCGCCTGCCTTCCCCGGCTTGCGTGGGCATCGGCATGGCCGGCGCCCGCGAGGAAAGCGACCGCGCGCGCATCCGGGCCGCCGCCGAGCGAGCCTGGCCGCGGATGCCTTGCTGGGTGGGCAATGACCTCGACACCGCGTTGGCCGCCGCCGATCTCACGGCGTCGGCGCCCGCGGAGTCGGTCACGCGCGTGGTCATCATCAGCGGCACGGGGTCGTGCTGCTTTGGTCGCAATCCGGAAGGCAAAACTGCCAAGGTGGGCGGATGGGGGCATTTCCTGGGCGACCGGGGCAGCGGCTACGACCTCGCGCGACAGGCGCTGAGTCGGGTGCTGACCCGCTACGATGAGACCGGGCTTTGGCCGCCCTTGGGCGCCCGCCTGCTGGCAGCCCTGGCTCTGAACGAGCCGAACGACCTCGTGTCGTGGCTGTTCGCCGCCAGCAAGGCCGAGGTGGCGGCGCTGAGTCGGCACGTCTTCGCGGCGGCCGCCGCCCGCGATCCGGTGGCGACGCGGGTGGTGGCCGAAGCCGCCCGGGACCTCGCCCAAGCAGCCACGGTTTGCGCGCGCCGACTGCGGGGGAAAGGACGTTCCGTCGAATTTGTCCTGGCCGGAGGAGTCGTCGGTCACCAGCCCGACTATGCGCGCCGCGTGACGCGGGGCATTCGAGCCGCATATCCTCGAGCGGTCGTTCGCACGCTGGCCCTCGAAGGCGCCTGGGGTGCCGTGGCGCTGGCCCGTGCCCACGCCCGCGTCAACGGGACGGCGGAAAACGGCGCGACCGGAGCGAAGCCCCGCCCCAGCCCGCCCGCCCCGGCCGCGCGCTGCCTGCCGGAGGCGACTGCGCCTTCGCCAACCGAAGCCCGGAATCCGCGGTCGGCGAACCTGGACCGAATGCCCGTCGCGGCAGCGATCGAGGTGATGTTGACCGAGGAAGCCCGATTGGGTGCGCTGTTGCTGCAGCATCGGGACGCGCTGGCCGAACTGGTGCAGCGGGTGGCGCGGGCGCTTCGTCGGGGCGGGCGGTTGTTCTACGTTGGCGCGGGCACAAGCGGCCGCCTGGGAGTGCTGGACGCCAGCGAGTGTCCGCCGACCTTCCGCACGCCGCCCGAGTGGGTGCAGGGCATCATTGCCGGCGGACAGTCCGCCCTGTGGTCGGCAGTGGAAGGAGCGGAGGACGACTGGGACGCCGGGGTACGGGCCGTTGAGTTCCGCGCGGTCTGCGAGGGCGACATCGTGCTGGGCATCGCCGCCAGCGGCCGGACGCCCTTTGTCTGGGGCGCCCTGACCGCGGCAAAAAAGCGGCGGGCCACAACAGCGCTCCTCTGCTTCAATCCGCATCTGAACTTTCCGGCCGCCTGCCGGCCGGACCGCGTGCTGGCGATCAACACCGGCCCCGAAGTGCTCACCGGCTCCACGCGACTCAAGGCCGGCACGGCCACGAAGTTGGTGCTCAACATCGTCTCCACGCTCGCGATGGTCCGGGTCGGCAAGGTCGCCGGCAATTTGATGGTGGACCTCAATCCCTCGAACACCAAGCTGCGCGACCGCGCCATCGGGATTGTAACCGCGTTGACCGGAGCCGACGAAACCGCGGCGCGCGCCGCGCTGGAGAAGCGGGTCTGGGTGGTGAAAGCGGCCTTGCGCCAATTGGGCCGGAAGCGCCCACTTCCCCGTGCGCCAGGACGGCCCGTCGCCAAGGCGGGTTGAGGAAATCGGCTTTTCTCCAGCGGGCGCACCGGTAAGCTCGGGGCGTGGACGCGACAACCTCCTCGGAACTTACGCAGTACCTGCCGGTGGTGATGCTGGCGCTGCTGGCGGTGCTCATCACGGGCGGAATGCTCGTGGGCTCGGTGCTTCTGGGCAAGCGGGGCCGGCGCTCGCGGATCAAAGACACTGCCTACGAATGCGGCATGATCCCCGTCGGTTCCGGGTCCGCGCGGCTGTCGGTGAAATTCTACCTCGTGGCGATGCTGTTCATCCTGTTCGACATCGAGGTGGTGTTTCTCTACCCGTGGGCCGTGGTGTATCGCGACCTGCTGGCCCAGCCGGCCTCCGCGAACCTCATTTTCTTCGCGATGCTGTCGTTTCTGGGCGTGCTGCTGGTGGGCTACGTGTACGCCATCAAGCGCAAGGCCTTCGACTGGCGGAGCTAGCCTGGATACTTCACGCCCAACCAGCCGGATCGCCGGCATCTTGCCGGCTTGCGACGGTCACACGTACCACGCCGACCAAATGTCGGCGCTCCCGTCGGTCGGCGTTTCACCCGAGGTGTGAAATTTCCGGACCGGGGCTGGTGGTGGTCACGGCAGGATCCGGCCGCGGTGAAACTCCTGCAGGGCGGGGCTGCTGGTTCCCGTCACGGTCTGCAGCATGATTTCGCCCGTGTTGTCCAACGACTGAGTCTCCGCGAGCGGGTCGAACTGGCCGAAGTCGGACGTTGCCTCCAGGCGCACCCGCCGGCCCGGCTTCGTGGTCATTCGGAACCGGTTCGTCCCACCGGCATGTTGGTATTCAGTGAAGAGCAGTTCCCCGCGTTGCGCCCGAAGGATCACGCCCTCAATACCCACGGCGACCAGTTGACCTTCCGCTGCCGTGAGGCCGTAAAGTGACTTTTGCGTGGGGAGCGGTTCCGCCAGCCAGTTCGTCCAATCGGCGGTGGAAAGCGCCGTGCCACGGGTGCCCACGACGTACCACCGCCCATCGTTCAAGGCGATGTCGTTCAACCAATTGGTCACGCCCGTGACGCGGGGCGTCCAGGTCTGGCCGTCGGCGCTGGTGAGCAACGTGCCGTTCTCGCCGACGACCACCAACAACCCTTCCAGATTTCTCACCCGATAGAGCCAGTTGGTGGTGCCGGTGTTGACCGGTGTCCAGGTCGTGGCGTCGTGGCTGACCAGCAAGGTTCCGCGATCTCCCACGGCGACGAGCCCGATCGCATGGGCGGCTACCCCGGACAGGAACCGATTTCCCGCCGGCGGACGCACCGTCCACTGGATCCCGTCGAAGCTGGTGACCACGGTCCCCGCGCCGCCGGTCGCCACGAAGCCGCCCTGCCAGGCCGTGATGCCCTGCAAATCCGCCGTGGTGGGCGCGGGTGTGATGGCTTGCCAGACTACGCCATTGGTGCTGGTCACCAGGGTGCCGCCGGTGCCCACCGCCACGATACGCCCTTCCCGGGCCGCCACCCCCAACAACACGGAGTTCGTCGCCGTGGGCGGAGTGAGTTCCAGCTCCCATCGCGTGCCCCGATCACTGGTCAGGATCGAGCCGTAGTCGCCCACAGAAACCACGCCGCCAGCCGGCAGCCGCGCGACATCCCAGAGCCAGGGCCGCAGCGAATCCGACAGGGGCGTCCAGACGGTGCCGATCAGATTCGTGTAGAAGCCGTTGACCAGCATCCCGGTCGGGCCGCCCACTCGAAACGAAGCGCCGTCATAGCTGGCCGCGTAGTAGCTCCAGCGCGGGGCGGGGAAAAAGGTTCCCGTCAGGGAAAGCTGGTCGGACCAGCCGGTCGAGCGCCGCAGGCGAAGCTCGTTGTTCCCGCCCACGACGTACATGGCGCCGGTCCCGGCCACACAGAAGAGATCGCCGGTGGCGCCGGAGCCCGTGATGGCACTCCAAACTGTGCCGTTGCTCGAGGTCAGGATGCGCCCACCGTTGCCAACAGCGAGAAAGCGGTCGCCCAACCACGCCACGCGGTTCAGGTCCGCCGTGGTCCCCGTGGCGCGCTTTTGCCACGCCACCCCGTCCGTGCTGGTGGCTGCGAATCCGCCGTCGCCCACCGCGACAAACAGACCATTGCCGAAGGCGACCCCGCGCAGCCACGTGGCGAAGCTTTGGGGCCGGCGCGTCCACGCCACTCCGTCCGTCGTGGTGTACACCGCTCCGTTGTCTCCGACCGCCACGGCCCGCGAGTTCCCGACCGCGACCGCTTCCAGCCAGTCCGCCGTGCCGAGATCCGCGACGGTGAACGGCGTGAGCGCGGAGGCACGCAAGCCGGCTGTTTCCGCGTGCGCGGTCAGACCCGCTTCGCCCGTGATGATCGTCTTGCTTCCCAGGAAGGCGACTGCCCGGGCGGCTTTGGTCGAGGGCAGATCGCGGGGCACCCACAGCTCGTCATTCACGCTGGTGTACACCTGGCCGCGATCGCCAGCCATCACGGTCAGGGCATTGGTTACCGCCAGGTCATAGACATTGTTGCCGGTCGGCTGCGGATTGGCCCACAGCCAGGTCAGTGGCGTCGCCGCCGACGTTGCGGGCAGCCACAGCAACGCCGCCCACAGCAGCAGCGGGCCCATGACCTGGAGCGCGGCGCCGGCTCGCCGCGGAGGCAAGCCGCGCCAGGGAACCGAGCGGAGCGAGCGCATGGTTCAAGGGAGCTCTTCGATCTCAATGTCTTTGTACCAGGCCTCGCTGGGCGGGCCGCCGTGGATTTGTAGGCCAATGACGCCCCAGGGTTCGATGCCCGGGTCGGACTCAGCGTAATCCACCGTCTGGAGGCCGTTGATCCAGAGCTGTACGCGCGGGCCGTCGCACCGAATCGTGTACTCGTTCCAGTCGCCCCGTTTGAGCACGCGGTTGACGGCAGCCGCATCCGCCTTTGCAAGGACCCGGTTGCGCCGCGATTCGTCGTATAGACAGCCCCACCATCCGGGGTCGCCGAGGTCAGCCTGGTACCCGATCACTTCGTGGTTATTGGGAATGCGCCGTGAGCGAATCTGCACGCCCGCATTGGCACCGTCGCCCAACACCTTGAACTTCAGGCGCAGCACGAAGTTGGTGTACGCCCGCTTGGTGCAGAGAAATTCGTTCCGCGGGACCGGCGCCTTCAAACTGCCGCCAACAAAAGCGCCCTCGGCCAGGCGCCAGGTCTGGTTGGTTTCGCCCTCCCAACCGGCAAAAGACTGTCCGTCGTTGAACCGACGGGGCTCGGCGCCTTCCGTCGCAGTCGTCGCCACCTGCAGTGCCAGCAGCAGCGTCACCCCCCAGAGGCGCCGGCTTCGGTTGGCGCGGGCTGGCGGCGGCGGCGTGATGAACGACCGGGATGCAACTCGTTTCATGCGAACGGGGCTATAGCCGGGCGCGGCCCGGGTGTCGAGACTGCGTGAGAGGGCGCCCGCGACGCTTTCCGTTTCACGCCGAGGCACGCGAGCGAAGTGCTACCGCGGTTATGGGCAGCCGCCCTCGGACTCCGCCCAGTGAGCCTCGGCGGAGCTTCCGATCGTCGGCGATGCCGTTGCCGGGACAGGTCGGCAGGTTCCGGTTCTCCCCGGGCGCGCTCCTAAAGCTGGCGGGCGATCCCGGTCGGCCGTCCGAGGCGCTGATCGCCCGGCTCACCACTGGCGCACGCGCAGAAACTCCGTTCCGCCGGGTCGCCAGCGATAGGTTGTCTCCAGGCCAATCGGCGTCTTCTCGGCGAACGGACGGAACCAATCACCAGTAGCCTCCACCTGAAAGACCCGCCCAGGACCCGCCCACGAAACCTCCCAAGCGTCTGCGCCCGCCGCACGCCACTTGAGCGTGGGCGAACCCGCGGTCGCGGTGAGATCGGTCACCACGAAGATACCGGTCAGCCCGAAGTTCGCGAGGTCCTCCAAGGGTTGGAATTCCCGCACCAGATCGAGATTGCGGTAGATGATCCGGCCTTCGCTGCTGAGCAGATCGCCATCCATCACTCCGCCGATCTCGGGAATGCCGCTTTGGAAACCCACAGCCGTCGAGAACCACACCTCGCCGCCGGGCCAAACGAAGAACGCGTCCAAGCCAATCTCCCCGCTGTCCCCCTCGGGCTTGAATGCCGCCAGCAAATCGCGGCCACGCAGGACCACGGTCCCTTTCGCCGAGACGATGTCCGCGTTCGAAACGACCACACCGAGGGTTTCCGAGAACTGATCCTGACGGGTCGAGAACCACACCTCGCCATCCGGCAGGAGTTGCAGACCATCCAGGCCCAGATCCGGGACCACCGGCATGAAACTCAAGCGGCCCGTCAACTCCTGATTGGTGAACACGCGCCGTCCGCGATCCGAAACCACGTCCCCTTCCTGGATCAAACCGAGCGTTTCGCTCTTCGTGTCCTCAGCCAGCGAAAACCACACTTCCCCGCCCGGGGCGATCGTGAAAGCGTCCAGACGGGCCGCGGTATCCGGCACCAGCGCAAGCGCCGCCAACAGCGCGCTCAGGGGCTTCACCACGCGGCCGGCGTCGTCGAGCAGGTCGCCGCCTTCAAGGCGTTGGACCGGCGGGGCGAAGGTCCCGGGCGTCATCCCGTTGCTCGTGGTAAACCACAGCGCCCGGACCGGTGCTGACCGCAGACGCATCTGAAACGTCGAAAAATGCGTCCCGCCCTCCTCCAGCAGATCCTCGCCGACCATCGGCCAGGGAGTCCATGGAGCGGCTGGATCGTTGTTAAGGCTGGCCTGCCGGCCTTCGCCGTTGCGAAACACTTCCAGGTCCAGCCGCATCGGATGCCGGACCGCCACCTCGCCACCGAAGCGGTATCGGCCGCCGCCGATCAACGTGCGGAGAATCGCGTCCCCCGGCCGGTGCAGGAACCGCACGTCGAGCACCGCGAAACGACTGATCAGGGGATTCTCGTCAATCAACGCGAGGTCGTAGTGGCCGGTGATCGGCTCTGCGATCCCCGGACGACCGCAGACCGCACAGGCGTCCGTGAAGGTGCTCTCCGGCAGCAAGCGATGGCGCGTGACCCGATCTCCTGGAACCGCGTTCAACGTGATCACAAACGCTTCGCGGCCGGTGCCGTCAGCCCCTGCCGAGCGGCTGCCCTTGAGCACCACAGCCAGCGCCGGCCAATCCTCATTGGCCGGGACCAACCCGCTGGCCACCTCAAGCGGCCGGCCGCCCACGTCGAGCGTCAACGTCATCTTCTCCTGAGAATCGCCCCGGCCACCGCGCTGATACCAGCCACTGCCAGCCAGGACGAGGGGCGCCCCGCTGTCACCGCCCTTCCCGGTCGCGGTCAACACGACCTGTTCGACCGCATAGGTCCCCCAGTCCAGTGGGCCGACGGTTTCCACCAATCTGAAAGCGCCGCTCAACCGGCGGCTCTCGGTCACCACCGGCCGGCCGACACCCTCCGTGCGCGTCAATTCCGCGGAGAACTCGAGCTGATAGCGTACACCAAGGTCTGGATTCGCGGCCCCCAGCCCAACTGCCCCGGCTACCATCGCCACGGTCACGAGCCATCGAGCATTCATGCGCAATTCCCTTCCCGTCTGCCCGCCTCTCACCTAACTGGCGGAGGCGGCACCCGGACAACGGGAAGCTGCCACAATCCACCGCTGGTTGACAACGCCAGTTCGACTCCCTGCCCCGCCGCAGGCGGCACCGAGAACCGCGCGCCCCGGCGCGGGTTGTCGCCTCCGGCGTTCGCGCTTCCACGCGAGGCGCCACCGCGATGGCCCGCACGCCGAAGCCAGGGCTGGACCGGCCTTTCGGTTTGGCATCGGGCGCTGACCCGCTACGCTCCGCCGCGTCGTGGCGCCACACCCCAACCAGCCCCGAACCGGTCCACCGCTCCACGGGCGGCGCTCACCGCACTCTGCATGAGTTCCCACGAGCCTTCGGTCGCCACGCCGCCACCACGCGCGAAGTTCGATCCCGCCTTCTGGACGCTGAACGCCATCGAGATGGGCGAGCGCCTCGCGTACTACAACCTGCGGGTGATGGCGCCCATCTATATCATGCAGGCGGACAATCCCGGCGGACTGCACCTGACCGCCGGCGACAAAGGGCGCATCTACGCCTGGTGGGCGATCTTTCAATCGCTGCTGCCCATCATCACGGGCGGGCTCGCCGACCGCTTCGGCTACAAGCGCACGCTGGCGGGAGCCATCTCGCTGATGACCGTGGGTTACTGCATGATCGCGTTCCTGCGCGACCTGCCGGCTCTCGAGGCCTTCGCCGCCGGACTGCCCGCGCTCCTGCGCCACTGCGGGCTCGCCAGTCTCGCGGGGTGGTTCGACCGCCCCGGCAATTATTGGGGATTCTTCGCCGGCGTTATGACGCTGGCCACCGGCACGGCGTTCTTCAAACCCGGCATTCAAGGTTCCCTCGCGCAGAATTTGACCAAGGCCAACTCGTCTGTGGGCTGGGGCATCTTTTACTGGGTGGTGAACGTCGGCGCGTTTGTCGGTCACTTCCTGCCGGCCGCGATCCTGGCCCTGAGCGTCGCCCTGCCCGGTCCCTTTTGGGGCGAGAAGAACTCGCTGGTGGCCTGGCGCAACGTGTTTCTCGCGTCGGGTCTGTTCACCCTGCTCAATCTCGGCCTGCTGCTCCTCTACCGGGACGTGCCCTCGGGAGCCTCGAAGACCGAATCACTCCTTCGGGTGCTGGGGCGGACGATCGCGAACATCCTCGACGCGCGGTTGCTCGCGTGGCTGGCGATCATGTCCGGCTTTTGGATGATGATGTACCAGCTCTGGGACACCCAACCGAACTTCATCGCGGACTGGGTCAGCAGCCGAAGCATTGCCGAGAGCCTGGCCTGGCTCCCTCAACCTTTGTACGCGACGCTCGTCGAACAGACGCCGCGCGGCCCAATGGTCCCGCAGCAGGTGCTGTTGAGCGCCAATTCATTCTTCATCATTCTCGGCGTCATCCCCGCCGCGTGGCTCACGCGCAAGATGCGTACGCTCGAGGCCATGTTGATCGGCATGTTCCTGGCCACGACGGGCGTGCTGGTGGCCGGTTGGACTCAAAGCGCCTGGATCCTCGTCCTCGGCATTCTGTTCTTCTCGCTGGGCGAAATGACCACCGGCCCCAAGAAGAACGAGTATCTGGGGCTGATCGCGCCACCCGGCAAAAAGGGACTTTACCTCGGCTACGTGAACATCCCGGTCGGCGTGGGCGTGTACATTGGCTCGATGGTTTCGGGCCACGTTTACGGCCATTATGGGGAAAAGGCGGTGCTTGCCCTCAAGCATCTGGCCAAGCTGGACGCCTCCGGGCGCGGCCAGCAATGGGACGGCCGGGTGGACACTCTGGAGTCCACCCTCGGCATCACCCGGATGGAGGCGATGGAGCGCCTGCAGGCCGTCACGGGCCTCGACGCCACCGCCGCTACCAAGCTGTTGTGGGACACCTACGCCCCACACGTCCACGTCTGGGTGCCATTCGCGGTGATCGGCGTGTTGTCCGGCATCGCCCTCTGGGTGTTCGGCCGCCTGGCCAAACGCTGGAGTGACATGAACGCCTGAGCCGGCTCGGGGCTGCGGAAATTACGAATCAACGGGCAAGTGTCATCAGCAGTTGGTCAGGCGAGTGACATCAGCTCTTGGT
>CAYNCT010000108.1:0-11711 GCA_964396005.1 uncultured Verrucomicrobiota bacterium | reverse complement strand
GGCCGGAAGGCAGTGCCGCCGCCTTGGCTATCGAACAGAACGGCGGTGTTGGTTGCGCGGTGATAGAAGAACGCCTGCCCGTTGGCTTGCGCGAAAAAGAGCGTGTTGGGGTCTGTTAACACCCTCTTGAGATGTTCCGCGAGGTCGGCCTTGTCGGAGAGATTCAGGGGCGGCCCGAGGGATGAATCGTTGAACTCCGGAAGATGTGTTTTTCGCTCGGGGTCATCGCCGGTGGCGTGAGCGGCTATTTTTTCAACAAGGGTTTGAAAGTCGGCCGCATTCATACCCTGCTTTCGCCGGGGCGCGGCAGACGGGCGCCAACTTCCTCCAGAGCACGCAGCAAACGTGTGACCTGCTGTGGTGTCATGTCGAGTTCGATAGGGTCAAGTGCCCTGTACTGCGTCTGCACGGACAACACCAACCCGTAGAGCAGGGCGAATTCGTCGCTCCGGCTCATCCGAATCGTGACCGTCTCGTCATCTTGGCTGACGAGTTCCATGTTCAAAACCTCCGTTGGGTGCGTGTGACATAGTCATAACACACGCAATGGTTAATTTGAATCCTGTTTGTGCGTCTCGGGTCGGCTACTCGGGCTCCGGCTTGAGCCGGCGCGCGCGACCGCGCGGGCGAGCCTGCCGCGGCTCCCGCTGAGGGGCGGCCATGCTCTTGTTCTGCGGTTCGGGCGCGCCGGGCTGCCTGGTGCGTCCGGCGAAGCTGCGTTGCAGGTTCTTTTCCTGTTTCTCGAACTCGCGTAGCTGCGCCACCCGGCGCTTGTGCTCCTCTTCGGCGGCGCGGCGCTGACGCTCGATGGCGGCGCGCTCGTTCTTCTGCTTCTCGATGAGACGCTGACGCCGGGTTTCCCACTCGGCGCGCTTCTTCGCGGCGCGGCCGGTGAGCCTGTCCCATGCGCCGATGTCGGGGCCGCGCCCCTCGAACGCCTCCAGTTCCCTGTCATGGGCCTCGGCCAGTTTCTTTTCCTTTTCGGCGATCCGGCGCAGCAGCTCGGCGTGCTCCTTGTTGGCCTCGACGTGCTGGCGGCGATGCCGCTCCTCGATGAGGCTGGCGTCGAACGGGGGAGCGCCTTCGCCGCGACCTTCGCTCCCGTCCTTGCCCCCAGCCTCGCCCGTGCGCCCGCGCTTGTGGCGCTTGACCAGTTCGCGCTCCCGCATCAGGTCGCGCGCCTGTTCGACGCTCGGCAGGTCGCGCTCCACGTCGCGCAGCTTGGCGGCGATCGTGCGCGTCTTCTCGCCCGGCAACAGCCGCGCGCCGAGGGCGTAGAAGTTGCCTTCCTCGTCGAGCACGACATAGGGCCGGCGCTCGCCCTTGGCCAGCGTCAGCCCGCGCGCCTCCAGCGCCGCGGCGAAGGTGCGGCCCTCGTCGCTCAACGTCCAGCAGACCCAGATTGAATCCCGCACGGCGTCGGCGTCGATTTTGGTGCGCCGCGCCTGCTCCTTCTCCCATTCCAGTGGCGGGCGCTGGTCGCGCCGCTGGGCGGGGCGCTGGCTGCTGACGCGGGTCAGGTCGAGTTCGCGCTCCAGTTCGCGGGCGACCTTGATCGAGGCCCGGCGCTCGTGGGAGAGCTGGGCCGCCTTCATGGTCTCGGGGTCGATGCGGTTCCACACCACATGCTGATGCCAGCGCCCGTCCTTGAAGTGCTGGACGGTCGCCCGCTGGTGGCCTTCGAGCCCCAACGCGCGCTCGTAGCGGTCGGCGCAGTAGGCCCAGCGCTCGGCGGTCATCTTCTGGGCGTCCTGTTCAGGGACGGCAAAGCTGACATGGAAAAACACCTTCTCGCAGCGGGTGGCGTCCTTCTGCATGAAGGCTTCGCGCAGCGCCCCGCGCAGGTCGTCCGAGGCGAAGCCGCGCAGTTCGCCCACGCGGATTTGCTCGTTGCCGTCGTCGGTGCGGGTCAGGTGGCGGTAGAGCGCCCCGGCGTTGCCGTTGGTGGCGGTCTTAATAATCATGGCCCATCGCTCGGGCTATGAGGGCGAGGGCGCGGCGGACGTCGTCGAGGGCCAGCCCCAGCGTTTGGGGCGGCACGATGCGCCCCTCGTTCGCCAGCTTGGTGAGCTGGTTGAGGTTGTTGCCGACCCGTCCGAGCTGGCCCACGAGCTGGGCGAGCTGCTGCCGTTCGAGGGGCGGGCGGCGCACTTGGCGCGGGGGCGGGGCCTTGAGCAGCACCGTGCGGACATAGCCAGAGAGGGGCAGGGCCGCGCGGTCGGCGGCTTCCGCCAGCGCGGCGCGCTCGGTCTCGGTGAGGTGCACCGAGAGCGGGCGCGTCTGCCGGGTGCGGCTGCCTGACCGGCTGCGCTTGAGCGCGGTCTCGGTCATGGCGACGGCCCGGCATGCCTGCCGCCGGATCCGCCGCAAGCGCGGCATATCCGGCGGCGGGACGGGCGCTGCCGCGCCCGCAGGGGGGAGGGTTCCAAGGGACGGGCGGGGCAATTCTGCCCCCCCTCCCTTGGCGAGTTGAGGCGCGGCTCCCGGAGGGGCCGGCCTGCGCGCGCGAGTCGCGCGCACAACTCGCTTATGCCGCTGCTCATACCGCGCAAGTCTTCGTCATAATGCGCCGGCGGTCAAGCAGCGAATCCGCAGAAGACGGGTCGAGCCCGTCTTCTGCGGATGCCCGGCCCATCGAGGCCGGGCGAGGGCGCTCATTGCCGCGCCCCTCACGCTTCGCGTGAGCCCCCCCAGGCTAGGATTTTCAACAAGGGTGAAGGGACAACGATGAACGAAAAACTCCAAACGGTTGTCGCGGCGGCCGACAGGCTGCCCGGCGGTCGCAAGCTCGCCGGCGCTCTCGCGGCGGGTCTCCTCCTACTGCTGCTCGCCGTGATGCTCTGGCCCGGCGGCAAACCGGCGGTCTATAAACATGGCGAACAGTGCCCCGGCAAACCGCCGTCGCACACGGTGGGAGCCACTGTGCTGGAAGGCGGGCGGATGATGGTCGTGCTGGCGGACTGCTCGCTCAAGGAAGCGCCGGGTCTGCCGTCGGCCGGGGCAAGCCTCGGGGGCATGGCGGCCATACATGGTCGCCCCGTTTGGTCAAGCCCTCAATCGATGATGGTAAGAAGGTGGAGATTGCGGCCATACATCCGGACTTCGGTTGAGGCCGCAGCCTCATGTCCCTGATGGAATTCGCTGGCAGGCTCCTGATCAATATAGCGAGCTTGGTGCTCCTTGCGCCAAGTAGGTTCTGCCTGCCACGGTCTGACCTGTCTTGCCATCACGTCATGATTGCCTGAGCAATCGGTGGAGTACCTCCTTTACGAAACCTGTGCCGTCGTGCTGCTACGCCGCAGGGTTTTCCATGGCGCCGCTCGCCGGCGGTCCCTCTATCACCAGAGGCGAGCGGCGCTGTGGGAAACCCGTATTCATGCCGCCACTGCGTAGTTCGCCTCGTAGTCCCGACCATGCGCGAGCAGCGCCCAGACGGTGCGGGCGTTCTTGTTCGCCAGCGCTACCGCCGCCACGTTCTGGTTGCGCCGGCCCATCAGCCGTGCCAGCCAACTGTCCGCGTGTCCCACCTTGTTTTCGGCCACCCTGATCACCGCACGGGCGCCGTGGATCAGCAGCGTGCGCAGGTAAGTGTCGCCGCGCTTGCTGATGCCCAGCAGCACCTGCTTGCCGCCACTGGAGTGTTGCCGGGGTACCAGCCCCAACCAGGCCGCGAGCTGCCGTCCATTCTCGAAACTCTTCGCATCCCCGATCGAGGCTACCAGGGCGCTCGCGGTGATCGGACCGATGCCTGGAATCTTTGCCAGCTTCTTGCTCGCCTCGTTCTCCCGGTGCCAGCTCTGGATCTGCACCTCCAACTCACCCACCTGGCGGTCCAGCTCCTTCAGGTGATCGCCGAGGCGCTGCATCAACTGGCGGAACACGCCCGGCAGATCGTTCTCGCCATCCTCCAGAATCTCCGGCAGGCGCTTGGCGATGTGGCCGATGCCCTGCGGGATGACGATCCCGTACTCGGCCAACAGGCCGCGGATCTGATTGGCCTGAGCGGTGCGCGCCTTGACGAATCCTTGCCGTGCCCGGTGCAGGGCCAGCACGGCTTGCTGCTCGCCGTTCTTCATCGGCACGAAGCGCATGTTGGGCCGGCTCACCGCCTCGCAGATCGCCTCGGCATCGGCGGCGTCGTTCTTGTTCGTCTTCACATAGGGCTTGACGAACTGCGGGGCCATCAGCTTCACCGTGTGCCCAAACGATTCCAGCTTCCTCGCCCAGTGATGCGCACTGGCGCACGCTTCCATGCCGATCAGGCACGGCGGCAGGTTGGCGAAGAACGCCGCCACCTGGTTACGTTTCAACTGCTTCTTCAGCACCGCCTTGCCTCGTTCATCGACCCCATGCACCTGGATCACGTTCTTTGCCAGATCGATCCCAATCGTCGTAACCTTCATCTCGGTCGCCTCTCCTGGTTGGTGGAACATTCCCATATCCACCTTGGCACGTTGATGCCGCTTCGGGAAGGGGCGACCATCCCATTAATATTGGCGCCGCGTCGCTGCGGGGGATGTGGGATGAACTCCCGTGGTGGGGAAAGGCGATAGTCGGTCCGCCCCTGCTGGGCATCCTGCTCGGCCTGGTCGTCGCGGTTCCCTTCGTGCTGGTGCTGGTGCTGGTGTCGTTCCCGCTGCTGCCGGTGACGATTCCTGCCCTGGTGGTGACGACCTTGGGGAATCTGCTCATCCGCTGGCCGCTCAAGCACCTGGCGAGCTTCCTGTCGGTCGGCAAGTCGTGGGACGAGCTGAAACAGTACTGGGCGCAGGCCAAGGCGCTGTGGTTCCGCCTGCTGCGCAGGCCGGTGCCGCAAAACACCCTCGCCGATCTCGGCACGGCGGGCTTCGCCAGACCGGCCGAAGCGTTCGCGGCCGCGAAAAACAGCGAGGGCGCGCCGGTCGGCCTCGGCAACGCCTTCGGCGGACAGGCCGGCGAAGCGGCGAAGTCGGGCGCCCCCTCCTCCCTGACCTTCAACCTGCGCAAGCACGTCCTCATGATCGCCGGCACGCGGGCGGGCAAAGGGGTGAGCTACATCATCCCGAACCTGCTGACCTACGGCGGCGGCGCGTTCGTGCTCGACCCCAAGGGCGAGAACGCGCGCGCCACCTACCGGACGCGTAAAGACAGGGGGCCGGTGGCGGTGCTCGACCCCTTCTCGGCTTCCGGCGTTCCGGCCAGCGGCTTCAACCCGCTCGCCCGGCTGAAAGGGGATTCGATGCCCACCGAGGCGGCGGCGTTGGCCTCAGCGCTGGTGATGAGCTACGCGGAGAACCGGGAAAGCCACTGGAGCGACAACGCGCGCAACCTGCTGCAGATGCTCATCCTGCATGTCTGCACGGCGGCGAAGCCCGAACAGCGCGACCTGGTGACGGTGCGGCGCCTGCTGTCGGGAACATTCGTGCCCGAATACGACGGACAGGGCAACCCGACCGGCAAAAGCACGCTCGAAGGAATGACGAAGAACCCGGCCTTCGGGGGCATCGTCGCGGAGTGGGCCAGGGGACTGATGGCGACGCCGGACGACGAGCGCGGTTCGATCATTTCGACGGCGCGCACCCATACCGCCTTCCTCGACGACCCGGCCATGCGCCGTTCTCTGGCGGCGGAGAACCATGCGGTGGACTTCTCGGCGTGGGAACGGGGCGAAAAGCTCTCGGTGTTCGTCTGCCTGCCCCTGCCCTACTTCGCCACCTTCGCCCGCTGGCTGCGGGTAGTCACGCATGACGCGCTCAATGGACTGCTGACGCGGCAAAAGCCGCTGGAACATCCGGTGCAGTTTCACCTCGACGAGCTGGCGACGCTCGGGCATTTCGAGGTGGTGGAAAAGGCCGTGGGCCTCGCCGCCGGCTACGGGGTGCAGGTCTGGTCGGTGTTTCAGGACTGGAGCCAGGTGGAGCGCTGCTACGGCAAGGCCGCTCCCACCTTCTGGAACAACGCCGGCGCACGCATCGTGTTCGGCGTCTCCGATCCGGTCACCTGCGAGCTGGTGAGCAAGGCCAGCGGCGTAACCACGGTGGAAACCTCCAGCCTCTCGGGCGTGGTCGGCAGCTTCGCGCAGTCGCGCTCCACGGCCGCGGCGTCGCGCCCGCTGCTGACCCCCGACGAAATCGCCCTCAAATACGCCGCGAAGCCGGACGGCTCGGGCCTCGGACTGGTGTTTCTCGATGGGCTGCGCCCGCTCGAAGTCGAGAAGCTGCCCTACTTCAGGAACGCGGCGCTAGAGGGCCTTTGGGACGATCCGCGACTTTGAGCGCGCGGCCCGCTTGCGGCGACGATAGCGCCTGAGCCGTCCCGTGGTGCCGCGCGGCGGCGTGCGCAGGTCGGCGTCGTAGTGCTTGGCGACCTGATAAAAACGGCGGCGGGGCGAGATTCCGGACTCTTTGAAAATGGCCATGCGAAAACGCTAGGCTGCGTCGGGTCCGTCCGGCAAGGCACTATCGCCAACAATTTTAGGAATCCCGGCTGGCGGGAAAACGCCCGAGCCGGCGCCCCGGCCCGGGCGCATCGCGGCTAGTCGCCGATGCCCTCGCTGTCGCCGACTTCGTCGACCGGCATCAGCAGGATGGTGTCGCCGATGGGCAGGGCATCGAGCCGCACGCTGTAGCCCCCGCTCTTGGTCGGCCAGGCCGCGCCGATGTCCCGGTAGGTCGGTTGCCTTCCCTCCCTGACTTTGACGCTCACTGCTTTCGTGGTTGGTCAATCGCGAGCACCCCTAGGACGACCGCTAGGCGCGGCGTCAATTGGCAACACGGGAGCCCGCCTAGCCGGGCGAATGGAGCGGGCCGCCGATTGACGCGGGAAGCGCCTGCGGGCGGCAGTGTTCGCGGTTGAATTGACCGGCCACGGAAGGAAAGGAACGCGCACCATCCCCCTGCCCCGCGCGGACAAAAGTCGGAGAGGGAAACCGGGCCAGCGGGTCAGGACTTGGCGGGTGGCTCGGGGGGCTGAGGCTTCGCCGCTTCGGCCAGCGCCTTCACCAGTTCGGCGTTCTGGGCATTGACGCGGGCCAACTCGGCGTTGAGGTCGTCGGCGCGTTTCTCGATCTCGCCGGCGCGGGCCTCGGCGGTCGCCGCGCGCTCCCCCGTCCGGGCAAGCTGGTCGCGCAAAGCCCCGGCCTCGTTGCGGGCAGCCAGTTCGGCGGCTTGGAGGGCCGCGATCTTCCCTTGCAGGGCCTCAAGCTCGCCGGTCACCTGGTCGGCCAGTTCCGCCGCTTCCTGCTTCTCGGCCTCCAGTTGCACCCGCGCCGCGTCGAGCGATTCCCGCTCGGCGGCAAGGCGGCGGTTCGCCAGTTCGAGGGCCAGCGCCCACAGTTCCGCGCCGAAGTCGCCCAGCCGCTCGGCGATTGCCGGAGGGGCCGGTTCGCGCAGCGGCGTTTCCTTGGCCGCCTTGCGCGCCTTCCATTCGTTCATCCCCTCGGAAATCGTGGTGAAGCTGCCCCCGCCGAGCGCCTTCCTGACGGCGGCAAGCGTGGGGTTCTGGCCGGCGGCGTCCATCTCGTCGGCAATCTCGAAGATGCGTTCCTTGGTAGTCGCCATGATGTAGTGAAATAATGTAGTAGATAGTATGCTACATACTACTACAAACTACAATAAAAGGCAAGTATTCCGCTGGCGGTTTTACTTGAAAGGTCGGGGGATTATCCGGGTGCCAGCTTCGCGCCGCTGCGCAGCCGGGTCGGCGGCGTCTCGGGCTTCCACTGGTCGCCCTGCTTGCGGTGATGGCGGAGCACGGCGCGCGGGTCGAGCACGTCGTCGCCTGCGACCTCGACAATCAGCGTTGCGCCAATCTTCTCGGCGTCGCGCTGCGCCTCTTTGAAGGTGGGGCGGCAGTAGAGGCATTCCGCGAACGGGTCATAGACCGTGAAGCGGACGCCGGCGGGCTGGGCGGAGGAGTCGGGCTGCTGCATGCCTCCTGTCTGGCACGGGGAAACCGGGGTGGCAACGGAAAACCGCTACCATCTTCCCTCCCCTGCTGGAGACAGCATCCCCGCTTTGAAAGGTGGTGCGACATGCTTAATCGGGAGTCCTTCGAGGCCGAACTCGGCAACCTTGCGGAGCTTGCCGCGCGCGACAGTCTGGCGGCGCGCCGGCTCATCGTGGCTCTTGGGAAAGCCTGCGCCGAGGATGACGCCCTCTCGGCACTGTTCGTTGACCGGGGCCTCGATGTGCTGCCCGCCGTGGCCCGCGACGATGCGGCGGCTGCGGTGCTGGTTAGTGCGCTCATCAAGGCGGGCACCGGCAGCGCGGAGCGGCTGACCCTGTTCATGGACAAGGGGCTTGAGGTGCTGCCTGCCCTCGCCTCTCGGGACGGTTGGGCTACCTGCTCCCTCTGCGGCGCGCTGCTCGCCTGCTCGACCGGCGACGCGCAGCGCTCCGCCGTCGTGGACGCAACCCTCGCCGTTCTGCCGGTGGTGGCGTTCGAGGACACCTGGGCCTTCTTCCAGATTGTCGACGAGCTGCTCGGCGGGCGAGACCGCATCGCCCGCGATCTCTACAACGGGCTGGCCCTGACCCCCGCCAACGTGGCTCCGGACGGGATGCTCTGCCGGGAATTCCTGCTGTCGGCACCCGAGGGGGAAGACCGCCGGCGGACTCTGGTGATTTTCGGGAAGGATGCGGAAAGCAGCATCGCGGCAACCGGCTGCTTCAAGGGCAACCTGCTGCACTTTGTGAACGAGGTGGAATGGTCATACCAATCCCGCTCGCCGCACCGGCCCCACTATGACGAAGTGCTGGAAACCGCCTTCGACGCCCTCGCCCGCCGTGACCGGCTGCCGGGTTTCCGGGAAGCCGTGATGGGTCAGGCCGCTGGGTAGCGAGCCACCGGGCCTTTCGCTGGGGGCGGAACCTTGGCCTTCTCGGCTTCCGTTACAACATCCTGCCGCGAAGCGCATTCGTTGAAAATACGCTGACCGATATCGGCCAAGGACATGACACCAATGTCGGCCCCGTTGCGCAAGCGCACGGAGGCCGTGCGCGTTTCGCGCTCCCTGTCGCCGACGACCAGCATATAAGGAACCTTTTCGATCTGCGCCTGGCGTATCTTTTTCTGCATCCGCTCGGCGCTGCCATTCATGTCCGCGCGGATCGTGCCGGAGGCCAGCGGAACCTCGTAGTCACTCAGGTAACGCACAACTTCCTCGCCATAGTCGTTGTGGCGATCGGCAATCGGAATCACGCGCGCCTGGACCGGCGCGAGCCATGTCGGGAACGAACCGGCATAGTGTTCGAGCAGGAAGGCGACAAAACGCTCGTGCGACCCGAGCGGCGCCCGATGTATCACATAAAGCGGGTGTTCCCCACCATCCTCGCCGATGTAGCGCAGATTGAATTTCTTGCTGGCGACGAAATCCAGTTGATTGGTGGAAATCGCGAATTCGCTGCCAATCACGCTCTTGATCATAAAATCAACCTTCGGTCCGTAGAACGCCGCCTCTCCCTTCGCCTCCTCACACGGATAGCCAGACTTTTTCATGGCGGAGCGGATCACTTCGAGGGCAAGCCGCCACTCCTCGGGTTCGTTCACATACTTGTCGAGCTTGTCGAGGTCGGGCAGCGATAGGCGCATGTAGTAGTCTTTGATGCCGAAGAGTTCGTAGAACTTGGCGTGAAGGTGCATCACGTCAAGAAACTCGCCCTCGGCCTGCTCGCGCGTGCAGTAGATATGCGCATCGTTTTGACAGAAGCCGCGCGTGCGCATCAGGCCGGACAGAGCGCCGCTCGCCTCGTAGCGGTATACCTGCCCGTATTCCGCGATCCGCAGCGGCAGCTCACGGTAAGAGCGGGGCCGCGTCATGTAAATCTGGTGGTGATGCGGGCAGTTCATTGGCCTCAGGTAGTAGTTCTCTTCCTCGATTTTGATCGGGGCATACATATCCTCCGCGTAGTAGGGCAAATGTCCGGACGTGTAGTAAAGACGCTCCTTCGTCAGATGCGGAGTCGAAACGCGCTGATATCCCGCCTTTCGCTCCTCACGGCGCGCTAGATACTCAAGTTCGTCGCGGACGATGGTGCCTTTGGGAAGCCACAGCGGAAGGCCGGCTCCCACATCGTCGGAGAAGGTAAACAGTTCGAGGTCCTTGCCGAGGCGACGGTGGTCGCGGAGCTTGGCCTCCTCATATTGCCAGGTGGCTAGATCAAGTTCTTCCTTCGTCTGAAAGCAGAATGCGTAGATGCGCTGCAACTGCGGGTTCTTCGCGTCGCCGCGCCAATATGCGCCGGCAATGCCGGTGAGTTTGAACACGCCGGTCTGGCCCGTGTGTTCAACATGAGGCCCCCGGCAGAGATCCACGAAATCGCCCAACTGATAGAGAGACACGCTTTCCAGACCATCGGCGACTGCGGTGCTATCGCCGCTGGCCTCCGCGACCGCTGTCGATCCGCGCTCTTTCAAGAGGTTCAGAAGTTCGACCTTGAAGGGCTGCGCCTGCATCGCCGTAATGGCATCGTCGATTGGCACCTCGCGGCGGACTAGCGGCAGGCGGGCCTTCTGCAAGGCAAGCATTTGTGTTTCGATCGAGGCAAGGTCCTCGGCGGTGAGTTGATGGCCAACATCAATGTCGTAATAGAAACCCTTGTCCGTCGCCGGGCCAACACCAAATTTTGCTTGTGGCCATAGCTTCTGAACGGCAGCTGCCATGAGGTGGGCTGCTGAATGGCGCATGGTGTCGATGGGAAATGCGGGGGGGACGGACATTGATGCCTCGTAGGAATGTGGTGCGGCGGCCGTATGGTGGCCGCCGCACCGTGATGACAACGCAGCAATCAGGCGCTCAGCGGCCCTATGGCAGGGACGCCTGTCTGTGCCGCACCAGTATTGACGGCCGCCAGAACCATGGCGCGATCCGGGCGCACCCGTCCAATATCGGCCTCCGACGAGGCGACAATGCAATTGCAATCGCAGGTTGCGGCCGTATCCTGAGCCATGATGGAATCCGGTCGGTATCCGGTCTCCACTTCCATGAGAGCGAGAGTTTTACGGTAGCGCTCGTCCCGCGAGCTCTGCGTTTCGCTTGTGTCCATATAAGGCCAGTGGTGCAGATACGTTCCGAATACCGCATCGCAATCGGCCATGTATTTACGCGAGTCGAGCATATGCGTATGCCACATAGTGTCGACCAGAAGCCCAGGCACCAGCCGTTCCGTCTTGTGGTTCGCGGCGACCAAGAGCAACGACTTGTAAGCGAGTTCGACTGAATCCGCCTGCTCCAGCGACTAGCCCTCGCGGGTTACCAAGCGGTATTTGATAGGTTCGAGATCGAGTCCAAAAACAACCTGCTTCAACTGATCTGACATTCTGCCCTCCTTTTGTTACACCCGGCTCAAGACCGAGCCTTTGAGTCGTAGAGGACTCGACAACATAGAGTCAAGACTATTCGCATAGCTGTCGGTAGGAGGGTAGGGATTAACGATCTACCCCCGCCCCCGCTTGGCGAGTTTGAGTTCGAGGCGCAGACGGCGGACCTCCTCGGTCAGCGACGCGATGCGGCACTCGGCGGCGGTCAGCTGCTCGCGGAGTTGGAACACCGCCCCGGCGTTCAGGTCGCGGGCGGCCAGAACCCAGCGCTTAACGGTTTGCGGATCGACGCCCAGCCGCCCGGCGACTTCGGTCTGCCTGAGGCCCTCTTCCAGGGTCAGCCGGATGGCTTCGACCCACCGCTCCTCCATCGGCAGCGTGCAGCGCGGCGCTCGCGCTTGGGCGAGCCAGCG
>CAYNCT010000107.1:0-11813 GCA_964396005.1 uncultured Verrucomicrobiota bacterium | reverse complement strand
ATCGCCGGCAACTGGAAGATGAACAAGACCGTGGCCGAGGCGCTGGACCTCGTCACCGGCCTCAAACGCGAACTCGCCGCTGTCAAGGAGGTGGACATTGTGGTCTGCCCGCCGTTCACCGCGCTGGACGCGGTGTCCAAGGCGGTGCTGGACTCGAACATCCGGCTGGGCGCGCAGAATCTGAGCGAGCACAACGTCGGCGCCTTCACGGGAGAAATCGCCGCCGTCATGCTCAAGGAGTTCTCCGTCCGTTACGTCATTCTCGGCCACTCGGAGCGGCGCCAGTTTCAGCATGAGACCGACGCGTTGATTGCCCGCAAGGCAGCGGTCGCGCACGCCGCCGCCCTCAAGCCCATCGTTTGCGTGGGCGAAACGCTCGCCGAGCGGGAAGGCAACCTGACGGAGAAAGTGCTTGAGACGCAGGTGCGCGGCAGTCTCGCCGGCCTGACCAAAGCCCAGGTCGAGGAAACCGTGCTGGCTTACGAACCGGTCTGGGCCATTGGCACCGGGAAGACGGCTACTTCCGCCCAGGCCCAGGCGGCGCACGCCTTCATTCGCGGCGTGCTGGCCAGCATGTTTGATGAGGCCACCGCCCGCCAGGTGCGGATCCAGTACGGCGGCAGCGTGAAGCCGTCCAACGCCCGCGAACTGATGGAGCAGCCCGACGTGGACGGCGCGCTGGTGGGCGGCGCCTCGTTGGAGGTCCGCAGCTTCACCGACATCATCAAGAACTCCATCTGAGCAACAACCGCTTCCCTGAACTGCTATGAGTCTGATCATTGGTTTGCTGACCTTGGTGCTGGTGTTGAACTCGTTGTTCCTGATCCTCCTCGTGCTGGTCCAACTGCCCAAGAAAGAGGCGGGACTGGGCATGGCCTTCGGCGGCGCAGCCACGGAGGCGCTCTTCGGCGCCGGGTCGGGCAATATGCTCACGCAGGTGACCAAGTACGCCACCGGCCTCTTCCTGGTCCTCGCCCTGGCGTTGTCCATCATGCGCAACCACGAGGCGCACAAGGCGGGCCGGGGCATGGGGAGATTGATCGAAGAAGTCTCCAGTTCAGCCGCCCCGGCGGCGACGACTGCCCAGCCCACTGTGGTGCCGTCCATTCAGGCGCCCGGCCCCACCGGAGTCGCGCCGGCCGTGGTGACTCCTCCGGCGGCCACGACTCCGGAAGCGAAGCCGGAAGCGACGCCCCTTCCCGCGCTCCCGGCGCCACAGCCCACGCCCTAGTCGGCTCATGAAGCTTGTGCGGTACGCCCTCGGTCCAGCACCGGGGGCGTTTCGCTTGGGGGTGCCGGGGCCAGCGGAAAGCGCCACCACCCGGACACCGCGGAGGCCGGCCTGGCTGGCGCTGGCGGCCGGCCTCGGGCTGACCGCCTGCGGGCCCGCACTGCCGCCCGCCGACCTGACGATCATCAACGGGGCCGAGCCGGAGTCGCTCGACCCGGCGCTGGCCCTGAGCATCGAGGACCTGCGGGTCACGATGCCGCTCTTTGAGGGATTGACCCGAAACGATCCGGTCACGGCCCGGCCGATTCCCGGACTGGCGGAACGCTGGGACATCTCCGCGGATGGTCGTACCTATCGGTTCCACCTGCGGACCAACGCCGTCTGGTCCACCGGCGAACCGATCATCGCCGACGACGTCGCTTTCTCTTGGCGGCGCGCGCTCGATCCCCGAACCGGCGCGGGTTACGCGAGCCAGCTCTTCTTCATCGAAAACGCCGAGTCCTTCAACGCCGGGACGCTCACCGACTCCCGCCGCCTGGGCTTCCAAGCGCTCGACCGCGGCCGGTTCGAGGTCCGGCTCCGCCAGCCGACACCGTTCTTTCTCGACCTGTGCGCGTTTCAAACCCTCGCGGTGGTGCCGCGGCACGCGATTGAACGGTTGGACGACCAGTGGATTCGCGCCCACCCGCTGCCGGTGAGCGGTCCGTACCAGCTTGACTCCTGGCGACTCAACGACCGCGTGCGGCTGCGCAAGAATCCCCGGTACTGGGACGCGGCGAACACGGCGCTCGAGGTTGTGGATTTGTTGACGATCGCCAACCCCGCCACCGCGTTCAACCTGTACGAGGCCGGTCACGCCGACGTGATCTGGGATCGCAACCTTGTGCCGGCCGAGTTGCTCGACCTGCTGCGGAATCGACCCGACTGCCATCGGTTCGATTTCCTCGCCGTGTATTTCGTCCGGTTCAACACCACCCGGGCGCCGCTGGATGATCCCCGGGTGCGCCGAGCCTTGTCGCTGGCAATTGACCGGCGGCGCATCGTCGAGCGCATCACCCGGGGCGGGGAACAGCCCGCGGCGGGATTGGTCCCGCCCGGCACCGCCAACCACCAGATCGTTCAGGCGGTCGAGTTTGATCTGGGGACGGCGCGCCGGCTGCTGGCCGAGGCGGGCCACCCGGGGGGCGCGGGGCTGCGACCGCTGCGCTACCTGTACTGGACGGCGGGCGCGGGCACCGGCCAGGAACACGCCAAGATTGCCGTGGAACTCAAGACCATGTGGGAGCAGGGCCTGGGCTTGCGGGTGGAACTGGACAACCGGGAGAAGCGCGTCTTCATCGCGGCGCAACGCGGGCTCGATTACGATCTGAGCCAGAGCAGTTGGGTGGGGGACTACGATGATCCCAACACGTTTCTGGATCTGTTCGTCAGCAACAACGGCAACAATCGCACCGGCTGGGCGAACCCTGATTACGACCGCCTGCTGGAGCGGGCCAACGCCGAACCGGACCTGCAGCGGCGCGCCGCCTGGTTGGCCGAGGCCGAGCGGCTGCTGGTCGGCGAACAAGCGCCCGTCGCACCGGTGTACTTCGCCAGCGGCTTCAACTTTTTCCGCCCCGGTCAGGTGAGCGGCATTCACCCGAACCTGCTGGACGTTCATCCGCTGAACGCCATCCGCAAGGCCGCTCCGGCGCGCTGACCACGCGGTCAACGGCATTCTGCCGGGTGCGGCTCAAGGCTGCAGGCCGGTGCGGGTGTGAATGGCGACGGGCTTGCGAAAGCCGGCCGCTTTGACCATGGCGGCCACGTTGACGAAGGGGCCCACCGGCGCCGCCTCGTCGGACCGGATGGCCACGGTCACGTCCGGATTCACCCGCGCCAGGTCGTTGAGTTCGGCCTGGAGGCGGGACAATTCGATCAGCCGCTTACCGAGGAAGACCTGGGGCGGGTCCTTCGTGAGCGTAATGATGACAGCCTCCGGCTCGGCCTGACCCGGCGTGCCGGTTTGCGCCGCGGGCAAGGTGAGCTTCACCGTCGGCTGGTTCTTGAAGGTGGTGGTGACCACCAGGAAGATCAGTAGGACAATGAGGATGTCCACCAGCGAGACGATGATGATCGCCGGAGGCTGGCGGCGTTTCTTGTCAAAAAAGCGCATCGCAGCCGCCCCCCTGCGCCGTGAGGTCGGAGTTCCCCGCCGCCGGGTCGCCGCTCCGGCGGTACAGACGGCGGATGAAATCGTCGAGCACGGTCTCCATCTCCACCGCGACCGACTCGACCTTTTTGGTGTAGTAGCTCCACGCGATCAGGGTGGGCACGGCGATCAGCAGGCCGGCGAGCGTGGTGTGGAGAGCGATCGAGATGCCGCGGGCGAAGGCCGAGTTGTCGGTGATCCCCTGCTGGCCAAGGTCGCCGAACAAAATGATCAAGCCGTGGATCGTGCCGATCAAACCCAGCAGGGGCGAGATGCCCACCACGACCTCGAGCACCACCAGCCCGCGTTCGAGCGACTGCACCTCGTTGCGCGCGCGGGTCTGGACGGCGGCGGCGTTGTCGGATTTCGGGGCGGAGAGGTGTTCGATGGCGACGCCCACCAGCCGGGCGAGGGTCGAGGGGTTCTGGTGGCAGGCCATTTGGAGCGCGGGCAGGTCCTCCAAGCCGTGGCAGCGATCAATCGCCGACTCCAGTTGCGTCGGGAGCAGCCGGTTCCGTCGCAGCGCCCATCCGCGTTCGATGATGAACGCCAGTGCGACCACCGAGGTGGCGAGCAGCACCCACATGAACGGACCGCCCGCTTGCAAAAAATTCAACATAGATTTCTGGCTTCTGTCCGCCGCCGGTTCGGCCGGCTAGTAGTAGAAGGTGAACGTGACGTCGCGATAGTCCTCGCGGATCAGCTTGCGCATCTCGGTGGGCCATTTGTCGTAGGGTGCCGGTTTGGTGATGGCCATTTGGCAGAGGAGCGTGAAGATCTCGCCGACGTTCGATTCCACCGTCTCCATGTCTCGAATGCGACCGTCGAAGCTGAGTTTGAATCGCAGCACCACCTTGCCCACCCGGTCCAGGGTGTAGCGCTGTTGTTCCAGCAGCTCGAGCCAACACTGCTGCACGATGCTCACGAAACGCGCGTCATAGTTCCCGAAGGGGCTGCCCCGAACGTCGAGCGAGGATTGAACGCTGAAACGGCGCACCCCACCGTCCTGTTTGTATTTCTCGCCGACCAGCGCGCTGTGGGGGTTCACATTCTGGTTGGCCCGGGCCGCTGCCAGGGTGCGGGGGCGTTCCCGCGGTGCCGTGCCGGTCCCGGAGGGCACGGCGGAGGCAACCGGCCGCGGCGGCGCCGGTTTCGCCGCCTCAAAATCACCGGACGCGATCCGGGGCACGACTCGTTCGACCGGCTCGACCTTGGCCAACGTGGGTTCAGCCGGCTTCGGGGCGGCGGCGACGGGTTCGACGACTTCCGGGGCGGGCTCCCCGGCGGGTGACGCCGGCGGCGTTTCCGGGGGGGAGGCGGGCTGTAGCGGAATCGCCGCGCCGCGCTCGGTCGCAAGGGTCTTCAGCACCTTGTCCTGCTTGCCGTCGAGGCGCGGTTGCGCTTGATCGTCCACGGGGTCGGGATCGGCTGCCAGCGAGTTGACCGGCGAGTAGAACGGCGTGTCCGGCGGGGTCTCAACCGTCGCCTGCGAGGGATCCACATCCACGAAGATCATCGGGACCTCGCGCGCCTCCGGCTCAATCGCCGCGGCGCTGGCCGAAGCAGGCGAACTCTCCGCCGGCCGCGGAGCCGCGCCCAGGAGCCGCGCCAGGAAGGCCATCGGGGTGAAACGCCACAGATCGAAGCGGTTGGACAGCTCGATCGTCGCGAACAACGCGAGGTGAATTATCAGGGAAAGCAGCAGGGACCACGCGATACGATGGATCGCGCGGAGTCGAAACCAAGCCAGCCGAATGGCCTCCTGCATGTTGCGAGAGTCTGTAGCACGGCGGGGCGGCGGGCAACTGCAACCTCGGCCGCGGGGGGCGCGGCAGGACCTTGTCCGAAGCGGCCGAGGCTGGGAACGGGACAGGAATCAAGACCGGCGCTCGTCCGCCCCGAGTTTCGCCTTCAAATGGCGCCCGCGTCCGCTACGGTCGCCGCCCGTGATTCTGGAGTTCACCAAGATGAACGGCGCGGGCAATGACTTCGTGCTGTTCGATAATCGCGCCGGGCAGGTCCGTCTGACGGCCGCGCAGGTGGCGCGTCTCTGCGACCGGCACCGGGGCGTGGGCGCCGATGGGTTGATCGCCCTCGTGCCCGCCCGGGACGGTCGGGCCGACTGGGCGTGGGATTTTTACAACAGCGACGGCAGCGCGGCGGAGATGTGCGGCAACGGGGCCCGGTGCTTCGCCCGGTTTGTCCAACGACTGACCGGGGCGAAGGAGCGGGTGACGTTCCAAACCGCCGCCGGCGTAATTACGGCGACCCTGATGGGCGAGCGGGTGACCGTGACGTTGACTCCGCCGACGGACCTGCGACTGCGCCAGGTTTTGCCGGTCGCGGGCGGCGAATTGGAAGTGCATTCGCTCAACACAGGGGTGCCGCACGCGGTGGTGCTGGTGGAGGACGCCGACCGGGCGATGGTCCAGTCGGTCGGTGCGGAGCTGCGTCATCACCCTCACTTCGCGCCGCGCGGCACCAATGTGAATTTCGTTCAGATTCTCGGCCCCGCACGAATTCGGGTGCGCACGTATGAGCGCGGCGTGGAAGGCGAGACGTTGGCCTGCGGCACGGGCGTGACGGCGTCGGCTCTCATCACCGCTCGCCTGCGGGACTTTGCCTCTCCCGTGCGTGTGCGGGTCCAAAGCGGCGACGAGCTGGAGGTTGGCTTCCAGCGGGATGGCGAGACCTTCCGGGACGTGCAACTCAATGGCCCGGCGGAGTTCGCCTTTGAGGGCCGGATCGAGATTTGAGCCGCGCGCGCGGCTGCTGCGACATGACCACCACCCCCCCGTTCACCGGCACCTACACCGCCATCGTCACGCCTTTCCGCAAGGGCGCCCTGGACGAATCGGCCTTCGAGCGGCTGATCCACCTCCAAATCAAGGGCGGGGTGGACGGCATCGTGCCGGTCGGCACCACCGGCGAATCGCCGACGCTCGATTATGAGGAACACATCCGGGTCATTCGGCTCGCGGTCAAGTTCGCCCGCGGTCGGATCAAGGTGATCGCCGGCACCGGCGGCAACTCGACGCAGGAAGCCATCTACCTGACCAAGGCCGCGCAGGAGGTTGGCGCCGATGCCTCCCTGCAGGTCGCGCCTTACTACAACAAACCGACCCAGGAGGGCCTGTTCCAGCATTTCCACGCCGTCGCCCGCGCCACCTGCCTGCCGATCATTCTCTACAGCATTCCCGGCCGGTGCGGCGTCGAGATCGCGGTCGAGACGGTCCACCGCCTCGCCCACGACAGCGTCAACATCATCGGCATCAAAGAGGCGGGCGGGAATGTGGACCGGGTCAGTCAGCTCCGGGCGGTTCTGGGAGCGAACTTCACGATTCTTTCGGGGGACGACGCGTTGACCCTGCCGTTCCTGGCCGCCGGCGCCCGCGGCGTGGTCAGCGTGGCTTCCAACGTGATTCCTCGCGAGGTGTCGCAACTGGTGCGGGCCTTTGCGCGGGGCGACGCGGCCCGAGCCCTGAAGTTGCACACGCGATTTTACCCGTTGTTCAAGGACCTGTTCCTCGAGACCAATCCCGCGCCGGTCAAGGCGGCCCTGGCCCTGCTGGGCTGGTGCGAGGAAGAACTGCGGTTGCCGCTGGTGCCGATCACCGCGGCAAATCGCGCCCGCCTCAAGGCGACGCTTTCCGCGTGCGGCGTGCTCCGGCAAAAATCTCAGGCGTCATGATCCGACTCGTCATTGTGGGTTCCAAGGGCCGCATGGGGCAGGCGCTCATCGCCTGTGCCGCCCGCCAACCGCAAGCCCTGCAGATCGTTGGCCAGGTGGATCAGGGCGACAGCCTCGCGGCGGTCCTCGACGCTTGCGACGTCGTCGTTGAGTTCGCGCTGCACGACGTCACGCCCGGCGTAGCGGCGCTTTGCGCCCGGCGCGGCAAGCCGCTGGTGATCGGCACCACCGGCCACGCGGAGGCCGAAAAGGCCGCCGTGACCGAAGCAGGCGCCAGCATTCCGATGGTCTGGGCCACCAATTATTCGACCGGGGTGAACACGCTTTTCTGGCTGACCCGCAAAGCGGCGGAGATTCTCGGCCCGGACTTCGATCTCGAAATCATCGAGATGCATCACCGGCTCAAGAAGGACGCGCCCAGCGGCACCGCCACCACCCTGGCGGAAATCCTGGCCGACGCGCGTCGGCTCCAGTTGCGCGAGGCGGCGCGCCACGGACGGGTGGGCTTGGTAGGCGAGCGGACCGCCGGCGAGATCGGGATTCACGCCGTCCGCGGCGGCGACGTGGTGGGGGACCATACGGTCATTTTCGCCACCGCGGGTGAACGGGTGGAACTCACCCACCGGGCGACCAGCCGCGACACGTTGGCCAATGGCGCGCTGCGGGCCGCGCAATGGGTGGTGGGCCGGCCTCCGGGGATTTACTCGATGCAGGATGTCCTCGGGCTGAAGTGAGCGCGCCCGCCGCATCGCGTCCCGCTCGCGCTGACGCTCCCCCCCTGGTGGTTGTCGCGCTCGGGTCCAATCTTGGAGACTCGGCCCGGATCGTGCGTGCGGCGATTGAGCGGCTGCGGGAGGTAGCCGCGGGCGAGCTGCGTTGCTCGTCCCTCTGGCGCACCTCGCCCGTGGACTGTCCGGACGGCTCGCCGGGTTTCATCAACGCTGTCGTCGCCTTTCCGGTAGGCGCAGGTGAAACCCCGGAGGCGTTGCTCGCGCGGATGCAGGAGTTGGAGCGGGAGTTCGGTCGCCGGCCCAAAGTCCGCCTGAATGAGCCGCGGCCGCTCGACCTGGACCTGATCGCGTTTGGCAGCGAAGTTCGATCCGCGCCGGGGTTGACGCTGCCGCACCCGCGGGCGCACCAGCGGCGTTTCGTGCTCGTGCCGCTGGCGGAGATTCTGCCCGATTTCGTGCTGCCGGGACAGGCGCAAACGGTCGCGGCGGCACTGGCGGCGCTCGCAACGGGCGAGGTGATCGAGCGGCTGGACGGGGTGTGAGCGGAACCCTGGGTGCAGCCGGACCGCAGCCAGCATCGGCGCGATGGTGTTGCTGCGCCGACCGTCCCCCCGGGCCGGCCGGCCCTGCGGGGAAACCGGCGGTCAAGCGCCGTGAGGCTTGGATTGCAAGTCTCGGCCGGTGGCGCTAACAATCCTTCCGCGACGCGATGACGACGGCTTCCCGCACCTCCCAACTGCTGGTCCTGGCGCTGTTTGTAAGCGTCGGGCTGGCGGTGATCCTCTGCTACCGGCACGTCGAGAGTTTCCGCCGGGTCGGCGACTTGCAGGCTCGCGCGGCCCGGTTGCAGGTGCAGACCCTGCTGGTGAATCGCAACCGCGGTGCCCTGCAAGCCCTGGCGCGCGAGGTAGCCGACTACGCGCGCCGGAATCCGGGCCTGCAAGGGTTTGTCCAGCAGTACGCCCCGCTCTACCAGCAACTGAATCTGGCCCCGGCGGGGGGAGCCGCCCCCGCCCCTCCTGGTCAACCATGAATCCCGATCCCGAACCGGAGTTGTTCCCCGAAGCGACGGCGGATCCGCCGGTGCCCGACCCGGTCGAAACCGCGGCCGTGCGGCATTCCATCGGCGAGGTGAAAAACCTCCTCCAGATGGTGTGCGGGCTGGTGATTCTCCTGACCCTGGTCGTCAACGTGTTCATGTACTACCAGACGCAGGTATTGCGGGCGCAGGAGCGCGTCCTGCAACGCAGCGTCGAAGAGCTGAGCGCGGTGGTTTCGCAGTACGAATCCAACAGCGTGCCCTGGTTCGAGCGGTTCGCGCTGGATCTTCATCGCTTGGCGGCGCGCGATCCGGAAATCGCCCGCCTGGTGGCCAAGTATCAGCTCCCTCAACCGACGAACGCCCCGTCCCCGCTGCCGCCGGCGGTTTCCCGGTAGCCGCGCATCCGCGGTGCCACCGGCGGCGATGGTCCGGCGGCATTTCGCTGCCGGTGGGTGAAGAACCCGGTTGCGCGAACGCTGGCGCGACCTATGCTCCGCGACTCATGAAATTCGAAACGCTCTGCCTCCATGGCGGCACCCAACCCGATCCGACCACACTGTCGCGGGCCGTGCCGGTGTACCGCACCTCCTCCTACGTCTTTCGCGACACCGCACATGCGGCCAATCTGTTCGCCCTGAAGGAACTGGGGAACATCTACACCCGCCTGATGAACCCCACGACCGACGTGCTGGAAAAGCGCGTTGCGCTGCTCGAGGGCGCGCCGGAGTTCGGCGGGCTGGGCGTCGCGTCGGGCACCAGCGGCGTCTTCTATTGCGTCATCAACCTTGCTCAGGCCGGTGACAACATCGTATCCGCGCGCAACCTCTACGGGGGCACCTACACGATGTTCAACGACATCCTGCCCACCCTCGGGATCACGGTGAAGTTCGTGGACTCGAATGACCCGGAAAACTTCGCCCGCGCCATAGATGACCGTACGCGCGCCCTCTTTTGCGAAACTGTCTCCAACCCGGCCCTCGAGGTAACCGACCTCGAAGCCGTGGCCCGCATCGCCCACGCTGCCGGCCTGCCCCTGATCGTGGACTCGACCTTCTCGACGCCGTACCTGACCCGGCCGCTCGAGTTCGGGGCGGACATCGTGGTCCATTCACTCACCAAGTGGTTGGGCGGCCACGGCACCGGCATCGGGGGCGTGGTGGTGGATGGCGCACGGTTCAACTGGGCTGCGGGCAAACATGCGCTCTACACCATTCCCGATGCCTCCTACCACGGGTTGCGCTGGGGGATTGACCTGCCGGATCCGTTGCGGCCGCTGGCTTTCATTCTGCGAATGCGCACGGTGCCGCTGCGCAACCTGGGCGCCTGCATCTCGCCGGACAATTCGTGGATGTTCCTTCAGGGCATCGAGACGCTGCCGTTGCGAATGGAACGTCACTGCGCCAATGCGCTCGCCGTGGCCCGGCATCTGCAACAACACCCCGGCGTCTCCTGGGTGCGCTATCCGGGCCTGCCCGGGGACCGCGAGTTCGCGCGTAACCAGAAGTACCTCCGGGGCCAGGGCGGAGCGATGGTGGTCTTCGGCATCAAGGGCGGCAAGGCGGCGGGCCAGAAGTTCATCGAGGCGCTCAAACTCTTTTCGCATCTCGCGAATGTGGGCGACGCCAAGTCGCTCGCGATCCACAGCGCCACGACCACGCATTCGCAATTATCCGAGGAGCAACAGCTCGCCGCCGGGATCACCCCGGATCTGGTGCGCCTGAGCATCGGGATCGAAGACATCGCGGACATCCTCGCGGACCTCGATCAGGCGTTGCGGGCGGCGGGCTGAACGGGAGTGTCGCTGGTCCCGACTCAGCGGGGCAACAGCGCCCGCCGGATGGAGGTGGCGGGACCTGAGCGATCCGCACCTCGGGGCGCGAAAGCGACGGTGCCCGGGCGTTCGGGCTTCACCGAGCGACTGACGGTTTGCCCTTGGGGTAACCGGGTGCTCCCTTTGCCGCCATGAGTGTTCTCGCAACCGTCGAACGGGCCGGCAACCCGACCAGCGTCCGCCCCTTGGTCTTGGCGGTGCTGGCCGCCTGGTTCCTCCCCGCGGCCGCCGCCGAGTTGACCATCGCCCCGGCGGTGGAACTGCGTTTCCAGCCGGCCATCGGCCGGGGTTATCAGTTGCAGAGCACCGCGGATTTCGGGACCTGGGCCGACCTCGACGCGCCGGTCATCGGCAGTTCGGCCGAGGTGGCCCGGCTGCTGAGCGCCGCCGAGAAGGGGCCGAGATTCTTCCGCCTCGAGGAATTCCCGGTCCGCGATCTCAGCGCGGAACTGCTTCCCATCCGGTCTCAGTTCACCGTCCCGGCGCTGGCCTGCGCCGTGGTCCGATCCAACCGCATCGTCGGAGTTGGGGTGGTGGGCGTGCGCAAGCACGGCGTGAGTGAGCCCGTTACCCTGTTCGATAAATGGCATCTCGGTTCGATCACCAAATCGTTCACGTCCACGCTGGCGGGAATCCTGGTGGACGAGGGGCGGGTCGCCTGGCAGACGAAGCTGGCGGACGTCTTCCCGGCCGCCGCGCCCGCCATGCACGCGGACTGGAAGACCGTCACGCTGGAGCAGTTGCTTGCGAATCGTGGCGGCGCGCCCAACGACCTGGGGCCCAGCGGCATCTGGAACCAGCTCTGGAACCACCCGGGCACGCCACGCGAACAACGGCGCTTCTTGCTGGAAAAGGTGACGTCCCTCCCTCCCGCGGCCCCGCCGGGCACCGCCTACATTTATTCGAACGCCGGCTTCGCGCTTGCGGGCGCGATGCTCGAAGAGGTGATGAACCGGAGCTGGGAGGAACTGCTCACGGAAAAGCTGTTTCATCCCCTCGGCCTGGCCCACGCCGGCTTTGGCGTGCCGGCCACCCCGCGCCACATCAATAAGCCGTGGGGCCACACCTTCAGCGGCACCACACCGGTTCCCGTCGC
>CAYNCT010000106.1:0-11924 GCA_964396005.1 uncultured Verrucomicrobiota bacterium | reverse complement strand
GGACTGACGTTGATGGCGGTTACCAGCGACTCGGACAGCCCGTCGGTGGCGCGGTAGGTCCGCCAGATGCGATTGATGTCCCCGCGCAGGGCCGGGAGGAGTCCGCCAAAGATCACCGTCAGGAGCAGGGCGCGAATTGCTGGATGTGCGAAGCGCGCCCGGGCCGAGCGCCACGCGCCAGCGCGGTTCGCCCGCGTCAGCCGACCGCGGCCGCAGGAGCAGGCAAAAGCCACCGGGGCGGCAGCGTGCGGTTCGAGAAAACGCGACCCGCTCCCGGCCCGCACCGGCGGGCTCGAGCACCGGTTCATGAGCGCAGTCGGTGTCACGCCTCAGATTCTGGTGCCAGCATCGCTGATCACCCGCGCGAAGTCCAACCTGCCCCGCTGCCGGGATGGGCCCGGCTCACGGCCGGTCTCCGATCGTCCGCCCGGGTGGCGCTTTCAAAAAAGCGGTCTCGCGGAGGTAGATCGGTTCCAACTGTTCGGGGGCACACGGCGCGAATCGCTCGACTGCCAGCCGGGCCAGGGCGGCGGCGGAGGGATAAGCCGTCTGCACGCCGGTCGGTCCTTGGGGCGCGGGCGGGCCATAGACCGGCTCGCCGTCCGCGAGCAGCGCCTCGATGGCGGCCCGCTGAACGATTCGCAGCTCTGCAAGAGCCGTCGCGCGGCTGGAATCCAATTCAAAAGGCGCGAGGTAAAACTCCCCCCGTTGCGCGTCCACCGATACCTGGATGCGCCCGCGCACGCCGCGCTGGCGGAGCGCCTCGGCGAGGCTGTCCACGCTGGCGACGCCGCCCAGTTCAAGGCCGCGCGCCAGATGCCAGCCCTGGGCCACCGCGAGGGCCGTGCGGATGCCATTGTAGCTGCCGGGGCCGAGCCCCACCACGAGCCGTTGAATTTCCTCGCGGCTGCAGCGCGCTTGTTCAAGAGCGGCACGGATCAGCGTGAAAGGATGGGTCTCGCGGCCGGTTGTTTCCAACGCCTGGCCGAGCAGTTCTTCTCCGTTCGTCACCGCTACGCCGCGGTGTTCGCTCGAGAACTCAAGCGCCAAAATCTTCATACGCGATTTCCCGCGTCGTCTCGTCCAGCGTCCGCAACCGCGCCAAGCGGCGCGGCGGTCCGCCCGCGGGCTCCCGCCAGCCCCAGCGATCGTACCACTCGACCACCACCACGCCCGGTGGCCGCGCCAGATATTCCTCCAGCCCCGCCTCCCGGATTTCCCGGGCCGTGGCCAGCCGATACAGATCGAGGTGAAACAGGGGCAGGCGTCCGCCGGGGTATTCGTTGAGAAGGGCGAAGGTGGGCGAATGGACGCGGGCCGGGCTGCCCAGGCCGCGGGCAATGCCTTTGACCAACTGCGTCTTGCCCGCGCCCAGATCGCCTGCCAGGCCGATCACCCAGCCGGCAGCGGCCTGCCGGCCCCACTCGGCCCCCAACGCCTCGGTCTCCGCAGGGCTATGCGAAATGAACGTAGCCATGCAGGTTCAGCGGCCGCACGCCCCGCCGGTCTCGCAGGTGCAGCCCCGGCGTGGCGGTGATGCGGCCAATGCAGGACAGGCGCGTGCCCGGGAACTCGCGCTTCCAGCCGTCCAGGACCGGAACCGCCTCCGGCGCGGGCACCGTGAACAGCAACTCGAAGTCTTCGCCGTCGGTCAGGGCCGCCTGCAAGGCGGGTTTCGCGTCGGGATGTTCCCGCGCGCGTTGGCGGGCGGCCCGGCTGATGGGGATGGCGTCCGCGAGCAGTTCCGCGCCCACGTGGCTGGCGTGGAGGATGTGGCGCAGGTCGCCGGCCAGTCCATCGCTCACGTCCATCAGCGCATGAACCGGGTGATGCGCCGCCAGCCACCGGGCCTCGGCCAGGCGCGGCGCGAAATCCAGGTGGCGGCCCGCCAGCGCGCCACCCAGTTCGCCGCTGACGAACAAGGCGTCGCCCGCCCGGGCACCCGAACGCAGCAACGCCCGGCCGCGCGGCACCCAGCCGACCACGCTGACGGAGATCAACAGCCGATCGGGATTGGTCGTCGTTTCGCCGCCGACCACCGCGACCTCGGTCTCCGCGGCCAGCGCGTTGAGCCCGCGATAGATGGCAGCGACGCGTTGCGGATCGAAGCCGGGCGGCAGTGCCAGGGTCACCAGCGCCGCCGTCGGCGTGCCAGCCATTGCGGCGATGTCGCTCAAGGCCCGCGCGAGGGCTTTCCGGCCGATCTTCTCTGGCGGGGTGTCGGGCAGAAAGTGGACGCCTTCGACCACTGCGTCCGTCTTGAACAACGTCCACCGCTCCGGCGCGCCGAGGTCGAGCACGGCGCAATCGTCGCCCGCGCCGCAGATCACGGTCGGGTTCGACGGCAGGCCGGGGATCAGTTGCGCGATGAGGGCGAACTCGTCCATGGCTGGCAGGATCAGCGGTCGAGCAGGAGCAGGGCGAAGTTGGCGGCGTTGAAGCCGGCGTGCGCGGCGATCGGCGCCAGGAGGTTGTTCGCCCGCTCGTAGAGCCAGGTGAGCAGCAGACTGAACAAGGTCAGCGGAACCAGCGTGGGCAGGTGGCCGTGAGAAAGCCCGAACAACAGGGCGGTCCCCCAAAGCGCGATGCGCGGGTGCCCCACCTGCTTGATCGAAACGTAGAGCAAGCCGCGAAACAACACCTCCTCCGCCAGCGGCGCGGTCACCACGGTCTGGATGCCCATGACGGCCAGTTGCCAGGGTGCCTGCGCCTCCGTCAACAGGCGGACGGCGGATTGGGGTTCCACCGGCAGGGACCGCAGTTCCGCCAGCTTCAGGAAAAGCCAGTTCAAGCCGAGCGCCACCGGCAGGAACACCAGCACGATCCCCAGCCCCAGTCCGATGGCCCGCCACGGGCCGCGTTCGCTGACCCCGAACGCCGCGTTCAGCGTGAGCCGGTGCCGACGCAGAAACAGCGCCACCAGGCCCAGGATGGCCACGTGCAGGGCAAACGTGCTGACCGTCCCGGTCCGAAATTGGCGGACTGCTTCGGGAGCGTCGGCGTTGAGGCTTTGGACGCCCAGCCCCAGCAGGCCCACGACTGCGAGGGCCGTGAACAGCCGGACCAAGAACCACAGCATCGCCTCAACACTCCACGGGCGGTGAGTCAGCATAGCCACAGGCTACCGGTCCGAACCCGGACCGACAAAGCACTTTCATGCGGCGCCACCAGCGAACTCAACCGGGAGCGGCTCGCAGCACCGCGAGCGCGCCCGGACGAACCTGGCAGCGCACGGAGCCGCTGGACCACACTTCGCCATCCACCGCCAAAGGCAGGGGACGTTCGCAGCGGATCAGCACCTCCGTGTCCCGCACGTAGCGGACTTGCGGGAGCGAGGGATGCGTCCCGCGGATGAGGTGTCGCAGATACCGCAGCACCCGCGCTGTTGGGAGCGCCTCCACCACACAGATCTCCATTCGCCCATCCGCCGGACTTGCCCCGGGCGAGAGGCGCATCTGGCCGCCGCCGGCCGCCTCGAGATTGCCGGCCCCGACGTGAAACGCCCGGCCGGTCCACGTGAGCGCGGGCGAACGAACGTCGAGCAGCGGCGCCTGGTAACGGCGCAAGGCGAGGACGAAGCCCACCCAGTAGCACAGGCGGCGCCCGAGCCAGCGCTTCAGGTCGGGGGAGGTGACCTGCAGCAGGGCGGGCGCGAAGCCGAAGGCGGCGAAGTTTAGCGCGTAAGCGGAACGCCCGTCAGCCTCGGGCTGAAGCTCGATCACGTCCAGACCCGCGGGCACGCCGGTGCCCGCGATCGCCAGCGCGTCGGCCAGTGAATCCAGTCCCCACTGCCGGGCGATATCGTTGGCGGTTCCGAGCGGCAGGATCGCCAGGGGCGGTCGTTGCGGCAGGTCGAGCAGTCCGGCAGCCACCGAGTTGACCGTGCCATCGCCCCCGGCGACGAGCACCAGGTCGTGCCGTGACGCCAGCCGGCCCACCGTCGGCCGCAGCTCGCTCCCCTCGGTCAGGACCCGTTCCTCGAGGGCGAAGCCATGCTGTGCGAGTACGTGTCGGGCGCGCTGCAAGCGCCGCACGCGGGCGGGCGAGAGCGAGGCGTTGATCACGAGCAGGGCGGAGCGCATGGCGGCTCGGCGGAGGAGTCAATCGCAAATCGGCGTTGAAGGCGAGCGGTGGGCGGATCGTCTAGCAGCCCCGTATGAACGCCCTGCTCGGGGCCTGCAGGCTCCCGTCTCTACTTCCGGCCGGAGGCTGTTGGGTTTCGCCTCCCGGTCGGCACGACCTGCGCGGGAGAGGCGACACTCACGGCCTCCTCAGATTAGAGTTGCGTCAGTTGCGCCGGCAACTGGTAGTGTGCCGCCGGCAATGAATCGCGTCCGTGGCAGCGTGTATCTGGCTGTCGGCATCGCCGCCGTGTGTGTGGCGATGCTGATGCCCGTTTACCTGCGGTCCGTGGACGAGAGCGTCATCGAGCGCGCCGGCGCGACCACTCGCGGTTTGCTGGCCGAAGCGGGCGAACAGGCGCGCCTGGACAAGCCCGGTCTGGCCATGAATCTCGTGCGTGCGGCGGGGCTGGTGGAGGTGCCCGGGGCCAAAGACGCCATTGCGGCTTTGCAGCAACATCTGGCCGCGCGGCCGATCTCGCCGGTGTGGGGCGGGACCGATTCCCTGCTGCAGCAAGTCTGCGGGGCCGCGGGTTTGAACACGTCCGCGGATTCGGTGCTCGCGGTCATTCTCCCGGCCAAACAGCGCTCAGCCATCTTGCGGTTTCTGCAAGGCCTTCGCCGGGGCGACGTGCAGGAGGTGCTGCGCAATCGTGATTTGAAGGAACCCGTGGTTTTCCCGCCGGTGGCTTCGGCGTCCGGGCAGGCGCTGGACGCGGGGATTCTGTTGACGGGCCTGCTCCTGCAGGCCGACGCGATTCGGCCCGCAATGCGGCAGGAGATCGAGCGGTTTGCGGCGGTGGCCAACCGCGGCGGCGATTCCTCGGCAATCGAACTCGTGTATTTGAATCTGAGCTCGCTGGCCAAGCGCATGACCTGGGACCAGTTGATCTGGTTCCTGGGGCGGGTGCGCGACCTGGCCGCGCTGCGCGACCTGACAGCGGCCATCACGCGTTCACCGACCGATCTGCCGGTGGTCTTCTCGGCCATGCTCATGGCGGAATCGCCGGACGCGGTGGTCGAATACCTGCGCCGGCTGCCGAAAACGGCGCTGGGCGACCTCCGCGTGGCGTTGAAGGCCGGCAAGGGTGGGCTGGATCTGCTGCTGGCGCGCCAGCAACCCATCGTGCAACTCCGGTGGCGCAGTGCGCTCGCTGATTTACCGTTGATTTCGGCGGTGTGGACGGCGCTGGTGGGACTGAGTTCCCTCTCCACCGTGTTGGCCCTGTTGTTTAAGTACCTGCTCTGGTTCGACGGCGCGTTCTGCCTGGCGCGAGCGTTCAGTCTGCTGCGGCCGGAGCCGGGGGCGCTGGAAGCGCCCTTGCGGGTGGCCGGCACGCAGACCCTCGTCCAGCAAACCATCGGCGTGCTGGCCGTGGCCGTGGCGGTCGTGATGACCGAGCCGGGTCTGGCCCGCATTCACACTCCGATACAGCCGGTCGTCTGGTTGGCCGCCAAGAAGGCCACGCCGGCCGCCGCGGACGTCACCCCTGCCAAACCTGTTATGAAAGGATACGAGTCAAACTACCTGGCCCTGGGCCTGTTCTTCTTGGTGCAAGCCGCCGTCTATGCGATCGGCCGGATCAAGCTGCGCGAGATCAAGCGGCAGGAGATTCCCAGCGCCCTGAAGATCCGCATTCTCGACAACGAGGAGAACCTCTTCGACACCGGCCTCTACGTGGGGCTGGGCGGCACCGGCATCGCGCTGGTGCTTCTGGCGCTCAACCTGTTTGAAGCCAGTCCCATGATCGCCTACTCCTCGACGGGCTTCGGGGTCTTCTTCGCCTCGCTGTTGAAGATCGTCCACGTGCGGTCCTACCGCCGCCGCCTGATCATGGAAGCCGCGCTGGAACACGCTCGCGCTGCGTCATGAATCGCGCTGTTCTGGTGGTCCTGGTTGATTTCCTGTTGATCAGCCTGGTCACGCTCTTCAGCTCCAACAGGATGTCCGACCGTCCGCAAAGCGGCGGGGGCGACACCGGCACCGACGTTGAGGTGCAGGCCGTACAGGACATGCTCGACACGCTCAAGCAGGCGCTCGAGATCGAGCAAGCCACGCGGCAGCAGTTGTCGCAGGATCTCTCGCAGAGCGAATCCGCGCTGGCGGAGAAGCAGGCGCAGGTGGCCGCCCGGGAAGCGCAGTTGCGCCAGCTTGAGGCCGGCCTGCGGCAAACCGAGGAACGCGCCCGGGCGCTCGAGGCGGAACGGGCCCGGCTCCAGGCCCAACAGGAGCAGGCGCAACAGGCGCTGGCCACGCTCCAATCTCGCGAAAACGAAGCCCGCGAGGCCGCCGCCGAACTCCAGGCCCAACTCGATCGCTGGCGCACCGAGGCCAACGTCTCCCAGGCCCGGGTGCAGGCGATGGAGGGCGAACTGGTCAGCCGCCGCGAGGAGGCGCGGCGCATGCAGGAGCAGATCGCCACGCTGGACCGCGCCAACCGCGAGGCGGCCGCGGCTCGCGAGCGTCTGGCTGTCGAGGCGGGCACCGCCCGCACCGAGGCCGCCGTGGTGCGAGAGCAACTCGCCGCCACCCGGACCCAGGTGGAAGTTCTGGCGACGGAAAAGAGCCGCCTGCAGGAGACCACCGCCACCCTCGCCGAAGGCACGCGCGAGATTGCCCGCGAAGTGCAGTCCCAACGCACGCTGGCGCCCAACACCATTTACGGGGACTACATCAGCAACCGTGTTCAGATCGCGTACTCGGCCCAGCGGCCGGCTTTCCTCGGCCTGGGCGCGAAGAAAGACGATCTCGATCAAACGATCCTCTTCCGGAGCGGCGACTCCGTGTTCGCCCTGAGTCACATCTCCGCCACGCCGCTGCCCGAGGTCGGTGGCGGACCGGACTGGCAGTCGCTAACGGCGACCTTGCAACGCGGCAACACCCGCCTGCCGCTCTCCCAGCTCTGGCTCCTGCGGTCGGATGTCCGCATCGTCGTGCTCCCGGTCCCCGAGGCGGCCGTCGCCGGTCTGGGCACCCGCATTTACAACCTCACGGCGGAACCGGCCAAATTCCAGGAGGCGGTGTTGGTCGGCGCCCGTGAAGGGTACTACGGGGAAGTCGAATTCCGGCTGGATCCGGGGCTGCCGCAGTACGTTCGGATGCAAACGCGGCCGGTCGGCAAGATTTTCGGCAAGTTTTCGCCCTCGCGCGGTGACCTCGTCTTCACACTGCAAGGGGACCTGTTGGGAATCATGGTCAACAACGCGTACTGCCTCTTGTTGAACTCCGTCCAACCGGCGCGCACGGTGCGCCTGGGCGAGTCCGTTGCCGACCAGCGCACGGGCCGCATCGGCGCCGAGGTGGCGGCGCGGGTACAGTCGCTGCCGTTCAAGCTCCAGTAGGCATCGTGGCCGTCAGCCGCCGGACGCGAGCCGGCGTCCCTGTGCCAGCAAGCGCTCGGTAAGGCGTGGGCTGGCCGTTTCCGCGTAGAGCCGCAGGGCGGGCTCCGTTCCCGAACCGCGCAGCATCAGCCACGAGCCATCGCGGGCCGTGAACTTCACCCCGTCGAGCGTGTTGATCGCCTCGACCGGCGACCGCAGCAGTCGTGCCGGTGGTTGGCGAAGGCAGCGGGCGATCACCGCGGCGTTTCTTTCGGGAGTGCTGGCTACGCGGATGCGATCGTAGTGCCGGGGGCCAAACTCCCGCTCCAGATGGTGCAGCCAGCGGGTCAACGACCTGCCCGTCGTCGCCAGCAGCTCGAGCAGCATCAGCCCGGCTGCCAGACCGTCCCGCTCGGGGAGATGCCGCCGCAATCCGATACTGCCGGTTTCCTCGCCCGCCAACAGCGTGTCTCCCCGCAGTAATTCCGCCGCCAGGTGCTTGAAGCCGATGGGGGTCTCGATCAGCGGTAGGCCCGCCGCGGCGGCAATGTGATCCACCCAGGTGGTGGTGTTGACCGTCTTGAGCAACCGCCCGCGTTCGCCCCGATTTCGCGTCAGGTGCAGCACCAGCAAGGCGACCAACTGGTTTCCTGTCACCGACCGACCGCGTCCCTCCAGGGCGCCCAAACGGTCGGCGTCGCCGTCCGTGACGAGGCACAGGTCCTGGGGATGGCGACGGAGCCAGGCGCGAGTGGCGGCGTAGTTTTCGGCGATCGGCTCCGGCCGGATGCCGCCGAAAAGAGGATCTCGTTCCTGCCGCAACCCGGTCACCGTGCAGCGGGTTCCGGCCAGCAGGTCGGCAAAAACCCCGGCCCCGTTGCCGAACATCGCGTCATGCGCCAGCCGCAATCCCGAGGCGGCCACCGTCCGAAAATCCACCAAGCGCCGGACGGCCCGGTAGTGAGCCGGCCGCAAATCCACCCGGCGGACCAGCCCCGCTCGCTGCGCTGCCGCCAGTGGCAGGCGGCGGACCGGTTGGGCATCCAACAACGCTTCGATGGCCCGCCCGGCGGCGTCGCTGGCCGGCGCGCCGCGGTGGTCTTTGATTTTGTACCCGTTGAACTCGGCGGGATTGTGGCTGGCGGTGATCATGACCCCGCCACACGCGCCCGCTCGGGCTACGGCCAGCGAGAGGGCCGGCGTCGGGTACGGCCCCCGCGCCAGCCAGACCTCGAAGCCGTTGCCGGCCAGAACTTCGGCCACCAGCTCGGCGAATCGCTCCGAAAGGAACCGGCGGTCGTAGCCCACAATGACCAACTGCCGGCTGCTGGCGCCGTGACTCTTCTGCCAGTACCGGGCGTTGGCCTGCGCGACCCGGGCGACGTTCGCGAACGTGAACATTTCCGCGATCACGCCGCGCCAGCCGTCAGTGCCAAAGTGAATCGGTTCCGGGCCGGGCCTGGTTCCTTGCGTGGGATGCATGGGCCGAAGTGGGCAGCCGGCCGGGGCCCGGCGGGTCAACTGGCGCTCCGTGCCAGCCCCGGTGCCGGGGCGGCGTCGCGGGCGGCTGCGGTGGCGAGGCGACGCAGTTTGGTGAGTGCGGCCCGCAGGCTGCGTTGTCCGAACAAGCCGGTGCCGCTGACGAAGGTATCGGCCCCGGCGCGGGCGCATTCGCCGACGGTCTCGAAGGTGATACCGCCGTCCACCTCGATTCGGAAGTCGAGTTGCTCCGCGCGGCGCCACGCGGCCGCTTGTTGAATCTTGGGCACGGTCTCGTGAATGAAGGATTGGCCCCCGAAGCCGGGGTTCACCGTCATGACGAGCAGCAGGTCGAGCTGCGGCAGAAACCGGCGCGCGTGGGCGATGGGCGTGGGGGGATTCACGGCGAGCCCCACCCGGGTGCCGAGCGCGCGCAGTTTCCAGAGCAGCGGCTCGACTCGCTCGCCCAGTTCCACATGCACGGTGATCACCGAGGCGCCGGCCCGGGCGAAAGGTTCGAGCAGAATCTCGGGCCGCGAGCACATCAGATGCACATCGAGGGGCAGGCGAGTGACCTTGCGCAGCGCGGCCACGATGCCCGGGCCGAAGGTGAGGTTGGGCACGAAATGCCCGTCCATGATGTCCACGTGAAGCCAATCGGCCCCGGCCCGGGCGACACGCCCGACCTCGTGCGCGAGGCGGGCGTAATTGGCTGCCAGCAGTGACGGCGCAATGATCACCGGCCCAAGCTAGGAAAGGACGCCGCGCCTGGGCAAGCTCCGCGATGGGTGATACCCGGTCGCCGCGGCCGAGGCCGGCCTTCTCGACCGCGGCGCCTGGATCCCCGCCCGCGTGCGGTGGTCACGGCTTGACCGTCACCGGCCAGCCGGGGAATTGCTTCGCCCCGGGCTGGGTGACGTCGGTGAAGCGCGGCCAGCACTCGAAGACCACCTCCCCGGTGGTTTTGCGGAAACGGATCAGGCCGTAACCGTCGGCCCAACCCTCCTTGGCCGCGTTTGGCTGCTGGCGTTCCCAGGCAGCGATGCGGGTGTGTTCCGGGGCGGGATTGGCATAGGCGATCATGGTGATCTTGTTGCCGAAACCGTCGAGGTAATCGCCCGTCCACGGCAACGGTGAGCCGGGCACCGGGTTGGCGCCGGGCTGTTCATTCTCCGGCCACCACCACCGGCCGTAGTAGGTGTTGCAAATGGCCGGCGCAATGAACGCCCACGGGCCGTCGCGGAATTCGTCAATGCCGTGGTGGATAACCTTCGCGAGGTGCTGGTCGCCGCCGATGTGGACTGCTCCGGCCTTGCGGATGAGTTCCAGCGCGCGGCGACGGCCAGATTGCGGCCAGCCGTTCGAGTCGAGGTCGGCGTGCAGCCGATTGGTGCGCGACCCGTGGAGATGAGCACCGCCGCAAAACCCGGTTTGTGAAAGCACGGCCTTCATGGCCACGCCGTCGCGCATGCCCGCCCATACGGCGAGGAACGCCTCCTGCCGTTTGCCCAGCAGCTCCAGGCCCGGCGTGTCAATCACCTTGGGGTCGTAGTTCGGATCCAGGATGTGGTCCGGCCGCGGGCCTTTCATCGGGTGCCGCCCTTTGGGGCCGGTTTTGAATTTGCGGTCCTCCAGGATGGCGAAGTCCACCCCGCCAAGCACCAGCCGCGTGTAATAAACGCCGATGCCCTGCTGAATGGGCGTCGGGTCGTAGGGATCGGGTAGGTGCCCACACTGTTGCCGCTCGACCATTTTCACATACTCGGGGTGGTAGAAATAACCGCCATCGTCGCCGGCGGAGGTGGAGGCCGCCTTGCCGCCCTCGCCCCAGAGGTTGCCCTGGCCGATGTCGTGGTCGTCGGGAATCGTGATGCACGGGCGGTGGCGGAAGACGTCGCGGAAGGCGAGGCCGAACTTGAGCCACGCGGCGGTGTGCTCTTGATGGTCGTAGGACTGGTCACCGGCGAAGAACACGAGGTCGGGGTCGTGGTGGTTGAGGTTGCGAACGTATTCCGGGCGGAGGTCGCGGTCGCGGTTGGAATTGCAGTTGAGCGCGGCCAGCACGAGCTCGGGCTTGCCCTTGGGGTTCTTCCGGACCAGGCCCTCGAAGGTCGCGCTTGCGCCGTGACGGAGCCGGTAGGGCACGTCTTTCGTGTCGTCCCAGTCCGGGATGCGGAAGGTGGTGGACCAGCCGAGGTCATTGACCGATTGGCGGGCGAGTTCGGTCCACTGGCCGTCGCGTTGGACTTCGAGCCGCACCAGGCGTGTCTCCTCCGGATAGAGCGGGTAAAGCTGGGCGCTCAACTTGAGCACGCGATCGTGAACGGTGTAGATGCCGAAGCTGATCACCTGATCGCGCGGCACCTTGAGTTCAATGATTGGGTTGGCGCCGCGATTCCACCAGTCGTTCACGCACAACGAATCCTCGCCTTTCAGAAAGGGGGCGCGAACGGGCGGTTCGCCATGTTCCGGGGCGGCGCCGAGAGGCAGGGCAGAAACCAGGGCGGCAACGAGACGGATCAGTGCGCGGTTCATGCCGGGAAACTATCGGGGGCTACCGCCCTGTCAGGCTGAATCAAAAACGCTCCCAACAGCGCCGGCCTGAAAAGACGCCGGAGAGTGGCGACTGCCGGGCCGCCACGCGGTGGCTCCTCGCCGCAGTCAGTCGAACCATTCGTCAGCGGGGTCGAAGGCCGGGACCGGCACGTTCAAGAGCGTGAGGTGGCCGACGGCGCGATGGCGGCAGCCCGGCTTAATGAGGACGCTGGTCAGCGGCTTCAGCGGAAGCCGGGCGCCGTCGAGTTCGATTTCCCCCTCGCCCTCGAGGACGACGTAGATCTCAGTCATCCGGCGGTGGTAGTGCAGCCGGGCGTCGTTCCGGATTTCGACCAGATGCACACTGGCGGGCGCGCCGGGCACCTGAGCGAAGGCCCGGCGGGATTCTCCGCATGGGCAGGCAATGGGCGGCAACGCATCGAGTTGAGCGAGGTGGTAGCGCGGGGC
>CAYNCT010000105.1:5302-11968 GCA_964396005.1 uncultured Verrucomicrobiota bacterium | reverse complement strand
GACCAAGAGCTGATGTCACTCGCCTGACCAACTGCTGATGACACTTGCCCCATAATGCTGGCCACGCATAATCCTGACTCTGGGATTCAGAACGCCAACCAGCAGGAAACTCCCGCCGCTAACCGTCCCCGCCTCCTGGTCGGCCGCGGCTTCGGCCAGGAGGGCGCGAACGGAGTTCGTGCCGTTGTCCAGTCCGGTGGTGTATTGGGAGTTCATGGAACGCGATGCACGGTAGTTCATGGAACGCGATGCACGGTGTGTGGATGGTCCATCAAGCGTTGCCGTCCGAGAAAGGAGTCCCCGCCTGCCACGCCCATCGCTCGCTGCCGATGCGGGACTTTCGCCGAACGATTTCGGGTCATCGGCCGAGGGTAGCGACAACTCGGGATGGCGGGCAAACATTATGCCGGGCGCGGGGAATCTCCGCCCGGGGCCCGCCGCCCCGCCTCAGCGGCGCCTTACCTCGATACCGGCCTCCGCGCGCTGCCCCGTCTCCGGCACCCGGACTGCGATCTGGTGACGCCCCTCCACCAGCCGCGCACGCAGAGCGCGGTTCGAGCCGACGATCTCGAGGGTCGGACTGGACCATTCCAACTTCGTCGGTCCGGTCGCCCGCAGGGGCAACCATTGACCGCGGTCGGGCAGGTCGGGATCGAGGTAGTAGCGCGCGCCGGGCAGGGGCGACAACAGCCGTAGGGGCGCCGCCTCCGGCGCCTCGGCCAACACCACGCGATCGCGCAAGCCGTTGTCCCCGCTGGCGAACCACTCGGCGTACTCCGCTCCCAGCCGCACCCGGCCGCGTTCATCGTAATCTGCGTCGGCCGCGGCAGGGGGCGGAGCGGCCGCCAGAAAATTTTCCCGCACCGCGCCCTGCCGGTCCGGGGAACAGCGCCGACCGGTCAACGGATCCACCCAGTCCTCGCCGACGCCGTGCGGGCGAGCGAAGGCGCTTGTCCCCCGTTGCGCGTGCAGGTGCCGGATCAGCGCTTTGAGGACAGGTGCCGCGCCGGCCACGCCGGCCAGCCGGCGCATGGGCGCGCCGTCGAGGTTGCCCACCCACACACCCACGGTGAATTCTGGCGTGTAGCCGACGGCCCAATTGTCGCGATAATCCGCGCTGGTGCCGGTCTTGCACGCCACGGGAAAGTCAAAAAGCAGGGCCGACTCGGGCCCGAAGGCCCTGCGGCGGGCCTCGTTGTCGCTGAGCACGTCGGCAACCAGCCACGCGGCGGCGGGCGATGCGATACGCCGCGCGGCCGGCGCGGGGCCTTCCCGCGACGGCAACAGTCGAAACGGCCGATACTCGCCCAGTCGCGCCAGCGCCGCGTAGGCATTGACCACTTCGAGCAATCGCACCTCCGCGTTGCCGAGCGTCAAGCCGAGGCCGTAGAAGTCGGCCGGGCGGTCGAGCGTGGTCAGGCCGCACTCTTCAAGCAACGCGCGCAACGCCGGCGCGCCGCCGCCGGTCGCGAGCACGCGAACTGCGGGCACGTTGAGCGAGTTGCCCAGCGCCTCGCGCAGCCGCACCGGGCCCAAGTAGCGCCGATCGTAGTTGACCGGCCGGAAAACGCCGGTCGGTGTGGGGAACTCCGTGGGCACGTCCGGCACCACGGTCGCTGGCGATTCTCCGCGCTCGAAGGCGAGCAGATAGGTGAACGGCTTGAGAGCCGACCCCGGCGAGCGGCGGGCCCACGCGCCGTTCACCTGTCCGGTGAAAGGCGCGAAGTAATCCTCCGAGCCGACCAACGCCAGCACTTCGCCGCTGCGGTTGTCGAGGATCACCACCGCGCCGTTGCGGGCGTGCTCCTCCCGCAGACGGCCCAGGTGCGCGCGCAAGGTCTCTTCCGCGAAGCGATTCAATTCCAGATCGAGGGTCGTCCGCACCGGAACGCTGGCGCCGGCGAGCCGCCCGGCCTCCCGTCGCAAGACCAGGTCGGTGAAGTGCGGCGCCTGGAAGACCCGCCGCGCCGGCTGGAGGCGGATCGGTTCAGCAAGCGCGCGCTCCAGTTCGGACGCCGTCAGGTAGCCCGTCTGGTGCATCCGGCCCAGGATCCACTCCTGCCGCTTTCGGGCGCGCTCGAAAAACCGGTGCGGATTGAGCCGCGTGGGCGCCTGCGGCAGGCCGGCCAAAAAGGCAGCCTCGGCGGGACTGAGGTCGGCCAGCGGCTTGCGGAAGTAAAACTCCGCCGCCTCCGCGCTGCCGGTGCAGAGGTTGCCGTAGTTCAAGCGGTTGAGGTACGCGGCCAGGATGCGCTGCTTGTCCCAGAGTTGCTCGAGGCGCAAAGCTCGCGCCGCCTCAACGATCTTGTTGCCCAGGGTGCGCGGTCGCGGCTCGGCCAGCTTGATGAGCTGCTGCGTGATCGTGGAGCCGCCGGAGATCACGCGCCGATACCGCACGCCCTGATACGTCGCCCGCAGCACGGCGCGCCAATCCACGCCGGGATGTTCCCAGAAACGGCTGTCCTCCGCCGCCAGCGTGGCCGCCACCAGGCTCGCGGGGAAGCCGGCAAACGGTACAACCCGGCGAAAGCCTTCCCCGGCGGGCAGCGCCCGCAGCGGCGCGCCGTGCCGGTCGGTCAACTCAACCGCGCCCCGCGGCGGGTCCGACAAGCCGGCTGGCAGGGGCACCCACCGCAACGCGAACCAGCCCGCCAGCGGCAGGGCCAGCGCCACCAGGCCGGCCGCCAGCCACCACTGGCGGCGACCCACGCGGCGGATCAGACGGCTGGGACGCATGCGGTTCGCGCCTCACAAACTACCGCCGGCGCCAATGACGTTTCAAGCGACGGACCGTCACGGTTACTCACCAACGCTCTCCGGCCCCGGCGCCGGCTTCGCGCTGGCTGCGAACCCGGACCGCCGGTACGGTGCGCGTCGTGCGCGCGTGGCAGCAACGCTGGCAGCGAATCACCGCCGTGGCCCGGGAGTTCTTCGAGCGGCACTGGCGCGCTTTGCTGGTCTGGCGGCATCGGCTGCGGCCGAGCGAGGAAACCGTTCACCTGTTGCTGGCGGCGGCCGTGGGGGTGCTGGCGGCCAGCGTCAACCGCGGCTTCCGCCTGGTCACCGACCTGGTCAGCGCGCTGCTGCTCCACCGCGAGGGGGAATTATCCAGCATTGCCGAGTTGTTGCCGCTCTGGGCGCGCCTGACCGTTCCGGTGGCCGGCGGGTTGGCGGCGGGAGCCATTCTCCAGTACGGGCTGCGGATGGCCGGCCCGCAAGGCTCGACCAACCTGCTCGAAGTGGTGGTGGCGGGCGACGGGCGGCTGCCCTTTCGCAGCACGCTGGTCAAGGCGCTCTCCTCGCTCGTGAGCATCGCGACCGGCGCGCCGATCGGGCGGGAAGGTTCCATCACTCAGCTCTCCGCCACCCTCGCCTCGAAGGCCGGACAACTGGCGGCGGCGCCGCCCTACCGGTTGCGGCTCCTGCTGGCGTGCGGCGCGGCGGCGGGCATGGCCTCGGCCTACAACGCCCCGATTGCTGGCGCGGTGTTCGCCGCGCAGATCGTCCTGGGAAATTTTTCGATGAATCTGTTCGCCCCGCTGATCGTGGCTTCCGTGGTGGCGGCGGTGCTCTCGCGCAGCTTCTTCGGTCTCGACCCGTGGTACACGGCACCGGTGTTTGAGTTCACCAAACTGCGCCAACTGCCGTGGTTTCTGGTGCTCGGGCTGGCGGCCGGGGTGGTGGGCGCGGCGTTTCTCGCCGGCCTGCGGCGGCTGGAGGCGCTGTTTCAGGCGGCCAAACTCCCGCCGCCCGCGCGGTTGATGCTGGCCGGGCTGGTCGTCGGGTTGCTGGCGCTGGCGTTCCCTCAGGTCTGGGGCAACGGCTACCTGCCCACGGCCCGGATCATGGCCGAGAGCGACACCTACGGTTTCGGCCTGCTGGCCCTCCTGCTGGCGGCGCGCTTCACCGCCACCGTGGTTACCGTGGGCGCCGGCACCGTGGGCGGCGTGTTCACGCCCACGCTCTTCCTCGGCGCGGTGTTGGGTTCGCTGTTCGGCCTGGTCCTGCACGCGGCGGGCTGGGGGCGGGAATTGCCCACCGCCGCCTTCGCACTCGTGGGCATGGGCAGCATGCTCGCGGCCACCACGCACTCGCCGCTGCTGGCCATGATCACGGTCTTCGAGATCTCCCTCAACTACTCGCTCATGCCAGCCCTCATGGTGGCGTGCGCGCTGGGCACGCTCGTCGGCCGGCGCTTGCACCCCGGTTCGGTGTACACCGAACCGCTGCGGCAGAAGAGCCTGCTGCCCGAGGCCGAAAACGAGAAACTGGGCGCTGCCATCCAACGCACGGTCGGCGACCTGATGCACCCGCCCGTGCCGCCGCTGCGGCAGGACGCCAGCTTCCGCGAGATCTCCGATCGCTTCCTAACGACCACCAACAACAACCTGCCCGTGGTGGACGCCACCGGCCGGCTCCTGGGCCTGGTGGCGCTGCAGGATATGAAGGAGTATCTGAACGCCGGCCTCGAGTTTCACGGGGTGATCGCCTACGACATCCTGCGCCCGTCGCCGCCCGTGCTAAAGCCGGGACAGCCCTTGCAGGAAGCCCTGCCCGTCATTCTCGCCAGCGAGCTGCGCAACATTCCCGTGGTTTCCGACTTCCGGGAAATGCGCCTGATCGGGGCTCTCTCGCGTTCGGAGGCGCTCGGGCTTTTGTCCGAAGCCATCCCTCCCGGACGGCCGGACTCCGGACCGCCACGCTAACCTGGATCTTCCCCACCCAACGAGCCGGCGCGCCCGCATGTTGCCGGCTTTCGACGGTCGCGCGCGCCACGCCGACAAGATGTCGGCGGTCCAGGCTGTCAGCGTTCTGTTCGAGGTGTGAAATATCCGGGCCAGCGCCCCGGCCGCCTATTTGCCGATGCAGAACTGGCGAAAGATCGAATCGAGCAGATCTTCCGTCGCCGTCTGCCCGACGATTTCCCCCACCGCATTCACCGCCGCACGAAGATCCACGGCCACCAGGTCCAGCGGCACCCGGGCGCGCCACGCGGCACGGGCCGTTTCGAGGGCGGCCGCCGCCCGGCGCAGCGCCTCTTCATGCCGCGCGTTGATCATCACCGGCTCCGCCCCCGCCGCGAGCTGGCCGGACCAGAGCAACTGCCGAAATCGGTCCTTGAGCTCCTCGATTCCCGTGCCGGTGAGACACGACACCCGCACGGCGTCCGCCGGCAGCGTCGCGGGCGGATTGCCGGGCGGCAGGTCGCATTTGTTGAGGACCAGGATGCGCCGGCGGTTGGCGAATTCTTCCAGGTCGTGCCGGTCCCCGGCGGTGAGCGGCGTCGAGGCGTCGAGCACGTGAACGAGCAGTTCCGCCCGTTCCAGCGCCTCGCGCCCCCGGCGCAAGCCTTCGCGCTCGAGCTCGTCCTCGGTCTCGCGCCGTCCCGCCGTATCAATGAATACAATCGGCAGACCGCGAATATTGGCGGTCTCCTCGATCGTGTCGCGGGTGGTGCCCGGCAGGGGCGAGACGATGGCCCGATCCCGACCCAGGAGCTGGTTGAGCAGGCTGGACTTGCCCACATTCGGCCGCCCGATGATCGCCGCCCGCGCGCCGCGGCGCAGAAGCTGGCCCTCGGGAGCGGTCAGGAGCAGCCCCCGCAGGAACTCCTGCGCGTCGTCCAGCCGCTCCTGCAACCGCGCCTCGGTTTCGGGCGCGATGTCTTCCTCCGGGAAATCGAGTTGCGCCTCAACATGCGCCAGCGCGTGCATGAGCTGATCGCGCAGCTCGCGAACGCGGCGCGACAGCGCTCCGGCCAGTTGCTCGTGCGCCGCACTCAACGCCAGCTCCGTCCGGGAATGGATGACATCGGCTACCGCCTCTGCCTGCGCCAGGTCCAGCCGCCCGTTAAGAAACGCGCGCTTGGTGAACTCGCCGGGCTCGGCCAGCCGCGCCCCCGCCGCGAGCACCGCGTCCAGCACCAGCTTCGCCGGCAGCAGACCGCCGTGACACGAAATCTCGACCACATCCTCGCGGGTGTACGTGCGGGGCGCCCGCATCACCGCGAGCAGGACCTCATCCACGACGCGGCCGCCCAGACGGATGCGCCCCAGATGAATGGTGTGCGTGGCGGCGGCGCTGGGACGCGGTGTCTGGCGGCCGATGGGTGTGAAGCACGCGTCCGCCACTGCCAGGCATTGCGGACCGGATAAGCGCACCACCGCAAGACCGCCCTCCCCCAAGGGCGTCGCGATGGCCGCGATGGTGTCGTTGAGATGCATCCGCGCGAGTTCACGCCGTCCAGGCCGCCGGCGACGGTGCCGTCCGTGTCGTTGCGAAGCCGAAACGCTCGCGAGAAACTCGTTGTGACGGGATCGCCCCCACCCCGCTCGCGTGGGCTGTCAAACCAAGTGGGCGGTCGCCGCGGGCGATGTCGTGATCGGCCACGCCGCAAGAGTACCGCGTGGAGCCCGCCGAGTCGAACCGGCGGCGTGTGCCACCCGCCACCTGGCGGTCGCCGCCCCCGGCGTTGGCGATGGAGAAGCTGCGACCGGACCGCTGCGTCCGCACTGCGATCAGGCGCTCGGTAGGGCGCCGCTGCGTCGGCGCCGTGTTCGGCCGCGCGGCAGCGCGGCCCTACCGAACGCAAGGCATCCGGTGTTCGGCAGACTGAAGTCCGCGCCCCGCGTGGTAGGGCGCCGCTGCGTCGGCGCCGTGTTCGGC
>CAYNCT010000105.1:0-5202 GCA_964396005.1 uncultured Verrucomicrobiota bacterium | reverse complement strand
GTAGGGCGCCGCTGCGTCGGCGCCGTGTTCGGCCGCGCGGCAGCGCGGCCCTACCCGGGTTGAGCGCCGCTGCGTTGGCGCCGCACCCGGCCGGGACGCAGCCCGGCCCTACCTCCCGCCGGGATGCAGCCCGCGATCAATTACCCAGCCGCCCCGCCGACTTTCCACGACGCTGACCTGCCCATGCCGCCACCTCCTCTTCCGTTGCGGCTACGGGCCACACCAAATCGCGGCCTCTCTGGACCGCCAGCACCGTGTCTTTGCCGATTGGCCGGGCGTCGCCGCCGTCGTCGCGGCCATCCGCGCCCACGGAGTAGAGCTGGAAGGTTCCGTCCTCGCGCGGTGCGTAACGCAGCGGGCGGCCGGCGAACCAATCCCGGGGCGGCTCCGCGAGGAACTCCGGTGTGAGTTCATTCAACGTGTTCGGCCAGCAGCCGTGGCGAAGGCGGTAACGATGAAGCGCGCAGGCCGTGACGAGCAGTTCGTTGAAGGCTTCCGTCACCGCCGCCTTCTGCGTCGCCCTGCTCAGACTCGGCACCAACATTTGCGAGAGCCAGTAGCGCATGGCAAACGGGTGGCGCGGATCCAGATCTCCGATTAGCGGCAGTTCCAGTTCACCGTCCCCGGTCGGGCTGACCGAGAAAAACCGGTTGGTGGCGGCCTGCCGCGCCTCTTCAATCCAGCGCTGAAGAATTTGATGATGGCGCAGTTGATCCTGTTCCCGCCAGGCCACGCCCCACATCGCCGCTCCCGCCCACCACCGCGCCCGGACACCCAGTTCTGCCACGGGTTCCAGCCATTCCGCCCACCAGATGCCGTCGCTGGTGTCCCAGTGGGGCGAGGGAGCAAAACCCATCGGTGCGGCCATTCTGAGCACCGCTCCCAACGAGTAGCGGGAACGATCGAAGTAAAGGCCTCCGAACGCGCGCTCCAGTTCCAGCGCTCGAGCGAGCGATTCCACGTACCGCACGGACTGCCAGGCACGCTGGAGGGCTGCCAGTTGATCGTCGGTCCAGCCTTCGCACTGCAACGCTTCCCACGTGGCCGCCGCGCCGATGGCTCCCACCGCGATGGCGACCAGGTCGCCAATCAGGAGCCGGTCTTGCTGACAGAACGCCACCAGTGCCGGGAAGCAAACCAGATCCTCCGTCGCTACCGCGAGGTCCCCCGCTCTCAGCGCCAGTAGCGCGTCGGCAGACAGCGCTTGGGCAACTACTTTCTGCTTGGCGAGGTGGGGCAGGAGCAGCTCGAAACCCTCGTCATAGTCCAGCTTCACGAACAGGGCCTGGTTGGTGAGGTCGGCCCGGAGCACGGCCAATGCCTCGCGGCCGGCCAGGATGGCCGGGGCGACGTTGGTCCAGGAAATCAGTTGGTCACCCTCGCGCCACGAATCCGCCTGCGATACACGGCGGGCCCGGCCGGGGGCAACCAGGGTCATGGCGGGCGGGACGTGTTGGGGCGGCGCGACCGTCGCGAGCGCGGTCACTGCTTGATTCGGGCTCAGGACGCGGACGCCGGGCCGGGGCGGGATCGGCGGCCGGATCTCGGCCAGGGTCAACCGCTCGCCCGCGGCGCGCATGCGTTCCCGCCACGCGCGCAAGGCCCACTCGCCGCGAATGCGTTCCTCGATGACGAACGCCGTCAGCAAGCCGACCGCCACGCCGGCGCCGAGGAGGATTCGTTTCCAGGTTTTGGTCATATGGTCGCCTGCTGACTAGACCGCGCAGGCAGGGATTCGTCACGAACGAAGCGCGACGAGACCGAACGCAACGCATCGGGCACCGAGCCGACTGAAGTCCGCGCTCCGCGCGGTAGGGCGCCGCTGTGTCGGCGCCGTGCTCGGCCGCGAGGCAGCGCGGCCCTACCCTGGTTGAGCGCCGCTGGGGCGGCGCCGCACCCGGCCGGGGTGCAGCCCGGCCCTACCTCCCCGCGGAACGGAACGCGGCCCTGCCTTGAGGCAGGACACAACCCGAGTTCGGCCCGCCGAAGCCGCTCAAAGCAGCCGCGGGAACTCCGTCACGCGGAGGTTCGTGCAGCCGTAGGGGATCAGCGTGAGGTCCTCGAGCGGTTCGCCGGACTGCGCGGGGCCGGGAACAATTTCGCCCGCCCAGCCGTGTTCGAGTTTCCAACGGGGCAGGCGTCGCCCCTTCACGGTCGCCATGACGCCCGCGCCGTCGGGGGAGAAAGGTTGTTCACCCACGGGCCGTTCCTCGAATCGCACGCTCTGCGCGGGATCGGCTTCGTTGATCGCCAGGGCGTAGTTCCAGGGGGTGGTCGGGCGCACTTCGAAGTCGGCGTGCGGCAGCTCGCGATGCGGCTTGTCGGCGTTCACGCGCTTCCACTCTTCGCCGAGTTTGAGCGAGTACACCAGCGGCCCGCGCTCGATGGTCAGCGCCTGGTGGTAGCGGCGCGTGGTCTTGACCGGCATCGGAAACCGCAGGTCCAACGTCACGGTTCCCGCCCACTCGCGCTCGACGCGATGGAAGGTTCCCGGGCGCAGGGTGCGCTCGCGGCCGCCAGCCGTGCGCAGGGTCGCGCCAGCCGCCCAGGAAGGCACGCGGAGAAGCAACGGGAACCGCACCGCGCGGTCTGCCCGCACGGTCAGGCGGAGGGTTTCGCGGAAGGGGTAATCGGTTTCGAGCGTCGCGGTCACCGGCACGCCGCGGGCGGTGAACCGGGCGGTGCTGGGCGCGTAGGCCACGACGGCGAGGCCGTCGCCGGCGGTTCGCATCCAGAGATGGGAGACAAACTTCGGCCAGCCCTGATGCAGGTTGGCGGTGCAGCAACCAAAGTTGGGTTCCAGGCCGAAGAGGTTCGACTCGGGTCCGTTGGTGGTCCACATGTGGTCGGGATTGATCGTGCATTGGACCTGATTCACCTGTTGATCGTACTGGTGGGACCACATGTCGGGCGCGAAGGTGGCGGGCAAAGCGTTGAACGCGATGCGTTCGAGGCGGTCGGCGAAGGCGGGGTTGCCGGTGATCGCGGCGAGCCATTCCAGCGAGTACATCGCCTCGACCACGGCGCAGAGCTCGGTGCCCTGCGTCGGGCTGCGGCCGGCGAGGCACTCGTCCCCGCTGAACATGCCGGTTACCTGGCCATGGTAGCGGTCGAGGAGGGCCAGCATGCGCTCAGGGAACGCGCGGTCGGCCTCGCGGCGAGTCAGGCGCCACGCCAGCGCGCCCGCCTTGAGGGCCATGGCCGTGTTGACGACGTGCTTTTCCCAGGTCCACAGGCCGCGGCGGGGCGTAGGGCTGGTGACGTCTTCGAGCGCGTAAAAGGCGGGGTAGTCGAAGCCCTGATCGTTGAGTTTGCGCGCGAGGTCGAGCAGCCAAGGTTCGCCGGTGCGTTCGTAAACGTAAAACACCGAGACCAACCCCTCGAACCAGCGGAACTTGCCCCAGCCGAAAAGCGGCGTGCGATCCAGCGTCGCCAGCATTGCGCTCAGGTTGCGGATTACGGCTGCCAACACGGCCGCGTCGCCGGTGGCGTCGTGGTATTGAACCAGCACCTTGTTGGCGAGGAGGATGGACCACACGTCATACGCCTTGGCGCTCGCGTCGGCCGGATAGGGCGCGTACCAGCCATCGGCTCGCTGATGGGCGACAATGTTGTCCACGCGCCGCTTGACCTTGGCCTGCAACGCCGCGTCGCCCAGCCCCCAGGCCAGGGGTATCACGCCGTCCAGCCAGTAGGGGGCGCGTTCCCAGCCTTCCGCCTGCCCGCCGAACCACTGACTCTGCGCGACGTCGGGCCAGAATTCATCGAGGTGCCCGGTCAGGCCGCTGGCCTGGAGGCGGAGCTGGCGTTCGAGCCAGCCGGTCGGGCGAATGGCCCCGAGCGGCAACGGCCGAAACACGGGCCGGGCGAGGCCGGTCGTCGGCCGGTTCGGTTGGGTGGCGGCGCGGGAGGCACCGGCGGAAGAGGCCGCCAGCGCGGCGGCACCGGCCGTCATGCGAGCGAGGAAGGCGCGGCGTTCCATGGGATCGGCGTTCATGCGGGCGAGGCATACCAGATCGCCTCGCCGGTGACCAGCCTCCGTGACTGCACGGCGAGCAGAACGCCGGATGCGGCCCGAGCGGGCAACGACGGCCGCGGAATCCAAATGCCCGGGTGACCACGGGCACCGGCCGTCAGCGTGTCACATGTGGGCGATGATGTTATCGCCGAACTCGCTGCACTTGATCTGTGTGGCGCCTTCCATCTGCCGGGCGAAGTCGTAGGTCACGCGCTTGCTGGCGATGGCGCCGTTGAGCCCCTTGAGCACGAGGTCCGCGGCCTCGGTCCAGCCCAAGTGCCGGAGCATCATTTCGCCGGAGAGCACGACCGAGCCGGGGTTGACCATGTCCTTGCCGGCGTACTTGGGCGCCGTGCCGTGCGTGGCCTCGAAGATGGCGTGGCCGGTGATGTAATTGATGTTGCCGCCGGGCGCGATGCCGATGCCGCCCACCTGCGCCGCGAGCGCGTCGCTGAGATAATCGCCGTTGAGGTTGAGCGTGGCGATGACGTCGAAGTCCTCCGGGCGGGTGAGCACCTGTTGGAGAGTGATGTCGGCGATGGCGTCCTTGATGACGAGGCCGGCGCCGGGCTTGCCCTCCGGAATGCGGCACCAGGGGCCGCCGTCCAGCTCGACCGAGCCGAAGGACTCCTTCGCCACCTGGTAACCCCAGTCGCGGAAGGCGCCCTCGGTGTATTTCATGATGTTGCCCTTGTGGACCAGCGTCACGGACTTGCGCCCGTTCCGGATGGCGTAGCTGATGGCGCTGTGGATCAGGCGCACGCTGCCGCTGTAGCTCACCGGCTTGATCCCCACGCCCACCCGCACGTCCGTGGGGAAGTTCGCCGCGCCCACCGTCTGCCAAAACGCCGCGGCCCGGGCCGGTGTGCCGAAGCGGATTTTCTCGAATTGCTTGGGAAACTCCCGGGCGAGAAAGTCCAGGACCTTTTGCGCCTCGGGTGTGCCGGCAGCCCACTCGATGCCCGCGTAGATGTCCTCGGTGTTCTCGCGGAAGATGACCATGTCCACCTTCTCCGGGTGTTTCACCGGGCTGGGCACGCCGGTGAAGTACTGCACCGGGCGCAGGCAGACGTACAGGTCCAACATCTGCCGCAGCGCGACGTTCAGGGAGCGGATGCCCCCGCCGACGGGCGTGGTCAACGGCCCCTTGATGCCGACCAGGAATTCCTTGAACGCCTCGACGG
>CAYNCT010000104.1:0-12050 GCA_964396005.1 uncultured Verrucomicrobiota bacterium | reverse complement strand
CGTCATCTCGTTTTTCACTCACTCGCCTGACCAACTGCTGATGACACTTGCCCCTGCCACCCTCGCCCTGACGTTGGCCGGTCTTTGCGTAGCGCCCGTCAGCACGCGCGCAGCCGGGTTCCGGCCGGAGCCCCGCGGTCCGGGCGTCACCGTCGCGGAATTGAGCTGCGAGTTTCTCCGCAATCCTCGGGGGATTGACACGCCCCGGCCCCGATTGAGCTGGCAGTTGCGTTCTCCGGCCATTGGCGTCGGGCAGACCGCCTACCAGGTGGTCGTGGCCAGCAGCCCGGCGCTGCTGGCGCCCGGTCGGGCGGATCTCTGGGACTCGGGGAAGGTCGCCTCCGATCAATCCCTTCATGTTCGCTACGGCGGGCGGCCGCTGGACTCGCGGCAGATGTGCTTCTGGAAGGTGCGTGTCTGGGATCAACACGGCAGGGTCTCGGCCTGGAGCACCCCGGCCTCGTGGAGCATGGGACTGCTGCACGCCACGGACTGGCAGGGCCAATGGATTGGCAGGGACGAAGTCGAAAAGTCCAGCCAGCTCACCGAGGGGTCTTGGATTTGGTTCCCCGAGGGCCAGCCGGAACGGGTTGCCCCGGTGGGCGTGCGTTATTTCCGGCGCGCGTTCGACCTGCCGGACGGTCGCGTGGTGCGGTACGCGGAACTGCTCCTGGCCGGCGACAATCAGTTCGATTGTGCCGTGAACGGGCAGCATGCGGGTGCCGGCGCCAGCTTCAAGTCCGCCACCAGTATGGATGTCACCCGCAGTCTCCGGCCGGGACGCAATCTCATCGCCGTGTGGGTGAAGAATGCGGGCGACGGTCCGAACCCCGCCGGGTTGGTGGGCCGGCTCAGGGTTGAGTTCGAGACGGTTGAGCCCCTGGTGATTGCCACGGACGCCACTTGGAGGACCTCGGCGGAGGAGGTTCCGGGCTGGACAGCGCTGACGTTGGACGACCGGGCTTGGGCGCCAGCGAAGGTGCTGGGCCCGGTCGGCATGAGCCCGTGGGGCGAGGTCACCGGGGCTGAAGACCGCCGGCTGCCCGCCCGGATGCTGCGCAAGGAGTTCTCGGTGGCGAAGCCGGTCCGCCGCGCAACGGTTTACTTGAGCGGCCTGGGGTTGTCGGAGCTCTACCTGAACGGCCGGAAGGTGAGCGACCACGTGCTCTCGCCAGCGCTGACGGAGTATGACCAGCGGGTGTTTTACGTGACGCACGATGTCTCCGCGGAGGTTCGGCGCGGTCGCAACGCTGTCGGCGTCTGGCTGGGCAATGGCCGATTCTTCGCGCCCCGCCTGCGGGTGCCCACCGCAACCCGGACCTTTGGCTTCCCAAAGCTGCGGCTGCAACTTGAGGTGGAGTATGCCGACGGCTCGCGCGAGACCGTTGTCACTGACGACTCGTGGAAACTGACCACCGGCGGCCCCATCCTCGCGAACAACGAATACGACGGCGAGGAATACGATGCCCGCCGGGAAATGCCCGGCTGGGCGACTGCCGGTTTTGATGATTCCCGGTGGGAAGCAGCGCAAGTCGTCGCGGCGCCGGGCGGCGTATTGTCCGCGCAAATGATGGAGCCAATTCGCGTTACCGGCACCCTCAAGCCGGTGGCCGTGCGCGAAATCAAACCCGGCGTGTTCATCTATGACCTCGGCCAGAACATGGTCGGCTGGTGTCGCCTCACCGTGCGCGGGCCGGCCGGGACGCGCGTCGCGCTGCGACACGCCGAGACCTTGCGGGAGGACGGATCACTCTATCTCGACAACATCCGGGGCGCGAAAGTCACCGACGTTTACGTGCTCAAGGGGAGCGGAACCGAGGTGTGGGAGCCCCGGTTCACCTATCACGGTTTCCGCTATGTCGAAGTCACGGGGTATCCGGGCCGGCCCACCCTCGCCGCGCTCGAGGGGCGGGTGGTGAACGACGACGTGGCGACGGCCGGCCACTTCACCTGCTCGCAGCCGATGATCAACCGCATCTACCGCAACATTGTCTGGGGAGTCCGGGGCAACTACCGCAGTTTTCCGACCGATTGTCCGCAGCGCGATGAGCGGCAGGCCTGGCTGGGCGACCGCTCGGCCGAGTCCAAGGGCGAAACCTATCTGTTCGATGTCGCCGCCCTCTACAGCAAATGGACCCAGGATATCGCCGATGCGCAGAAGGACAGCGGCAGCCTCTCGGACGTCTGCCCGAGCTACTGGCCGCTTTATTCGGACAATGTCACGTGGCCCGCCAGCGCTGTGATCATTCCCGGAACTTTGCGCGAGCAATACGCCGACACCGAGGTCATTGCCCGGCGCTATCCCAGCATGGTGAAGTGGATGGATTACATGAGCGGCTTCATCACCAATGGCATCATTGCCAAAGACAACTACGGCGACTGGTGCGTGCCGCCCGAGGACCCGAAGCTCATCCACTCGAACGACCCGGCGCGCAAGACCGCGCCGGCCATCCTGGCCACGAGCTACTTCCACCACTGCCTTCAATTGATGGCCGGCTACGCGCGGCAACTTGGCCGCGCCAACGATGCCGAACGGTTCACCGCCCTGGCCGGGCAACTGCGGTCGGCCCTGAACGAGCAGTTCTACGACCGCGAAAAGGGCTATTACGACAACGGCTCACAAACCTCGTGCGTCCTGCCCCTGGCGTTTGACCTGGTGTTGCCGGACGAACGGCCGCGCGTCTTCGGTCACCTCGAGAAGAAGATCACCGAGGAGACTCGGGGCCACATCGGCACCGGCCTGGTGGGCGGGCAATGGCTCAATCGCGTGCTTACCGCCGGCGGTCGGCCCGACCTCGTCTATGGTTTCGCCACCAACACGGCCTACCCGAGCTGGGGCTACATGGTCGAAAAAGGCGCCACCACGGTCTGGGAATTATGGAACGGCGACACCGCCGATCCGGCCATGAACTCCGGCAACCACGTGATGCTCGTGGGCGACCTGGTCATTTGGCTGTACGAATGCCTGGCCGGCATCCAACCCGACCCGGCGCAGCCGGGCTTCAAGCACATCGTTATGAAGCCGCATCCGGTGGGCGATTTGAAGTTCGTGCGGGCCAGCCACCGTTCACCCCACGGCTGGATTGTTAGCGATTGGCAGCGCGACGGTAACCGGTTCGACTGGCAGATCACCGTGCCGCCCAATACCCGCGCCACGGTTTACGTCCCCGCGCGCCGAGCGGATGAAGTCCTGTCGGGTCGGGTTCCGGCCGTTACCGCCCGTGGCGTGCGTGCGTCCCGCGTGGAAGGTGACCGGCTGGTGCTCGAAGTGGAGCCCGGCCGCTATCGCTTCCGAAGCCTGCTGCCGACCTCTTAGGGGTCAGTCCTCACTTTTGACACACGCGGATGGTTTCCGGCGGTGTTCGCATCGCGCCTTGCAGGCCGCGATTGGCGGGTGAGGCCGCATTTCTACAAGTGCGCGGTTGGGCCAAGCCGCGCGAACCTGCCTTCCGGGACGGGGATCGGAAGCGTTTCCGGGAAACCTGTGGCAGGTCTGCGCCAGGGCCGACCGTCAGTTCCCGCCCCCGGCCTGATGGCGAATCCTTTCCATCGGGTGGCCGGGACGACTCAGCGGAGTCTGGTCGCGGGCATGAGGTTGTTTCTGGACACCTTCACGGCCCGGCGGCGGGGGCCGGAGCCGGCGTTCCGGGCTTGATCGGTGGAGCGGTTGACGGAGGCGCTGAAGCACCCGGGGAACGGATCGGCGTGGCCGTGGGCCTGCCTCGCGACTGGCAAGGGGAGCGGTGGCCGGCAGGGAGCGGATTGGGCAGGACGGCGGGGCGGGTTGGCGGCGCTTGGCAGAACGGGGCAGGGTGGTAACTTCCGGCCATGAAGGAATCCTGTTTCTGGCGCCGCGTGGGGGCGCTGTTGATGGGCGCGATCTTGATTCACGGCCCGGGGCTGGCCGCAGCCGACCCGGCGGGGGCGCTTCCCGGCGCCCGGATTGACGGCACCGAGCCCGGCTGGCGGGAGTTGACGTTGGCCGATTTCACGAACGTCAACTGCGCGCCGGACACGTGGTCCGAGCGGGACGGCGTGATTCGCTGCGCGGGACAGCCGGTGGGCGTCACGCGCTCGCGTCAGAAGTTCACCAACTTCGAACTGGTGGTGACGTGGCGGCACCTCACCGCGGGCGGCAATTCGGGCGTGTTCCTGTGGGCGTCCGAGCAGGCGCTGACCGGGCTCCAACCGGGCCAACTCCCGTCCGGCGGCATCGAGGTGCAGGTGCTGGATCACGGCTACACCCGCCAGTTCGAGCAGCCGAGCGGCAAGAAGGCCGATTGGTTCACGACGCACGGCGACGTCTTTCCCGTGGGCAAGTCCACGATGAAGCCCTTTCCGCCGGTCGCCCCCGGCGGGCAGCGCAGCTTCCCGCGCAAGCACCTGAGCAAGGGCACGCCCGAGTGGAACCACTACTACGTCCGAGCCATCAACGGCGAGGTGCGTCTCTGGGTGAACGGAGAGGAAGTATCTGGCGGCACCGGGTGCGAGCCGCGGTCGGGCTACCTGTGTCTCGAGTCCGAGGGGGCGCCGGTTGAGTTCAAGAACCTGCGCGTTCGGGAGTTGCCATGAACCTGCCCGGGCGAACCTCGGCAGGATTGCTGGCGTTGATGGTTGCGGCTGGCGTGGCTGGTGCGGCTGGCGAGTTGGTGCGGGAGCGGGTCGCCGGCGCTGGCTCGGTCGCCTTGACCTGGGCGCCGGCGCCGGCGGATAATCCGCTCAAAGGTTTTGTGCCGTATGCGGGTCAGGGGCGCGAATTTCCGCACTCGCTGGAGTTCAGCTATCTGCCACTGCGAGACTTGATGACCGGGCCCAACTCGTTCGACTGGGAGCCGCTGGAGCGATTCTTGAATGACGTGGCGGGCCGCGGTTGCCAGGCCATCTTTCGCGTCTGGCTGGAGTATCCGGGCAAACCCACCGGCATACCCCGGTTTTTGCTGGATGCCGGGCTCAAGACGCATACGTACACGAACACCAACACCCAGCCCCTGCCGCCGGCGCTCATCACCACTCCGGACTACGAGGATCCCCGGCTGCGAGCGGCGCTGACGAACTTCATTGCGGCGCTGGGCAGGCGCTACGACGGCGACCCGCGCCTGGGCTACATCACGGCCGGCCTGTTGGGTACCTGGGGTGAGTGGCACACGCATCCACGCAATGAATTATGGGCCAGCAAGGCGGTGCAACAGGAAGTGATGGCCGCCTATGACGCGGCGTTCGATCGCACGCCGGTGTTGCTCCGCTATCCCGCCGGCACCAACGACCCGGCCTACGCGCCGAGCACCGGCTACGACCTCGGGTTTCATGATGACTCGTTCGGCTGGGCGACGCTGCCGACGGGCCGCCGGGGCGATGAGTGGTTTTTTATGACCCGGCTCGCCGCGAGCGGACCTGCGGGGCTGAACAAGTGGCGCTCTCAACCCATCGGCGGCGAAATCCGGCCGGAACTGTGGTCCTGTCTCTGGACCGATGCCGGCTGCGCGCCCCGGGGGCAGGACTTCGCGAGGTGTGTCGCCGAAACCCATTCGACGTGGCTCATGGACTCGAGCACGTCCCGCCGCCTGACGCCGTCGGAACACGCGCGGGCGGAGGCGGCAGCTCGCAGCTTGGGGTACGAGTTGAGTGTGGTGACGGCGGCTTTGAGCGACGCCTCCGGCGGGGTGAGATTGCTGAGCGTGACCTTGCGCAATCGCGGCGTGGCTCCCTTTTATGCCGACTGGGCGGTGGAAATCGGTCACCTGGCTGGGGATGGTCGCTTGCGGCGTACCTGGCCAACCGCGTGGCGCTTGCGCGAGGTCGTGCCCGGCGAAGGCGATTACGAGTTTCAGGTTCAGCTCCCGGCGGACGAGTGGACGGGGAGCCCTTCGCTTCTGGCCCTTCGGGTGGTGAATCCGCTGCCCAACGGCCGGCCTTTCCGATTTGCCAACGTCGCCCAGGACCAACACGCGGCGGGGTGGTTGACGCTGCTTTCGCTCGAGTGAAAGGGGCGGCAGGCCGGGCTGCGGCCCGGCCGTGGCGGTCGAGCGGCCCGTTTGGCGGTTCGGGGATTGTCTCAAGGCACGAGGCCCGCCACCCTGCGCGGATGAACGCGATGGAACGCCTTTATGAGATTGCGGGGGAGACGATGGACCGGATTGGCCAGCACGAATGGTCCAAGATCGCCACGGTGGCCGACTGGCTGGGCGAGGCATTTGCGCGGGACGGCTGGTTGTATGTGTTCGGCACCGGCCATTCTCACCTCGTGGCGGAGGAGGTGTTCTACCGGGCTGGCGGGCTGGCGCACGCGGTGCCGATGCTCGATCCGCGGATCATGCTGCACGAAAACGCCATCGAGGCCACGTACACGGAGCGGGAAAGCGGTTTCGCGGCGGCGCACCTGGCACGATATCCGGTCGAGCCGGGCGACGTGCTGGTGGTGGTTTCCAATTCGGGCCGCAACGCCGTGCCGATCGAGATGGCGCTGCTCGGCCGCGAGAAGGGCCTGCGCGTGGCCGCGATCCTCAATCAGGCGCAGAGCGACGCCTGGCCCTCGCGGCATTCCTCGGGCCGGAAGCTCGCCGACGTGGCGGAGGTGGTGATCAACAATCATGGGCCCAACGGCGACGCCTGGCTGCAATTGCCGGGCATGCCCGACAAGATCGGTTCGACCTCGTCCATGATGGGCCTGCTGATCATCCAATTGATCCAGGTTCAGGCGTGCGAGAACGCCCTGGCCCGGGGTGTGGTGCCGGAGATGTACATCAGCAGCAACACGAGCGGAGACGATCACAACGAACGGCTGCTGCAAAAGTACCGGAGCCGGATTCGCCACTTGTGATCTGCGACGGTTCCGCGGTCGCCGCCCGGGGGGCGGTCAGCGGGCCGGGCCGGGCGCTACTGTTCGATGGGTTTGCCCGCGCGTTTCCAGGCATTGAGGCCGCCGTCCAGGTGGACGACGGACTTGAAACCCAGTCGGCGAAAGGTGTCGAGCGCAGCGCGGCTGCGGGCTCCGCTGGCGCAGTGCAGCAGGTAGGTCTTCTGGCGGTCGAGCTGGGCCAACTTCTGGGCGAAGTCGGGAGCCTGGAAATCCAACAGCCTGGCGCCCTTAAGGTGGCCGGCCTTGAACTCGCCCGGCGTGCGCACGTCGAGGATGATCACCTCGGGGTCGCCGAGGCAGCGCGCGGCTCCGTCCGGGTCCACATGGCGGACGGTGGTCGTTTCCGCCGCGCGGAGCAGCAGCAGCGGCGCTCCCGGGTTGGCCAGCCCCAGGACGAGGGCAAGGGCAAAGATGGCGAAGTTAAGTCGGCGACGGTTCATCGTTTCCGAAGAGTGCCACGGCTGAACGGGGTTTCAAATCGCGATGCCGCGGGCAGCTCCGAACCGGGCGGCGATGCGGCCCCGGCTGCGTTCGGGGCTGAATTCAGAAGGAGCCGGGGGCGTCAGTTCTCAGACGCCAGGCCGCCACCCCGGAAACCGACCGCCTCTCCCGACCGCGCTTGCGGCGATTCACAACCAGGGGGCGCGCGTTTGCCGTCGGCGCGGTTGCGGCTACACTCGCCCGTCTTGGACCGAATGAAAACATGGATTGCTCTCGTGGTGCTCGTGGCGCTGGGGTACGTAGGATTCACCCAGTGGCGGGCCTGGCAGGATCGCCAGGCCGCCGGTGCGGTGGCCGCGCGGCCGACGACCGCCGTTGCGATTCAGACCAACATCGCCTTTGCGGTGAACGCGGCGGGCGAGATCGCACCCGCGGAGCAGGTGTCCGTGAAGCCGGAGATCAACGGCCGCATCGAGTTGCTGCCGGTGGACCTGGGGGACCGGGTCAAACAGGGCGACCTGCTGTTCAAACTGGATGACAAGGAACTCCAGCAGCAGCGGGCCTCGAGCCTGACAGCGATCGAGCGCGCCCGGTTGGAACTGGCTAAGGCCGCGCGTGATTACGAGCGGGCGCAGGGGTTGTTGCAGGAGAAGTTGATTTCGCAGGAGCTGTACGACAATACCAAGACGACCTACGAGCTGGCGAAGAATTCGCTCGAACGGGCGCAGCGGGAACTGGCGTTGATTGATGAGCGGTTGACCAAGACCGAGGTGCGCGCGCCGTTTGATTGCACGATCCTGACCCGGCCGGTGTCCACGGGGCAGGCGGTCTCCGGCTCGGGCGGATTTAACAGCGGCACGGAGGTGCTGACCATCGCCGACCTGAACTACATGATCATCAACGCCCACGTGAACCAGGCCGACGTGCCCCGGCTGCGCGTGGACCAGGAGGTGGAGGTGATGATCGAGGCGGTGGCGGGCTTGAGTGCGACCGGCATCGTGGAGCGGATTGCGCCGCAGGCGACCATCCGCAACAACATCAAGGGCTTCGCCGCGCGGATTCGCATCGAAAATCCGGATGAGCGGATTCGGCCGGGCATGACGGCAAACATCAAGATCCCCGTCGCGGCGGCGGCCAACGTGGTGGCGGTGCCGCTGAGCGCGGTCTTCACTGAACGCAACCCGGACACCGGCGCGCAAGAGCGGTACGTCTATGTGCAGACGCCCGACGGCTTCCAGCGGCGGGACGTGACCGTCGGTATCTCCGACTTCTTCTACGCGGAGATTCAGTCCGGCCTGGCGGCGGGCGAGGTGGTCGCGCTCGAATTGCCCAAGGAGGAGCGGGATAAGCAGTCCAAGGCGATGGCGGCCTTGAAGCCGGTGGCGGGCACTGCGGCGGTGACTGCCGGAGTCAGGGCAAGTCAAACCAACAGCAGCAGTGCCGTGTCCGCGGGGACCGGCGCGACCAACCGGCCCGCGGCCGGGCCCGCGAGTCCCGCGCCGGCCGGCGGCGGTCGCGGCACCTGACCCGCCTCGCTGCCATGGCCCTCGTCGAAGTCCGCAACGTCAGCAAGATTTACCAGCTCGGGGGTGAGGAAATCCGGGCGTTGGATGATGTGTCGCTGGACATCGAGGTCGGGGAGTTCATTTCGATCATCGGGCCGTCGGGCAGCGGCAAGTCCACGTTGATGCACATCCTCGGCTGTCTGGACACGCCGAGCCGGGGCACCATCACGCTCGACGGGGTGATGATTCAGAACGCCACGCCCCGGCAGTTGGCGGCGATCCGCAATCAGAAGATCGGGTTCGTGTTCCAGTTCTTCAATCTGTTGCCCAAACTCAACGTGGTGCAGAACGTCGAGCTGCCGATGATCTACGCGGGCTGCTCCGCCCGGGAGCGCCGGGAGCGGGCGATGGAGGCGCTCGCGGCCGTGGATCTGGCCAACCGCTGCAAGCATCGGCCCAGTCAGCTCTCCGGCGGGCAGCAGCAGCGGGTGGCGATCGCACGCGCCCTGGTCAACCGCCCGCGCATCGTGTTCGCGGATGAGCCGACGGGGAACCTGGATTCCCACACCGGCGAGGCCATCCTCGCGCTTTTTCGCAAACTCAGCACCGAGGGCCGCACGATCGTGTTGGTGACTCACGATCCGGAAATCGCCGCGGTCACACCCCGGCGCATCGAGATTCGCGACGGCAAGATCGCCACCAAGGTGGACCTGACCCTCGCGGGGTTGGACCGGGTGGCGCGGCCGGCGTCGGCGGCCGGCGCGGCGCCCTGAACGAGTTCGGGCTGGAATGAAGAAGCTCCTGCCGGTTTCGCTGCCCTCCCTGCCCGCGGGCTCCACGGCAGCCGTGCGGCACTCCTCGGTAAATATCGGGATCACGGTGGGCGTGGGCTTCCGGGAAATCTGGGCGCACAAGTTCCGCTCCCTGCTGACGATGCTGGGCATCATTCTCGGCGTCGCGAGCCTCGTAGCGATGTCGGCCCTGGTGAAAGGCATGGAAAACGGAGCCAAGGAGGCGCTGATCGCCATTGGCGGGCTGGAGAAGGTGCGGGTCGAGCCGCAAGACCTGCCGCCCGAACAGCGCCATCTCCGCGACCAGGCCGTGGGGCTGACGATCAATGACGTGCGCGCCCTGGCTGCCGGGGCGCCGTTGGTGACGCGGATCTCCCCCGAGATGCGGGTGCCGGCGAACGTTTCGGCCAACGGCCGGAACTTCCGCCCCTTCATCTGCAGCGGTGTCTGGCCGGTGGCGCTCGAGCTGAGCGAGCACACGGTGCAGCATGGGCGCATGTTCAACGACCTCGATGACGAGATGGCGCGGAGCGTGTGCGTGATCGGCACGGCCACGCGGGATGAACTATGGGGCTCTCCGGAGCAGGTCGGGCGCGAGATCATCCCGGTGGGCGAGACGCTCTACATCAATGGCGTGCCGTTCACGATCATCGGGATGTTCCAGAACTACGAAAGCGAGCAGGATCGCAAGCGGCGCGAAGCCGAAGCGGCGGCCCGGGCGGCCGGCGCCGTGGGCGAGACCTCCGGCCTGACCCGCGATCGCGGCCGGGGCCGGGGCAATTTCATTTTCTGGCTCAAGAACGCGACAATCTACATGCCGTTGAACACCGCGTACATGAAGTTCCGCTCCGGGATTTCGGTCGCCAGCTTTGGCGGGCGCGCTGGCGGGAGCGGAGGCGCAGCGGCCGGGGCCACAGGCGATCCGCGCCTCAGCAACCTGGAGTTGAAAATTCTAAGCGTGGACCTGCTCCCGCAGGCGCTGCAGCAGACGCGGAATGTGCTCATGAACACGCACCGGGGGATCGAGGACTTTACCTTCCGCACGCAGGAGGACTGGGCGGAGAACATCAACTCGTTCATCCGCAACGCGCGGCTGAGCGGTGGCCTGATTGCCGGCATCAGTCTGCTCGTCGGCGGCATCGGGATCATGAACATCATGCTGGCCAGCATTTCCGAGCGCGTGCGTGAAATTGGCATCCGCAAGTCCATCGGCGCCACCACGGGGGACATTTTCATCCAGATCCTGGTCGAGAGCGTGGTGCTCGCGGTGCTCGGCGGGCTGGCGGGGCTGGCGGCTGCGGTGGCGCTGGTGGTCGCGATTTCCTCGCTCTCCCCCACCGGCAACGCGCCGGTGATTACGGCCGGCGCGATGGCGCTGGCGTTTGCCTTCAGCGTGGTCGTGGGCATCCTCGCCGGCCTGGTGCCCGCCATCAAGGCCTCGCGGCTCGACCCGATCCAGGCGTTGCGTTACGAGTAGCCGTGAACCTGTTCAACACCATTGCGGTGGGCATCAAGGAGGTCTGGGCGCACAAGTTCCGCTCCCTGCTGACCATGCTCGGGATCATCCTGGGCGTGGCGAGCCTCGTCGGGATGTCAGCCCTGATCAAGGGCATGGAGAACGGGATGAAGGAGGCGATGATCGCCATGGGCGGGGCGGACAAGGTGTTGCTCGAGCAGCAGGAGGTTCCGTCCTGGCAGGAACACCTCGCGGCGCAGGCTCCGGGGCGCACGATGGCGGACGTTCTCGCCCTGCGTCAGAGCGCGCCCCTGCTGCGGCTGGTGTCGCCCGAGATGGCGGTGAACGACGTGATTCTCAGCCGGGGTGAAAAGCGGACCTGGCCCTCCGAATGCGTCGGGGTGTGGCCGGCGGTGCTCGAGATGAATCTCCACACGCTGGCGCATGGCCGGTTCTTCACCGACCTGGACGAGGAGCAGGCCAATCCGGTGTGCGTTATCGGCACTGGTATCCGCGATGACCTGTTCGGTTCGCCGGAGGAACTGGGGCGCGAAGTTATTCCGATCGGCGAAACCATCCTGATCAATTCCCAGCCTTTCACCATCGTCGGCATGTTTGAGCGATACGAGGGCGAGGAAGACCGCCGCCAGCGGGAACTGGACGCCCAGCGGAAGAACGAGCCGCAAGCAGGGCCGCAACGGCAGCGCGGCTGGGGGCGCCGGGGCAACTGGGCGTTCTGGCGCAAGAACCAAACCATTTACATGCCGCTCAACACGGCGTGGATTCGCTTCCGGGCGGCCGGCGACCGGGACGGGATTCCGGACCCGCGGCTGACGGACATTGACCTCAAGGTGGCCGACCTCGAGTTGCTGGAGCCGGCGCTGCAGCAGGCGCGCAACGTTCTGCTGCTGACCCACCGCGGCATCGAGGATTTCGGGTTCCGGACGCAGGAGAATCAGTTGGAGAACATCAACCAGCAAATCCGCAATGCGCGGCTCAGC
>CAYNCT010000103.1:0-12442 GCA_964396005.1 uncultured Verrucomicrobiota bacterium | reverse complement strand
GCATCTCAACTCGTCGTGTTCAATGTCTCGTGAGACTTTTTCAACAACCTGCTATGAACCGCGGGCCGGCGAGCGTGTAAACATCTTCCTGACGAACACGCTCGAGGATTTGGAGCGCGCCACCGAACAACTCGGCCCGCTGCGCGCTTTGAGCGATGAAGCCAACTCTGCCTACGAGATCAAGAAGCACCAGCCCGTCCTCGTGGTGCTCGGCAATCCGCCGTATTCTGGCCACAGCGCGAACAAGGGAGAGTGGATTTCAAAACTCGTCCGCGACTACCACTTCTGCGACGGCCAACCGCTCGGCGAAAAGAATCCGAAGTGGCTTCAAGACGACTACGTGAAGTTCCTTCGCTGGGCGCAGTGGCGCATCACGCAGACCGGCCAGGGCATTCTTGCCTTCATCACCAATCACGGCTATCTGGACAACCCGACTTTTCGCGGCATGAGGCAGCATCTCATGCAGACCTTCGACGAGATTTACGTGCTGGATCTGCACGGCAATTCGAAGAAGAAGGAAAGAGTGCCGGGCACCGGCGAGGCGGACAAAAACATTCTCGACATTCAGCAGGGCGTGGCGATTGGGATTTTTGTGAAGCACCCTCCCCGGGGCAGCGGACGTGAGTCCGCTCAAACGAAAGTGAGCCGACTAACGTCGGCGGCAACGGGAAAACCGCCGGCCACCGTTCATCATTGCGACCTCTGGGGCGCGCAGCGGCAGACGAAATACGACTGGCTTGAGGAGCATCACGTTGAGAACACCAGGTGGAGGAAACTCGAACCCGCTGCGCCGCATTACCTTTTCATTCCCCAGGACACGAAGCGGCTTAAAGAATACTCACGCGGTTGGAAGGTGACGGAGATGATGCCGGTGAGTGGTTGGGGAATTGCGACGCGCAAGGACTACCTGCTCGTGGACTTTGAAGAGCGAGCCTTGGTCAGGAAGTTTCGTGCGATTCTTTCATTGCCAGTGGATCAAGCAATTGAGCGGTTTGGAATCAAGAAAGCTCTGCACTGGGACTTCACCGAAGCGCGCAAGCAACTGTCTGGTGATCCAGCAAACTCCGTGAGGCCGTTGTTGTTCCGACCATTCGATGTGCGGTATGTATATTATGAGAAGGTGATGATCGAACGCGGTGACCATCGGTATCACCTGATGCGCCACATGTTAGAGACGAACGTGTCTCTCATCACTGTGCGACGAGTCGAGGGTGGTGGAAATGCTACTCATTTCTTCGCAACAAACCGGATGTCGGTGCTCCATTCGACTTCGGCCAAGGAAGGAAACTTCGTCTTTCCCCTTTACCTCTACCCCAACGGCAAGCTGCCCGAGGAGGATTTGTTCGCGCACGACAATGGCCGTCGTCCGAACTTGAGCGCCGAATTCATCCAGGACCTCTGCGCGAGATTGCAGGTCAGGTTTGTGCCGGACGGCCTGGGCCGTCCGGGCAGGCGCGAGGTCGGGCCGGAATTGATTTTCAATTACGCCTACGCCGTGTTTCACAGCCCCACCTATCGCGAGCGCTACGCGGAGTTTCTGCGCGCCGACTTCCCGAGGCTTCCCCTTACCAGCAACTGGGAGTTGTTTCGGGCGCTGGCGGATTTCGGCTGGCGACTGGTCAATCTCCACGCCCGCAACGAAGGCGAAGGGCGCGGGCCGGTGTTTCCGGTGCCCGGCGACAACGAAGTCAACGGGGTGCGCTATCAGCCAGCGCAAGCCCGGCAAAAGGGCCGCGTGTGGATCAACGACCGGCAATACTTCGAGGACGTGCCCGAAGCGGTGTGGAAGTTTCCCATCGGGGGTTACTATCCGGCGCAACGCTGGTTGATTGATCGCTGGGTGAAGGAAAAGGGCAAACCGAAGCGAACGCTGTCCTTCGACGAGATCACCGCGTATGCCCGCATGATTTACGCCCTCGGCGAGACGCGCGACCTGATGGCGCGGATTGACGAAACCATCGCAACCCACGGCGGCTGGCCGATCCCATAGGCGGTGCCGTGCGGGATTCGCGTTGTTCCAAGGGGGGCCCTGCGGCCCGCGGGGCTAGCCCGCGTCTTGCTTCCTCGGCCGCCCCGGGCGCGCCTTCCGGCGGGGCAGTGACGGGGTTCGACCCTGTTCTTTGGCCGCTGGACCCGCGCGTAATCTTCCTGAACCACGGCTCGTTCGGCAGTTGCCCGCGGCCGGTCCTGGAATACCAGCAGGCGCTCCGCGACCGGCTGGAACGCCAGCCCGTTCAATTCCTCGTTCGCGAGCTCGAGTCGCTGCTGGACGCTGCGCGAACGGCCCTCGCCCGTTTTGTGGGCGCCGAAGCTGGCGACCTGGTCTTCGTGCCCAATGCCACGGCCGGCGTAAATACGGTCCTGCGCTCGCTCCGGCTATGCGCGGGCGATGAATTGCTGGTTACCGACCACGAGTACAACGCCTGTCGCAACGCGCTGGATTTCGTCGCCGGCCAAGCGCGGGCGAAGGTGGTCGTGGTCCGAGTGCCCTTCCCCTTGCGCCGAGTGGAGGAGGTGGTGGAAGCGGTCTTGGCGGGTGTGTCCCGGAGAACCCGGCTGGCCCTGGTGGATCACGTGACCAGCCCGACGGGGCTGGTGCTGCCGGTGAAACGCCTGGTGCGCGAGCTGGCTGCCCGCGGGGTCGAGACGCTGGTGGACGGTGCGCACGCGCCGGGGATGGCGGCTCTCGATTTGCGCTCGCTCGGGGCTGCGTGGTACACGGGCAACTGTCACAAGTGGCTTTGCGCACCCAAGGGGGCAGCCTTTCTGCACGTGCGGCGCGACCGACAGGCGGAGATTCGGCCGTTGATCATCAGCCACGGCGCCAACTCGTCGCGCAGGGACCGGTCGCGGTTCCTGATTGAGTTTGGCTGGACGGGCACGGGAGATCCCTCGGCGTTCCTGTCGGTGCCCGAGGCGATCCGGGTCGTCGGGGGATTGCTGCCCGGAGGTTGGCCGGCGGTCATGCGTCACAATCGCAACCTGGCTCTCGCGGCGCGCAAACTTCTCTGCCGCTCTCGCGGCCGCACGGTCCCTTGCCTGGACACGATGATAGGCGCCCTGGCAGCGTTGCCACTGCCGGACGCGGCCGATCCCAGTCCGGCCCGGTCGCCGTTGTATCTCGATCCACTCCAGGATCGGCTGCTCGAGCGGCACGGTATCGAAGTGCCGGTGATCCCGTGGCCGGCTCCGCCACGGCGCCTGTTGCGGGTCTCGGCCCAGCTTTACAATTCGCTGTCCCAGTACGAGCGTCTGGCCGGTGCGCTGAACGAAGAACTCTCATGAATCGCCCCGTCCACGGTCGGTGGTTGGATTGCCTGCACGCCGTTGGGCTGGCTCGCGGGCGGCGAGCGGCGCGCCGCGGCGGCCTCGCGCTGGCGATCGTGCTTTTGTCCGCTTGCCAGACTCCTCCGCTTCCGGGTACGCGGGCGCCGCGCAGTGGCGACGAAATCATCGTGGCCGGGCAATTCTTCCACACGGGCACACCGGTGGTGACGTGGCTGGATCCCGGCGGCTACGATGCCTATCGGGTCGAGCGACGGTTCAGTGGTCTGGCCGAGGCGGACTGGGCCGCTTCCGCGCGTGCAGTGAAGGCGTTGGAAACGCCGAATCGCTACGGGCTACGCCGCGATCGGCTGACGCCCGAGCAGGTTGAACGAGTTCGCGGGGGCGGGTGGGACCTCGGGTTGCTGACCAACGTGGTGGACCAGTTTGTGATTCACTTCGACGCCTGCGGCACCAGCCGCCAGTGCTTCAAAGTGCTCCACGATCTGCGCGGGTTGAGCGTTCATTTCCTGCTCGATCTGGACGGCACGATCTATCAGACGCTCGACCTCAAGGAGCGCGCCTGGCACGCCACCATTTCCAACTCCCGGTCGGTGGGCATCGAGATTGCCCAAATCGGCGCCTATCCGCCAGGTCGCGCGCAGGCGCTCGACGAATGGTACCGGGTCGAGCCCGACGGCGCCGTTCGCGTGACCATTCCCGAGCGCTTCGGCGACGGCGGGTTGCGCACGCCGGGCTTCGTGGGGCGGCCGGCCCGCGCGGAGCGGCTGCGGGGGCGGATTCAGGGTATCGAGCTGGAGCAGTACGACTTCACGCCCGAGCAGTATCGGGCGTTGAGCCGGTTGACCGCCGCGCTCTGCCGGATCTTCCCGCAACTCAAGTGCGATTATCCACGCGACGCGGAAGGACGGGTGGTTCCGACCAAGCTCCCGGACGCGGAGCTCGCCAGCTACCAGGGCTTGCTCGGTCACTGGCACATTCAGACGGACAAGGTGGACCCGGGCCCGGCGTTCCAGTGGGAGAAGGTCGTGCGCGAGGCGCGGCGACTGTTGCGGCCGAACCCGCCGTTGGAATCACCGAGAGGCCGGGCCAACCGGGGGCTGGCGGGGCGAACCGCGGCCCCGGCCGGGAGCGGGACGCGATGAAAGATTTCAAGGCCATCGCCGCGATGTCCCGCAATCGCGTGATCGGACGCGGCAACCAGATTCCCTGGCACCTGCCCGAGGATTTCAAGTGGTTCAAGCAGGTGACGATGGGTGGCACGCTGGTCATGGGGCGGAAGACGTTCGAGTCCATCGGCCGCCCGCTGCCGGGGCGCACCACCGTGGTGTTGAGTCGGCACGGTTTGGCGGATGAGCGCGTCCGGCTCGCGCCGGCGTTGGCCGCTTTGACGGACATGGATCTTCCCGAGCCGATCTTTATCTGCGGCGGCGCGCAGGTGTATGCGGAAGGTCTTCCGCTGTGCGCGGAACTGTATCTCACGCTCGTCAAGCGCGAGGTGGACGGCGATGTGTTTTTCCCGCCGTTTGAGGACAGCTTCGAGTTGGTCGGCTCGCTGCGCGAGACGCCGGAGTTCGACATTCTGCACTATCGCCGGCGGCCCGGAGGTCGGGAATCGGCGTCCGGATGAACGGGCGCATCAGCGCCGGCGCGGCGGTGGTCAAAAGCTCAGGAGCAATTGCCAGATGTACACGTGGCCGAAGGCATCAACGTCCGCCCACACCCGCTGGAGGAGCTCCTTGTCACCGGTGATCTCGGGCAGTTCCTTGACCTTGTCCTCCCACGGGTAGCACACGCCGGGCCGGGGATGGGGAGCCGGCCGCCCGGCCAGACCCGGGACTTGTCGGCGAGATGCAACCGACGATGGCAGGTCCGCCGGCGGAACGAGCGCGGGGGTGTACGCCGGCGCGGAATAGACCCCGAGTTCGCGGCCGACCTCCGTCATGGCCCGCAGATTCTCGCTCTTGGTGTCGTCCTGCATGATGGCGCCGGCGTCGAGGATGTAGCCGCCGTCGGGCGCCACTTCCCGCAAGACGCGCGCGGTGAAATCGCGGACCTCCCCCTCCGTGCCGAAGCTCAGCAGCACGTTGGGGATGCCGCCGCTGATGGCGAAGCGGTCGTGCAGCCGCTGGTGGACCTCGAAGATGTCGTCCTGGTCGCAGTGGAAGACGATGCTGCGCTCGGGCAGTTCGCGGAAGGCGTCGAAGTGATGCCGCCACTTGCCCTCGGCATAGAACAGCGTCTGGTGGCCGTGTTTCCAGAACTCCTCGATGCAGGGCTTGAGCGTGGACCAGTTGTGGGATGCAAACTGTTTGGGGTTGATGAAAGGCACGCAGCCGCGGTGCATCCAGAAGCCGATGGGCACCAGCCGGGCGGGGTCCGCTGTCGTGAGCCCCACATGCACCAGGTGGGGCATCAGCGCCTCGCAGGCCGCGAGCACCTTGTCCGGTTGGGTGTGCATGTCCATCGTGAGCCCGACGTAACCGCGCAGCTTGTCGGCGAGAATGTCGAACGGCGCCTTGAAGATGCCCGCGATCGCCGAGGCGCAGCCGCACTCGGTGCGCATTCGCTGAATCTGCGGCCCGAAGGCGTAAAAATACGAGAGCATGGCCATCGCGCTTTTGACCAGGGCGAGCTGGTTGCGCCGGGTGGCGGGGGCGCCGGGCCGGCACATTTCGGTCGAAACCCGGGGCAGCCAGATGTCGTAAAGGAACCCGGTGGGATCCGCAATCAGGGCGTCATACTCGTCCTCGCGCATGAATGCCTGCCCCTCGGGCGGTTCGATGTAATTGAAGCCGGTCGTGTGCGGAATGCCGATGCCGGGAATGCCGTAGTACCGCAGTCCGGTGGCCTGCGCCAGTCCGGTCCACACATAAACCATGTTGGGCACGATGGCGTCCCACTGAAAATCCCGGGCGGTGCGGATGGCCGCTTCGAAGGCCTTGGTGTAGTCGTGCGCCACCTCCTGGCAGGTGAAGCCGGCATGGCGTGCCGTGAACTCGGCGACAAAGGGGCGGATGGGCACGCGATCGGGTTTCTCGTTGCGCAGGGCCGCGACGTAGCGGCTGAGGCGTTCCTGGTAAAGTTGCTCGGTGTTCATTTCCGCAAGGTCCGTTGCGCCGGCCAGTGGACGGCGAATTTGAACGGGGGCACTTGACCGCGGTCAAGCCGGGCCGCGCGTGGGGGCGGGCCGGCCGTTGCGGAGCGCCAACGGTCTGCAGCCCGGCGTCCGCGATTCGACAAAGCCGGATTCCGGAACACCTTGCGCGATGCGGGCTGAAACGTCCGCTGCCGGCACAAGCCAACTCAAACCCGACATGAAACGACTCCGTCAGATCATCATCAGCGCCGCCGTCTGGGCGGCATCGGTTGCAGTGGCCCAAGATTGGGCCAAACCGAGGCTCGACAACTCGCCCCGCCATCTGGAGTGGGTAAAGGTCAAGCACGGGGACCGGGAAGTGAATTGCTTCCTCGCCTTTCCTGAAGTGAAGGAAAAGGCCACCGCCGTGGTGATCATCCACGAAATCTTCGGCCTGACCGAATGGGTGCGCGGCGTGGCTGACCAACTGGCCGAGGCCGGCTACATCGCCATTGCGCCGGATCTGCTCTCCGGCGCGGCGCCGGGCGGCGGCGGGACGGCGGAGTTGGGCTCGGGTGACGCGGTGCGTCGGGCCATCGCGGCATTGCCTCCTGACCAAATCACGGCGGACCTTCAGGCGGTGGTCGCCTATGTGGGCAAGTTGCCCGCGGCCAACGGCAAGGTGGTGGTGGGTGGCTTTTGCTGGGGCGGTTCGCAGACGTTCCGGTTCGCCACCCACTCGCAGGGCCTCAAGGCCGGCCTCGTGTTCTACGGTTCCGGCCCCGAGGCTGAGACCGACCTGGCGCGCATTACTGCGCCGATTTACGGGTTTCACGGCGGCAACGACGCTCGCGTGAACGCGACCCTTCCCCAGACCGAGGCGCTGATGAAGAAAGCGGGCAAGAAGTTCGAGCCCGTGATTTACGACGGCGCGGGCCACGGCTTCATGCGGGCCGGCGAGGCCCCTGACGCCAACGAGGCCAACAAGAAAGCGCGCGAGGCGGCTTGGAAACGAGTGAAGGAGATCCTCGCCGGCTTGTAGGCCGGCCACTGAGCCGGAACGATGGAGTAGGTTTTTGGTGGAACAGCCAACCTGGCCTTTCTGGCCGGCTACTTGCCGACCAGCCGTGCGCACGGCAGCCCCACGGCGTTCAGTGGCAGCCTCGGACGTTCGACGGTCGGCCGGGTCGCCCGACCGCACGGGCCACTGGACCCTTCAAGCTCGCATTCGATTGAATCGTTCTGGCTGAGAGCCCGGCTCAGCCGTGGCCTCCGGGGTTTTGCGCCCGCGTCTGCTTGGCGTTCCGCCGCGGGCTCTCCGCGCCGGACCAAGATGCCCGTTCACCGCTGGAGGACCGGACGGACGTCGCCCACGAAATCCGTCAGCATCGGGGCGAGGGCGTCCGCCGGGATGGGCAGGTACTTACCGCTCGCGGTGGCGTGGACGGTTCCGTCCAGCACGCGCAATTCGCCGGCCAGTTCGAAGAGCCGGCCGCGCTTGTTGGCGGTGAGATTGGCGGTGATCCGCAGCGGTACCCCGGGCCTGACGGGACGCAGGAAACGCGTGGTCAATTCCGCGCAATAAGCGAAGGCGCCGGTTTGCACCCCGCACGCCCAGACCATGGCCTCGTCCAGCACCGTGGCCAGCAGTCCGCCGTGGACGGTGTCACGGAAGCCGACGTGTTCGGCGCGGAATGTGACGTCCGCCTCGACGGCATCTCCGACCGAGCGGAACTCCAGATTGAGCCCCTGTGGATTGGCCACACCGCAAACGAAACAGCCTCGCGTTCGGGGGAGTTTCATGGCGTGACAGTCGCCGTCGCGGCCGCGGAAGCGGGAGCCCCTGAGAGAAACCGGTTCACCATGCCTTCGAGGGTGGCGATCCAGCGGGGATGTTCGTTGAGGCAGGGGATTTGTTCGTATTCACCGCCCCCGGCGTGCTGGAAGGTCTCGCGGCCGCGCATGCCGATTTCCTCGAGGGTCTCCAGACAGTCGGAAACGAAAGCCGGACAGATCACGAGCAGCCGCCGGACGCCGGCCGTGCCGAAGCGCTCCAACTCCCGGTCCGTGTACGGCTGCAACCACGGGTCGCGTCCGAGTCGGGACTGGAAGGCGACCGAGTAGCGGCCCTGGGGAATGCCCGCGCGTTGGACGAAGCCGGCAACGGTCCGCAGGCACTGGGCCCGATAACACGTGGCGTGAGCGGGGCTGGGCGTTTCGCAACAGTTGGGAACCTTCAGGCAATGCCCGCCGGTGGGATCGGACTTGCGCAGGTGGCGTTCAGGAATGCCGTGGAAGCTGAACAGCAGGTGGTCGAAGCCCCGGTCCAGTTGAGGGCGCGCGCTGGCCACCAAGGCGTCCAGGTAGTCAGGATGGTCGTAATAGGGCGGCTGAACTTCGAGCGTCAGGCCGGGCTGCTGACGAGCGATGAGTTCCCGCACCCGCTCGACGGCGGTCTCGTAGCTCGACATGGCGAAGTGGGGGAACAGCGGGATGAGCAACAAGCGGTCCACGCCCTGCGCGGCCAACCGCGCCAGCGCTGCCGGGATGGACGGGTTTTGGTAGCGCATGGCCAGTTCGACCGGCACTGGCACGCGCGCGGCCAGTGCGGCCCGCACCCGTTGGCTGGTCACCACCAGCGGCGAGCCGTCCCGGGTCCAGATCTGGTGGTACGCCTCGACGGACTGCTTCGGGCGCGACGGCAGGATGGCGAAATGCACGACCGCGAAGCGAATCGGCCAGGGCGCGTCGAGGACGCGACCGTCCATCAGGAATTCCCGCAGGTACCGCCGCACGTCGGGCACCGACGGCGAGTCGGGGGACCCCAGGTTGACCAACAGCACACCTTGTTTGCTCATCGCCAGCGGCTCGCAGAGTAGCGGGAGCCCGGCCGTGCGCCAGTCAAAGGCGGTCGGAATTTTCGGTTCGGTAGCGGCACAGCCAGCGACGAGGTTCCGGCCTTCAGCAGCTTTGGCCAGACGGCCATGATGCTTCTTACCCCTGCCCGCCCGCAGTTCGCCCCGGTCCGGCGGCTGCTCGCCCCGACCGACAGGATGGGCCGGCGGGAGGCATGATAAGCGTGGAACGCAGTCGGCGTAAGCGATTCGACTCTATGGCAGAAAGCAGTTCACCGGCGGGGACGCCCCCGCCCCCGCCTGCGGTCCGCCGTCCCTACCAGCGGGCGGTGGGACCGAAGTTGCGGTGGGTTCTCTATGGTCTTTTCGGTCTGGCGGCCGTGCTGGGGGCCAATTCCGCGTACCTGCTGGCGATCACGTTTCTGGAGTGGCTCCACGGGCTTTCCTACCAGAACTACTTCTACCAGCTCATGTTTCTGGCGCACCTGCTCCTCGGATTGGTGCTGCTGGTGCCGTTCATCGCGTTTTGCTGGGCGCACATTCGCAACACCCGGGGGCGCAAGAATCGCATGGCCATCCGGCTGGGGTGGGCCCTGTTTTGGGCCAGCGTGGTGGTGCTGGGCAGCGGCCTGGTCCTGATGCGGGTGGAGGGGTTCGAACTGAAGCATCCCCAGGCGCGGGCGGTGGCTTACTGGGCGCACGTGATCGCGCCGGTGGCGGTGGTCTGGCTGTACATCCTCCACCGGCTGTCCGGGGTGAAAATCAAGTGGCGGGTGGGTCTGGCGTGGAGTGTGGCGATGTTGGTGGGAGCGGGCGCGATGGTGGCCCTGCATACCACGGATCCGCGCACGTGGAATGTGCGCGGCCCGGAGGAAGGCGCGAAATACTTCCACCCCTCGGCCGCGCGCACGGCGTCCGGGAACTTCATTCCGGCCGAGACCTTGATGATGGATCGGTACTGCATGGAATGTCACCCCGACGTGTACGAATCGTGGTTCCACAGCGCGCACCGTTTCAGCTCGTTCAACAACCCGGCCTATCTCTTCAGCATCAAGGAGACGCGCGCGGTGGCGCTGGGGCGGGACGGGAACGTCAATGCCTCTCGCTGGTGCGCCGGTTGCCATGACCCCGTGCCGTTCTTCAGCGGGGCGTTCAACGATCCGGACTTCGACCTGGAAAAACACCCAACTTCGCAAGCGGGCATCACCTGCACCGCGTGCCACTCGATCGTGAACGTGAACAGCAGCATCGGGAACGGCGATTACACCATCGAGGAACCGGTGCATTACCCGTTTGCCTTCAGCAGCAACAAGGCGCTGGCCTTTCTCAACCGGCAACTCGTCAAGGCCAAGCCGGCCTTTCACAACAAGACTTTCCTGAAGCCGCTCCACCGAACGGCGGAGTTCTGCTCGACCTGCCACAAGGTCAGCATCCCGAGGGAACTTAATCACTACAAAGACTGGCTGCGCGGCCAGAACAGCTACGACAGCTTTCTGTTGAGCGGCGTCTCCGGGCATGGCGCGCGGAGCTTCTATTACCCCGAACACGCCACCGGGAATTGCGCCGGGTGCCACATGCCGCTGCAACCGTCGCAGGACTTCGGGGCCCGGTTTTTCGACGCGACCAACCGGGTCCTCAGCGTTCATGACCACCTGTTTCCGGCCGCGAACACCGCTCTGCCGCACCTGCGCGGCGAGACGAACATCGTCAAGCGCCACCAGGACTTTCTGACCAACTCGGTCCGGGTGGACATTTTCGGGATCAAGGAGGGGGGGACGGTGGACAGCCCGCTGACGGCCCCGTTGCGGCCGGAGGTGCCAGCGCTCAAACGGGGCGCAACCTATTTGCTGGAAGTGGTCGTGCGCACCCTCAAACTCGGCCACCAGTACACCCAGGGCACCACGGACTCGAATGAAACCTGGCTGGACGTAAAGGCCGTTAGCGGCGATGAGGTGATTGGCCGCAGCGGGGGCCTTGGGCCGCACCGGGAAGTGGATCCGTGGGCGCACTTCCTGAACGTTTACATGCTCGACAAGGACGGCCGTCGGATTGACCGCCGGAATCCGCAGGACATTTTCACGCCGTTGTACAACAACCAGATCAACCCGGGCGCCGCCCGGGTGGCGCATTATGCCTTCACCGTGCCGGAGGACGCGGCAGATTCGCTGCGAGTCGAGGTAAAGCTGCAGTACCGCAAGTTCGACACCCTTTACGTGAACTACTTCCTCGGGCACGGGTGGACCAACGGCCAGCCCTTCGCGATCACGAACGACTTGCCCATTACGACGCTTGCCTCCGACGTGGTGGTTTTTCCCGTAGTCGGCGCGACCGGGGCTGCCGTCCCGAATGCGCCTTCGCCCATCCCGGAGTGGCAGCGCTGGAATGACTACGGCATCGGCTTGTTCCTGGAAGGCGACAAGGGGAGCGAAAAAGGGGAGTTGGTCCAGGCCGAGCACGCCTTTCGAGAGGTGGAACGGTTGGGACGCTGGGACGGGCCGGTGAACCTGGGCCGGGTGTATTTCAAGGAGGGCCGGCTGGAGGAGGCGGTGTTGGCGCTCCAGCGCGCCTCCCGTGCTGATCCGCCCGCGCCGCGCTGGCTGGTCGCGTGGTTCAACGGCCTGGTGAACAAACAGAACGGCTTCCTTGACGAGGCGATCCGCGAGTTCACCAGCATCCTCGAGGACCGCGACCCGGCGTTGATCGCCCGGGGCTTCGATTTCAGCAGGGACTACGAGGTCATCAACGAGTTGGGGCAAACGCTCTTTGAACGCGCCAAGGCGGAACGCACCGATCTGGCGCGGCACCGGGAGTTATTGAGCGAAGCGGCGCGGCGGTTTGAACAGACCCTGGCGCTCGACTCGGAAAACCTCGCTGCGCACTACAACCTCGCGCTCATCTATCGGCAGTTGGGTGACGTCGCGAGGGCCGAGGAACACCGGCGGCTTCACGAAAAATACCGGCCGGATGACAACGCCCGAGACCGCGCCGTGGCGACAGAGCGGCGTCGCAACGCAGCCGCCGACCACGCCGCCCAATCCATCGTGATCTACCCGCTCCAGCGCACGGGCGCCCCCGAACTGGGACAACGCATGGCCGGGCTGACGATTTCATCCAGCCGCTGAGCCCGCAGGAGTCGCTCCAAGACTATGCAGCAAGAACCAAACGAGTTGAAAACCGCACCGCCGCCATCGTCCGACCCGCCGCCGCGGGATGCCCAGACGTA
>CAYNCT010000102.1:0-12830 GCA_964396005.1 uncultured Verrucomicrobiota bacterium | reverse complement strand
GGCAGCCCCACACCCTTCAGTGGCAGCAGCGTGCGCTCAACGGTCGGGCGGGTCGCCCGACCGAACGGGCCAGCGGCCCGTTCCACCCCGCCTTCAATGGAATCGTTCCGGCTCAGTGGCGCCGACAGGGCGGGCCCGCCGGAGCACGGAGAAATCGGGCCGCGAGCAGGTTGGCGCACTCGCGGCCCGCTCCGGGCAAATCGCGGCGGGTTACCGGGCCTTGGCTTGGGCGCGCTCGGTAAGCGTCTTCACGCGCCGGGCAAGTTCGGCGTTGCTGGTTGCCTGGCCTGCGGCTTCCAGCGGCGCCACGAGCCTGGCCGCGGTCGCTGCAGCGGAGGCGTCGTTCCACTTGAGGAGTTCATCGGCCACCGCCACCAGGGCGGCCACCGCTTCCTCCTTGGTGTCGGCACTCTGCAGGTGCGGGACGATCATTTCAACCGCCTCCGGGTGCTTGATGCTGCCGAGGGCGCCGAGCAACAGCTTCTTTTCCTCCGGCCGCTGCACCACCGCCGCCGCCTCGCGGCAGATGGCGAGCCGCTGGTCCACCGGCAAATCCGGGTTCGACGCGAAGCCGAGATAGCCGCGGAGGCCGAGCATCTTGTCGTTCGGACTCGCCGCTGATTTGGCCAGCGCCAGCAGGTCCGGCGCGGCGTCCGCCGTGCGCCAATCGCTCAGCACGCGGATGGCGTACGCGCGCACGGCCGCATCCTGACTGCCCAGCGCGGCCCGCACGACTTCCAGGGCCTCCGGCCCGCCCACCGCGCCCAACACGCGCAACAGGGCGGCCACCTTGGCCGCGTCGAGTCCGGTCAGGCGGGACCGCACCAACGCCACCGTCCTGGCGGGATTCTCCACCCGCACGGCCAGCGCGCTCAACGCCTGTTCCGCCGCCGCGACCTCCGCGCCGGACTTCGCCCCGGCCAGGACACCGGCGAGCGTCGTCACTTCCGCAGCCGCACCCAGTTCGCCCAGGCGGCGGATGGCTGCGACCCGCACGCCGGCATCCGGATCCTGGGTTGCCTTGATGACTGCCGGCATGGCCTGGGTGAGGCGCCGCTTGCCGATGAGTTCCAAGCCGAGCGCGCGTTGCGCCGGGGCGTCACTGGCCAACAACGCCGTGATGGCCGCGTCGGCTTGCGGGCCGGGGAGGCTCGCCAGCCCGTCCTGGGCGGCCTGGGCAATCTCTCGATCCGGATCGGCCGCGAGGCCGGCGAGGTCCGGCACGGCGGCGGCATGGGCGAGCATGGGCAGGGCGCGCACCGCGGCGAGCCGCACGGGCTTGGCGGGCGACCGGGTGAGTTCGGTGATGGCCGGCAGCGCCGCGGCATCGCCGCTCAGTCCGAGCGTTTGGAGGAGGACGATCTGCCGATCCGGTGACGGGCTCTTCAGGCTGGCCGTCAGCGTTCGCGTGGTCTCCGGACCGGGCAGTTCCTGAGCCACGCGCACGGCGGTGGCGAAGAGGATGTACTCGTCATCAGCCAGACTGGCGACGAGCGCCTGTTGCGGTTGCCCGGCTGCGAGAATGGCGCCGCGTAACGCCGCCGAGCGCACCTGATGGGGCAGACTGGTGTTGCGATAGTTGGCGCAAATCTCCGCCACCCACTGCCGCTGGCCCGCCGCCAACAGCGCGTCCACGCCGCGCCCGAGTCCCTCGCAAAAGGCGACGAGGTTGGCCTCCGGGGTTTCGCCGACCGCCTGCATGAGGGCGGACACCGCGGGCCCGGTACCAATCCGACCCAACGCGCGCGCCGCCGCCTGGGCGACGTCCGGGTCAGCATTCTGGAGCAACGGGGTCAGCGCGGGCACGGCCTCGGCATCTTTGCGCACGCCGATCGAACCGATGACTCCCACCAGCGGCCGGCCCTTGAGGGTGCTCAGTTGCGCGCGGAGCGCCTGGTCCACAGCCGGATCGGGAAGCGTCTCGAGCGCATAGCGGGCCATGTGATTCAGGTCCGGATTGGGCAGCAAGGCCACCAGCGCCGGCACGGCGTTCCGGGTGCCGATCACGGACAGCTCGCGGCAAGCGTCGGCCTTCTGCTTGCGGGTCGATTCGGCCGCCGCCAGCACCGCGAGCAGTTCGGGCTCGGACCGGGTGAGCAGCGGGGTCGGTTGCTGGGCCAGGCTGGGAGACGCGGCCAGCAGGACCGCCACGAGGGCGAGGGGCAAAGAGGATTTAAGCATGGTCATACAAGGGTTGAAGGTGACGGCCTCCGGGTTCAGAAAATGTACGGCTCCCGCATCGCCCGGGACCGGAGCCGGTTGGCCTCGGCATCGCCGATGAACTCCTCCTTCACCGGGTCGAACTTCAGGTCGCGCTTCAGCCACATGCAGATGTTTGCGGCATGCACCGCAGTCATCGAGCGGTGCATGACCATCGGGTGGGCGACGGTCCGGCGACGGGATTTGACGCAGTTGAAGAAGTCGCGGACGTGGCTCATCGGGCGCTGGGTTCGGGCCATGTAGTCGCGAACGATCTTGTCGAAATCCGCCAGCCATTCCGGCCGCGAGACTTCCGGACGGGAGTAGCCGTCGGCCACGGCGACCCAGCCTTCCGGGCCGTCGAAGCGCATGCCACAGGAACCGCGCCAGTGTTTGTCCCCGCGCGAGAGGATCATCTTCACGCCGTTGGCAAAGGTCGTGACCATGCCGTCGCCGTCGGCGTTGTCCACGTACTGGTAATGAACCGGCGCGGTGTCGAGCTGATCAATGCCGGCCATCGCCTGCGCGAAGGTGTGCGCCCCCCACTCGCCGATGCAACTGGTGTGGAAGTCGTAGTGGCCCCGCCAGCCGCCGCGAGTGTATTCCGCGTTGTAGGGCCGCCAGGGACAAGGGCCGAGCCACTGGTCCCAGTCGCACTCCTCCTTGGCGGGTTCGGGCTGGGCGGCCAACCAGTCGTGGCGCATCGCAGCGGCGTCCCAGGGCGCGATGTGCGCGTAGGTGGTGTGGACCTTGCCGAGCCGGCCGCTGCGGGCCAGTTCGATGGCGAAGACGAAATTCGCCTCGCTGAGCCGCTGGGTGCCGGTCTGGTACACCCGGGCGTAGCGGTTGGCGGTCTCGACGACCGCCTGGCCCTCGGCGATGGTCATCGAGGAAGGTTTCTCGGAGTAGATGTCCTTCCCGGCGCGCATCGCCCACACGGCGGCCAGCGCGTGCCAGCGATCACCGGTGGCGCTGAGCACGGCGTCAATGTCCGTGCGCTCCGCCAGGAACTCGCGGATGTTGCCGTAAAGCTTGCAGTCGGTGTTGCCATAGCGGTTGTCCACCATCTTCTTGACCGCCTCGCGCCGACTCTTCTGCGGATCGCACACCGCCACGAACCGCACGTCCGGCTCGCCCATCATCCAGTTGAGCACGCCCGAGCCACGCCCGCCGATGCCGATGCCACCGAGGATGATGGTCTCGCTGGGCGGCACGGCGCCGTTCAGTCCCAGCACCCGCGCCGGCACGACCAGCGGGGCGGCCAGGGCGCTGGCGGCCAGGGCCGAACGCCGCAGGAAACCGCGCCGGGTTAATGGCGCGGACAACGGGGAGGAACTGGAAGAGGGAGAACGCAGTGATCGCAAGTTCATGGCGCGAGACTAACGAGCGCCTTCGGGTCCGGGAAGTCCGGAAAACGGAATTCCGTCGGCCGCACCGGACCTTTCGTCGCGCCTCGCGCAGGAGAGCAGAAAGGCCGATTTACGTCGCCGGCGCACGGCCGCCGCCCGGCGCGGTGCGCCCATCGCCGGCGGTAGGACCGGGCCTCGGCGAAGTTCGCCGAGGGCTTGCTGTCGCGGGCGTGCGCCCATCGCCGGCGGTAGGACCGGGCCTCGGCACAGATTGGCCTGGTGAATTCGCCACGGTTCAACCTGTCGGACCGGAAGAGACCCGCCCGACCAGATTGCGGCCGATTCGCCCCCCGCCAGCGGCCCACGTCTCCGACGCGACCGACAAAAAGCCCGCCGGAACCCGGCGGGCTGAGAGTTTACACCGCGTCGAAGCTTACTTTGCGGCGCGACGACGCCAGAGGGCGAAACTAGCCAGCCCCAAACCGGCCAGCAGGGCGTATTCGTGCGGCTCCGGCACTGCGCTAACCGTCACCATGTCGAACCGCCAGACACCAGCCGGGCTATAGGTACTGCCGGGGTCCGACGGCGCGTAGGCTGAGGTGCTCGGCGCGTACGTTGCGAGGATCTCGAAGATGAAACCATTCGATGGGTCGGGAAGTACTCCGGGCAGACTGACGGTGCGGCCATTGAACCAAGTAGGCCCGGAAGTAGCCTGGAAAAGCGACCCCGCCGGCAACGTCCAGCTCGATCCCCCATCCGTCGAATACCGGAATTGCGCCCATGCTGACGAACGGGCTCCATGCCCCTGATCCCAACTCACCTCCAGGCCGGTGGTTCCGGACGGCAAGGAGACGGTTCCCGGAATCGAGAACCGCACGCCGCGAGTCAGGTCCTCGGTTGACTGGAGGGCGAATGTTTCCGCATCCCAGCCAAAGTCGGGCGGAGTGGGCGATGCGGGATCGCTGGAGCCACCGAAAATTGACCCGCTGCCGAACGAGCCGGTGGTTCCACCGATCAAGCTCGCCGTACCGGTGCCAATCGAAGGCGTTGGACTGGTTGGACCTCCAGGGACGGTGCCGGCGCTGGCACCGTTGAAGTTCCACTGGGTTACGACTTGCGCGTTCGCCGCGCCTGCCAGCGCCAGCGAACCGAGAACGGTCAAGAGCGTTTGGGTGCTTTGCATACGCCAATATAATCAACTGTTACCACGGTTCCCCTAGTCGGAAAAACGACAGGCGTCAAGCACATTCTTGCGGGTTTTCGGAGTTTTGCGTGAGAGGCTGCCTGGCTGACGAGGGTTCCGCGTGCAGCACGGCCGCGGAATCTGATCTGGAGCCAAGCAAGTCCGCACCGGGCTGGCCGGTTCGGAGGAATCACACCGGTTAGCGGGTTTGTTACGGCCGCCCTGCAGCGCGCCCGAGCTGCGTTGCCGGCGCAGAGGCCCCTATTCGGCCGGAGCGCAGACTTCGGCCCGCCCGGGCTACTTCGCGTCCAAGAAGGCCCTCAGAGTCGCAAAGTCGGCGTCGTTCCTGGCCGGATCGAAACCGAAGCTTTCCTCGAACGCCACCAGGTCCCGCGCACGCCGCTGCAGTTCGTGGCGCAACTCCCGTTCCGGCGTGGCCACGTAAATGGCCACCCGGTTTTGCGTGTCCCGGATTTCCACGCCGGAAGCGGTGGCCGTCCAGCGGGTTTCATGAACGCCGTCGGCGTCCACGCGGAACACGTCCGCCGGCGCCCGTAGCCACGGCGGCAGGTCAAAGGCGAAGGTCGCGTCACGCGGCGTCCGGAACGTGAAGACGCGCTCGGTGGGGTGCGGGAAGTAATCAAGGTCCAGCGCGAAGAGCAACGCGCCGCGCGGGGCCACGAGACTGGCGAGGTCCCAGTCCAAACGCCCGTCGCGTCGGGTCTGGCGGAAGCGGTAGGCGTCGCCGGTGAGGTAGAATTCCTCGAGGAGCCGGATCTCGCGGCCGACGCGGTTCAATTCGTCCAGCGTGTCCCGCCATTTGACCAGCGACCGGAGGCTGAGGTTGAACCAGTAAAGCGAGGTGATGCGGGTCGCGAGGGCATGATAGGCCTGGAGGCGGAGTTCGTCCGGCGTGGGCGAGGTGCGACGGCGGCCGCCATACACGCCCCAGTCGTAATGCGGGCCTTGCGACCAGTACGCGACCGGCGCCGGCCGGTAGAGCTCGCGCAACGAGCGGCACATGTCGCCGATGGTTTCCAGCGGCGCGCCCCAGGCGATGCGAACGCCGTCCCAGCGATCGTAACGGCGCCAGGCGTCGGCCGCCGGCGCGCTGACACGGTAGGCGTCATAGTGGGCGTAGTCCGAGAGACCGGCATAGGCGCGCCAGACGCGCTCCTCGCTGTGGGTGACGGTCGTGGGCAAGCGGGTGGCCGCGTAGGGCAGCAGATTTGTGAACACCTCCATTGGCGGTACCGGCCGGCCGCCGCCATACTGCGGTTCGCCCAGGAACTCGACCGCGTGGATGCGCGGCAGCAGCGCGTCGGTGTCGTAGTGGTGGAACGGTTCGAGCTTGTGGAAGTACTTGAGCGGATAGCGGGTGTAGAGACCGTCCGGCCCGGTCGAGTCGGTGTAGCCGGGCGTGTCCGCGAGGTGGGCGGTGTTGACATGCAGCCGGCGAAGGGTTTTCAGGTACGGCTCGAAGGTGATCGGGTTGCGACCGTTGACATCGCCCGTCACCCAGCCGGCGCTGATGTCGAAACACTCGCGCTTGATCCGCAGATGCGCCCAGAGGGTGCGGTTCTGCCCCGCGCGGTCCAGCACCTTGACCTCGAGGGCTGCATAGGTCAGCGGCAGGGGCCCGGTCTTCAGCCGGAAGCCCCCCTTGTCGCCCGGCGGAATCCAACCGTCCGCCGGCAGGGTGGAGAGCGACTGGCTCCACGGGCGCGGCCGGAGGTGGCGAAAATTCGGATTGCTCTCAGGCAACCACAGGCGCACGGCTGCCGGGCGCAGGTCCGCCCCGCTTTCGTTGACGACGTAGCCGAAACATTCGACCGGTTGAACCGAGTTGGTCGGACCGAGGAAGGTCACGGCCGACAGCCAGGCGGTCGGAGCAGCCAGGTCGAACTTGAGCGGCGGGGAAACAGCCGCCGTCGCCCCCTCGACGGCCAGGGTTTCTCCGGGAGTCCACTCGGTCTGATTGAAGTGCCAGACCACGAGAGCCCCGGCCGGCACCGCGCGCTCGGCGTCGTTCCAGATGGCCGGCGTATCATGCCAGGCCCAGGAGCGATCGGCCAAGCGGGCTTCCGCGGCTTGGCCGCCGAATCGCGGCGGGGCCAGCGTGACCGTCTCCCCGGCGCGGAGGAACAGTTGCACCCGGGCACCCCGCTCGGGTGTCGGCTCCCGACGATAGCGCATGGACTCGGCGCGGACATGGGGCGTGACGGTAACACCCAAGGGTTCCAAAGGTGTCGCCAAGACCGCCCCCGAATCCGCGGTGGCGAGAAACCCCATCAGCCAGACCCGCGCGTGAAGCCAGCAAGCCATGGCGCAATCTGGCGGCCGGTTCGCTCCGTGGCAAGCCGGGGGGGCACCTTGACAAGCCCCCACCCCCTCCTATGGTTCGGCCCAATGTTGACCGAAGAGGTACTCGCGGGTGGCGAGGAGCCGCCCGACCCCGCACGATCTTCCGCCCTCAAGGCCTTTCAGTCCGCCGGTCGCGGCTTCTGGAGCCACGTGGCGGACAGCGATTGGAACGACTGGCGCTGGCAGCTCAAGCACCGCATTACCCGCCTCGAGCAACTGGAGCGGTTGATGCCCACCCTCACCCCGGAGGAGCGGGCGGGCGCCGTGTTGGCCGACACCAAGCTGGCGATGGCCATCACGCCGTACTTCTTCAACCTGATTGATCCCGCCGACGAGCACTGTCCCATCCGCCGGCAAGTCATCCCGCGGCTGGAGGAAACCAACACCGCGCCGTGGGAGATGAGCGACCCGTGCGGCGAGGATTCGCATTCGCCCGTACCGGGGCTGGTGCATCGGTATCCGGATCGGGTGCTGTTCCTGGTCACGGACCGCTGCGCGGCGTACTGTCGCTATTGCACCCGCTCCCGTCTGGTCAGCAATGCCACGGGCTACGACTTTCATCCCGAGTTCGACCGGCAGATTGACTACATCGCCCGCCATCCCGAAGTGCGCGACGTGTTGCTCAGCGGCGGCGATCCTCTGCTGTTCAGCGACGAGAAGCTCGAGTACCTCTTGAGCCGCTTGCGGGCGATCGAGCACGTCGAGTTCCTTCGGATCGGGTCGCGCATTCCGATCTTTTTACCGCAGCGCATCACCCCGGAACTGTGCGCGATGCTGCGGCAGTTCCACCCGCTGTTTTTGAGCATCCACTCGAATCATCCGCGCGAACTGACCACCGAGGTCCGCGCCGCCCTCGAGCGGCTGGCGGATGCGGGCATCCCGCTGGGCAACCAGTCGGTGCTGCTGCGCCACGTGAACGACGAGGTGGACGTCATGCGCGCGCACGTCCAAAAGCTGCTCCGGTGTCGGGTGCGGCCCTACTACATTTACCAGTGCGATCTGATCGCCGGCTCGGCGCACCTGCGCGCGAGCGTGCGGCGCGGGCTGCAAATCATGGAAGGGCTGCGCGGTCACACGACCGGGTACGCGGTGCCCACCTACGTGATTGATGCCCCGGGCGGCGGCGGCAAGGTTCCGGTGAGTCCGGAGTACGTCCTCAGCCGCAACAACGACCGCGTCGTGATCCGCAACTTTGAGGGCCGCATCTTCGAGTACCCGGAGGCCACCGACGGCACCCCGCTTTTCAGGGGCATCCCCGTGGTCAGCGAGACGGAATTCGCCTGAACCGTCCGGCGAGGGCCGCGTCCCGGGAGTTTGGCGCATGCCTTCCGAGACGGCAGGGCGAATGCTACCTTGACGGTGGCGATGCGACCGCTTGCGACCATCCCACCTCAGGCCGGCGCCGACGCGGGCCGGCTACCGCGCTCGGAGTGGCGGGCGGCCCCGGACCCGGGCGGCTTCACTTTGATCGAGCTGCTGGTCGTCATTGCCATCATCGCGATCCTGGCCGGGCTGCTGTTGCCGGCGCTTTCCGGGGCCAAGGCCAAAGCACGCAAGATCGCCTGCGTCAGCAACGTCAAGCAGCTCGCCCTGACCTGGGCCCTCTACACCACGGAGAACAACGATGGGGTTCCCGACAACGGCGTGGGATCCGAGCAATCCCTGGCGGGCCGCCGGCTGTGGGTCGTGGGCGATTCGCATCAGAATCCCGGGGCCATGACCAACCGCGACTACCTGGTGAACCCGCGGTTCGCCAGCTTTGGCCCCTATCTGGCCGATCCCGCGATTTACAAGTGCCCGGCGGACCGCAGCCAGGTCGAGATCGCCGGCCGGGAGTATCCCCGCCTGCGCAGCTATTCACTCAACTCCTACGTGGGCTGGGCCGACTGGATTCCGGGATTCAACAGCTCCCGCTACTGGACGTTCCGCAAGGGCGCGGAACTGGCCAATGGCTCTCCGGCGCACACGTTGTTGTTCCTCGATGTGGCACCCGGAAACATTTGCTACTCGGGCTTCGTCATCCATCTGGGCGGTCTCGAGGGATTGTTCTTCCACCTGCCCTCCGCCGAACACGAAAAGTCGGGCGTAACGTCCTTCGCGGACGGCCATGTGGAAACCCGCAAGTGGGCCGAGGCCGCCACGGTGGAACAGGCGCGCGCCCGGTGGATTCCGAACCACCTGACCCTGTACATGCCGGGCAACCGGGACCTGGAATGGCTCAAAGCGCGCGCTTCGACGCGGCTGCCGGAGTGAACCGGGCCACCTGTCACCAGCGTTTCCAGAACGCGCCGTCCGCGAAATCCCAGATCAGCATGGCGTGGATGCGGAAATCGTAGTCGCGCCGGGTCACGGGCACCTCCACTCCCGCGTTGAGCCGCACATGCCCGGCGCGGCTGAGGCCGAAGTGAAGCTGGGGCGTCAGGGAGACTTGCACCGCATCCCCTTCACCGGGATCGAACGGCGCCTTGGCGGTAACTTCGACCGCCGGGAAAATCCCCCGGGGCCAGACGGTAGTAACCCAGTGAACGATCGCTGAGGCCTCGACATCGCCGTCCTCGAATCGCTCGGTGGCCAGGTGACTGCGCACGCTGGCCTGAAGGGTAAAAGAGTCGGACAACCCCTTGCCCAGGGCCAGAAAGGGGATCGCTTCCACCTGGCTGTCGGCGGCGAACGGGAAGGCGAGGTTCGCGCCGCCGCTGAGGATGAACTGGCGCGGCAGACTCCAGATCAGCGCCGTCTTCCACCCCAACTCCAGTTCCGCAAACGTGCCGTCGTCATCCGCAATCTCGTGGATTAACTCGACCGCAACCTGGTGCCGGCGCCCGATGCGCTTCTCCAGTTCCACGATGTTCCGCCACGCCCCCACCCCTTCGGCATCCTGATAGCGGGTCTTGAGCACGACTTCGTCCTCGGGGAAGGCCTTGAGCGTCCGGATGGGCAAAAAGAAATTGAGATCACCCGGCGGGTACCGTTGGTCTTCCGGGAACGCTTTCACATACGCCACAAGCTGCCTGATTTCTTCGTCTCCGAAGGCGTCCGCGAAACTCGGCATCTGGCTGGACAGCGCCAAAGCGGGCCCCCCGTGTTTGGTCATCAGAAACCAGTCCGCTGCCGGCTCCCGGCTGTTGAAGAGAGGATCAGTAAAATCCGCCGGCACGTTCTGAAAGTGACGCAACATGGGATCGCCGGCCGGCAACTTGCCGTTGGCTCCGTGGCAGGGCGCACAAGCGACCTGATAGACGGGGGCCGGATCAAAGTCCGGGGAAGAGGACCAGCCATTTGGCACGAATAGGACCAGGGCGAGGGAGAGCGCCCTGCCGGCGAGCAATCGGACCAGCCGCTGAAGCATGGCGCCGGCAGGATAAGGCGGACCAGCGCCCGGAAGCACACCAAAAACGAGTGCCGGCAGCTCCGGGAAACACCACGGGCGGCCCGGTGGCCGCCCGTGGTCCGAAACGCTTCGCAAAATCCCAACCGTTCAATTCTTGTCGCGGCCGGTAACCCCTTTCGCCCCCTTGGCGACGGCCTTGCCCGTTTCCTTCGGCCGCAGCGCCCGTACCGCGGCGCCGGCGCGCCACATCTCGGAGTCGCGAATGGCGGCCAGTTCCTTCGCCAGTTGTTCCTGGTAGTTGGGCGCGCCGCAGGCCTTGATGACCCGTTCGGCTTCCTGGCCCGAAGCCACGCGTTTGTAGAGCTCTTTGAAGACCGGAAGCACGGCCTTCTTGAATTTGGGCTTCCAGTCCAGGGCCCCGCGCTGCGCCGTGGCGGAGCAATTCGAATACATCCAGTCCATGCCGTTTTCGTCCACCAGGCGGATGAGCGACTGGGTGAGTTCCTCAACGGTTTCGTTGAAGGCTTCACTGGGTGAGTGGCCGTGCGCGCGCAGCACGTCGTATTGCGCTTCCATGACCCCCGCCAGACAGCCCATGAGCACGCCGCGCTCCCCGGTCAGATCACTGTTGGTCTCGTGCGGGAACGTGGTCGGAAACAGGTAACCCGAGCCGATGCCGATGCCGACCGCCAGGCAGCGCTCCTCCGCGCGGCCCGTGGCGTCCTGGTAAACCGCGTAGCTCGAATTGATGCCCGCACCGGAAAGAAAATTGCGGCGCACGTTCAGCCCGGAACCCTTCGGGGCGACCATGATCACGTCCACATCCTTCGGCGGCACGACGCCGGTCTTCTTGTTGTAGGTGATCGAAAAACCGTGCGAGAAGTACAACGCGTCCCCGGGCTTGAGGTTGGCCTTGATGACCGGCCAGACCAGCCGCTGCGCGGCGTCATTCAGGAGCACCTGAATGATGGTGCCCTTGCGAACCGCTTCCTCGATCGGGAAGAGTGTCTTGCCGGGCTTCCAACCGTCCGCCACCGCACGATCCCAGTCGCGCTTGAACTTCGGGTCCTGCCCGATGATGACCGTGAAGCCGTTGTCGCGGAGGTTGAGCGACTGGGCCGGCCCCTGAACGCCGTAGCCGATGATGGCGATCACCTCGTCCTTCAGAACCTTCCGGGCCTTCGCCATCGGGAACTCCTTGCGTGTGACCACCTCTTCGAGGGTGCCGCCGAAATCAATTTTTGCCATGTCGTGTCGTGTGCGTTGTGGTGCGTTGCCGCACCGGGTTTTGGTCTCGTTGTGCTGTTGGTTTGCTCGAACGGAAGGCCGGGGATGCTGGCGGACCCGCTTTCGCGGCGTCAAACAGAAAGCCTCCGGCTGAAAGTCAGTTGCGCGGCAGCGCCACCTTGCCCGTCCGGGTCAGTTCCTTGATGCCGAAGGGCCGCATCAACTCGATGAACTTCTCCACCTTGGTCTCGCTGCCGGTGATCTCGATGGTCAGGCTGGCGGGCTGCACGTCAATGATCTTGGCCCGGAAGATGTCGGTGATCTGCATCACCTCGGGCCGGGTGGTCGAATCCACGGCCACCTTCACCAGCACGAGCTCGCGGTCCACATACTCGCCGTCGCGGAAATCGGTGACCGCGATCGAGTCAATCAGCTTCTCGAGCTGCTTGACGATCTGGTCCACGGTCGCGTCGTCGCCCCGGGTGACGATGGTCATCCGGGACATGGTGGGATCCTGGGTGGGAGCCACGTTCAACGAGTCAATATTGAAACCCCGGCCGCTGAACAGACCCGCCACGCGCGTCAGCACGCCGAACTTGTTTTCCACTAGCACTGAGATGGTATGTCGCATTCGATGTTTGGGTTTTGCGCCTCAGCCCGCCGGCTTCCGCCCCGGGTCACCGCGCCAAACGAAAAGCCCGCGACCAACTTCGAGGGGGCGCGGGCGACGTGCGAGCGTGGAGCCAAGGCCGGCAGTCGCGTCAGCCGCGTACGGCGACGACCGCTCCCAGTTGAGCCTCGGCCCGGTTTGTCATGCGGGCGCAAGCTAGCAACCCTCTCGGCGCCTGGTCAACTGGTTTCACGCTGGCCGGGAGTCATTGATCCGCCCAGCCGGTTCGCTCATTGAAGCCGGATGCCTAGCCGGAACCGGACTCCCTGCGCTTGCCCGGCCTCGCGAATGGTTGTCTCGCGGGGTCCGGGCCAATAGTGTCTGCCCATGCTGACATTCCTTTCCTCTTCCCGCTGGTTGCTTTGGTCTGCACTGATGAGCCTGGCGTTGGTGGCCGGGGCCTTCGCCGCCAACTGGCAGCCCGCTCAAGGCCCGCTCATGACCCGCTGGGTCAGGGACGTCACGCCGGACAAGGTCCATCCCGAATACCCGCGTCCCCAGATGGTG
>CAYNCT010000101.1:0-12986 GCA_964396005.1 uncultured Verrucomicrobiota bacterium | reverse complement strand
GCACCAGCGCCGTCTTCAGCTCGAGGCCCTGCGCCCGCGCCTCCTCGATGAAGTCCGACAGCACGATGATGTGACTGACGATCACGCCCGCCAGGCTCACGATGCCCAGCAACGCCATGAACCCCATCGGGGCCCGGAACCACACGACCCCGAGGAACGCGCCGATGAGCCCCAAGGGCACCGTCAGCATGACCACCAGCGACTTGGTGACCGATTGGAACTGGATCACCATTGCCAGCGCGATCAGTGAGAGCGAGACCAGCATCACCACCCCCATTTCGCCGCGGCTCGCGCGCAGTTCCTTTTCCTCGCCCGCAAACTCGAGGCGGTAGCCGGCGGGCAGCGCCAGCGCCCGCAGCGCCGGGCGCGCCCGGGCGAGCACCCGCGAGGGCAGTTCGCCAAACCGGGAAAACGCCTTCACCGTAACCGTGCGCAGTTTGTTGAAGTGCGCGATGGTGGCGAATTCCGGGCGGAGATTCACGGTGGCAAAATTGTCCAGCGGGACGAACTCGTCGCGCACCGAGCGGACGTACAGGGTGCGGATGCGCTCGGCTTCACTGCGTTCCTCCGCGCGCTGGCGGATGACCACCGGCACCAGATGGTCGCCTTCGCGCAGTTCGGTGACCGGAATCTCGTGAAACGCGGCCTGGGCCACCCGGCCGATCTGGAGGTTGCTGATGCCCAAGGTATTCGCCCGCTGCTGGTCAATGTCGATGACCAGCGTGGGCATCCGGCGGCCGAGATCGTCATGCACCTTGTACCCGCCGGCCGCGCGCAGGCAGTCGGCCACCTGGTCCGCCAGCCCGCGCAGCGTGTCCAGGTCCTCGCCGCTGAGGCGAATCTGGATGGGCGTCTCGACGGGCGGGCCCTGCTCGAGCTGTTTGACCACGCAGCGGGCCCCGGCGATTTCACGATCGAGTTCCGCGCGCAGCGCCACCAGCAGGGGCGGCACGTCCTCTGACCGCCAGGTGTTGAGGAGGAACTGCCCCAGGTGATTGCCCGGCTCGCGGGGGGCGACGTTGTAGTAAAAGCGGGGCGCGGTGCCGCCCACGAACATCGCCGCGCTGCGGACCTCGCGGTGCCGCGCCAGCACGCGCGCGACCGCCGCGCACGCCTCGCGCGTCTGGGCGATCGAGGCTGACTCCGGCAGCTCGAGGTCCACCAACAACTGGTTCCGCTCCGCGGGCGGGAAGAACTGCTGACCGAAAAACGGCGTCAGCCCGAAGCTCAGCACCAACAGACCGAACGCGGCGCCGAGCGCCCGGCCCGGATGATCGAGCGCGCGCCGCAACAGCGCCTGGTACCGCGGCAACAACGCCACCAGCGCCCGGTCCACCGGACGGAACAACGGGAACCGTCGGACCTCGCCGCCGGCCTCCAGGCCCTTCTGGCCACGCAGGAGATAGCGGCCCAGCAGCGGAATGAACGTCACCGAGACGAGCCGCGAGGAGATCAGCGCGAGGGTGACGACGACCGGAAGCGCGACGATGAAGGCGCCCTTGTCCGCCGGCAGCAGCACCAGCGGGAGGAAGGCGACAATGTTGATGAGGGTGCCGAAGAGGATGGCCCGCCGCAGCTTCCACGGGCCCATCCAGGCGGCGGTGTCCCGCGGCGCCCCGTGGGCCAGCTCGCGGTTGATACCGTCGGACGCCACCACCGGATCATCCACCAACATCCCCAGGGCAATGATGAGCGCGGCAATCGAGATCTGGTGCAACGGCACGTTGAAGAGGACCATGCCGCCCAGGGTCAGCGCGATGGTCAACGGGATCGCCGTCGCCACAATGGTCGCCGAGCGCCAGTCCATCAGGAACAACGCGACCAGGACCACCACTCCCACCGCCTCGAGGAAGCACTTCATGAACTGCCGCACCCGGCCCGTGACCGCGGTCGGTTGATCCGACAACGTCACGATGCGAACCCCCTCGGGCAAGCGTGGCGGCGCGAGGGCCCGCACGAGGGCGCCGACTTCCTCGTTGAACCGGCTGATGATGTTCCCCGCCTTCATGTGGACGGCCAGCAGCACCGCCCGGTGGGCGGTCAATGGCGCGTCGGCCCGCTCCCGCTGCAGCACATCCACCCGGAACTGGATGGGGTTCTGATAGCCGCGCCGGACCTCGAACAGATCCCGCAGATAGACGGGCATGGGCTCGGCCCGAGCGCCCCCCGCCCCGCGCGTGCCGGTGGTGGCCACAATGGCGTCGAGCAGGTGGGTTTCATTCGTGAACTCGCCGGAAAGTTGCACCGGGAAGTTTTGGCCCCCGGCGCGGAACACCCCGCCGGGGATCACCGCGTTGCGCGTGGCAATGGCGGCGAGCACGTCGTCCGGCGCCACCCGGTAGCCCTCGAGGTTCGGGGCCGAGAAGAGCAGGTACACGCGCTCGGGGACGTTGCCGATCTTGCGGACGCGCCCGACGCTGGGCACCTGCTTCAAATCGTCCGCAAGGGTGTCCGCGACCAGCTCCAACTCGCGATAGCTGTAGCGTGGCGCGGCCGTGGCCCGGATGTGCGGGTAGGGATCCTCGTCCTCCATCAACACCACGCCCCCACCGAAATCCGGATGCAGTTCGCCGTCGCTGCCCGCCACCCGGCGGGGAAATTCCTCCATGAAGGCGCGGAGGGTGGCGGCATCGGCGCGCGCCCGAAAATCCACCAGGATGAACGACTCGCCGGAGACCAGCCGTTCGTCGTCGCCGAGGCCGCGCGCCGTGAGTTCCCCCAGGAACTTCCGCTGCAGCGCCTCGCGGTAGCTGCGGGCGATGTCCGGCGGGAAAAACGCGAAGGCCGCCGCGCGGCCGGTGCCTGGGCCGCCGGCCCGCAGGTCGGCCAACCGGGCGCGAATGAGGTGCGCGCGGGCCAGACACTCGGCGTCGCTCGCCGGCGGACTGGTGATGCCGAACAGGAGGGTGATGGTGTCACCGAAATCGGTGTCCAGCACCGGCGACTGGCAGCCGGCGGGCAGTTCGGCGCCCGCGATGCGGGCGCGGAGCTTGTCCCATTGCTGCTCCACGACGCTCTCCGGCGCCGGGCGCAGCGTGATGTGGATGATCGAGACGCCGAAGTGGGACTGGGACTCGATTTCCTCCACGGCCTCCAGCTCGTTCAGTTTCTCCTCCAGCTTGCGGGTGACCAGCAGTTCGACCTTGCCCGCCGCGGCCCCCGGCCAGTGGGTGACCAGCAGCGCGCGCCGGTCGGGGATTTTCGGATCCTCCTGCTGGGCCAGGCGGCCGTACGAAACCCAACCCCAGACCAGCACGGCGATCAGGGCCATCCAGCCGACCTCCCGATGCTCCACGAAGTACCGGGCCAGGCCGCCGGGCCGGCGTGGTGGAAGCAGCTCGCCGCTCATGGCGCCTCCGGAGTTGCGGGCGCGCCCGGGGAACGGAGCGGCTGCGCGTTGACGACCGCGCCATCGTGCAGCCCGGCGGCGCCGACCACGACCACCTTCTCCCCGATTGCCAGTCCCTCGGTGATCACCACCGAACTGCGGATCAGATCGTCCGTCCGCACGCGCCGTTGCCGGGCCCGCCCGGCGTCGTCCACGACAAACACCGCCAGCGCCTCCGGCGGGCCCTGGGTCGGGCTGCCGGTCCAGCCGACCAGGGCCGACAGGGGAACCGCGACCGCGTCGGCCGCGAACCGCCGCCGCGGGCGAATCTCGACCGACGCCGTCATGCCGGATTTGATGGCGCCGTCCTCGTTGTTGACCTTCATCACGACCCGGAACAGGCGGGATCCCTCGCGGGCCGCCACCCCGACCTCCGTGACCTCCCCTTCGCGAACCGGTCCCGCGGGCGTGCCCTCCAACGCGCGAATCCAGACCTGCTGGCGCTCCCCGGGCCGAATCTCGGAGAGAATGCGGTCCGGCACGCCGAGTTCGACGGAGACCGTCTTGAGGTCCGCGAGGCGCAGCACCGGCCGGCCGGGCATCACCGTTTCTCCGGCGTTGGCCAGCCGGGCGATGATGGTCCCCGCGAACGGGGCGCGGATGATCGAGTCGCGGAGGTTCTGGCTGGCGCGTTCGTACTCCGCCTCGGCGGAGCGGTAGGCGGATTGAATGGCATCCATCTCCTGCTGGGAGATCGCCCGTTCGGCAAACAGCTTGGCGTTGTTGGTGAAGCGCGCGCCTTCGTAGTCGAGCCGGGCGCGGGCCTGGTTGGAGACGGCCAGAAAATCCGCCGGCTGAAGCCACGCCAGCACCGCGTCCCTGGCCACAACGGCGCCCTCCCGCCAATCACCCGCGGCATCGCCAATGCCTGCGATGATGCCGCCGACGCGGAAACTGAGGTCGGTCTCGGTCTCGCCGCGGATGATCCCCAGGTAGATCTGGCTGGCCCCGAGGCCGGTCTGGCTGACGAGGTCCGTCACCGCCCGCGCGCGTTCGTAGAGCACCACCGGCGCGGCGGGCGCCGGCGGCGGCGGGCGGCGACAGGCAGAGGTCAAGCCCAGGCACGCTGCCAGCCCGGCCGCGATCCAAACGCGAGTCGTCATCGAGAGCCTTTCAATCCAGGGTTTGCCGGTAGCGTTTGATGGCCACCGACAGCATCACCACCACGAACAGTCCGATCGGCCACAGGTCCGGGCCGATCTCCATCAGGCCGCTACCCTTGAGTGCAATGCCGCGCACGATGCGGATAAAATGCGTCAGCGGTAGCACCTCGCCGAGCCACTGCGCCCACTCCGGCATGCCCCGGAACGGAAACATGAACCCGGAGAGCAGGATGTTGGGCAGGAAGTAGAAGAACGCCATCTGCACGGCCTGAAGCTGGTTTTGGGCGAGCGTCGAGAAGGTGATGCCCATCGCGAGGTTGGCGGCGATGAAGACCAGAATCACGGCCAGCAGCAGCGGCAGGCTGCCCAGCATCGGCACCCGAAAAAGAAACCGCGCCGCCAGCAGAATCAGGGCGACCTGCACGTAGCCGACCAAAATGTACGGCACCAGCTTGCCGATCATGACCTCGCCCGGGCGGACGGGCGTGGCGAGCAGGTTCTCCATCGTGCCGCGCTCACGCTCGCGCGTGATGGCCAGGGCGGTGATGATGACCATCGTCATCGTAAGCACCACGCCGAGGAGGCCGGGCACCACGTTGTACTGGGTGATGATGTCCGGGTTGTACAGCCGGTGGACGCGCACCGCGACCGGGCCCGGGTTCGCCCGCAAGGACGCGCGCGGTCCCCGGAGCTCACGGTCGAATACCGTGGCGCTCAGGGTGCCCAGCGCCGATACCGCGTAGCTGGTGGCCGCCGGATCCGTGGCGTCCGCCTCGAGCAGCACGGCCGGCCGCTCCCCGCGCAGCAGTCGCCGGGAGAAGTCTTCCGGAATGGTGAGGCCGAACTGCACCCCGCCCTCCTTCAGCAACCGGCGCAATTCAGCCTCCGTGGCGACGACCTGCCGGATGGCAAAGTAATCACTGTTCCGCAGGCCCCAGATCAGCGCCCGCGCAAACGGACTGTGGTCAGCCGCCAGCACGGCGGTGGGCAGATGCTTCGGGTTCATGTTGATGGCGAACCCAAAGAGGACCAGTTGCAACAGCGGGATGCCCACCATCATCCCGAAGGTCAGCCGGTCCCGCCGCATCTGTATGAACTCCTTCACCACGATCGCCCAGAAGCGGCGCAGTTGGAACCCATGCCGCTTCATGGCCCCCAGTTGTCGCGCGCCGTCTCCATCAGGCTGATGAAAACGTCCTCCAGGCCGGACTCGACCCGGCGCCACCCGCGCCCGGGCGCGGCGAAGTCGCCCGCCACTGCCGCCAGTGCGGCCGCATCGCGTCCGCTCACGTGCAGCGTGGCGCCGAAGGCCACCACCTGCTCCACGCCCGGCCGGCCCCGCAACGTCTCCGCCAGCTCCCACAGCCCGGGGCCGCTGACTTCCCAGGTCGTCAGCCCCGCGGCCGCGACGACCTCGGCCGCCGTGCCGCGGGTCAGCAGGTTGCCGTAGGCGAGGTAGGCGAGGCGATGGCAGCGTTCGGCCTCGTCCATGTAGTGCGTGGTGATCAGAACGGTGAGGCCCCCGGCTGCCAGGCGGTGGATTTCCTCCCAGAAGTCGCGGCGCGCCTTGGGATCCACGCCGGCGGTGGGTTCATCGAGGAGCAGCAGTTCCGGCTGGTGAATCATGCACGCGGCCAGGGCCAGCCGTTGCTTCCAACCGCCCGAAAGCTGACCGGCCAGTTGCCGGCGGCGGGCGTTGAGCCCCAGCGTTTCCAGACTGCGTTGCAGGGCCTCGCGGCGGCGGGCCACGCCGTAGATCCGCGCGACAAAGTCCAGGTTCTCTTCGATGCTCAGGTCCTCGTAAAAGCTGAAGCGCTGGGTCATGTAGCCCACGTGCTTCTTGATCTCGTCGGCCCGCGTGCGGATGTCGAAGCCCAGGCAGGTGCCGTTGCCGGCGTCCGGCGTGAGCAGCCCGCAAAGCATCCGCAGGAAGGTGGTCTTGCCGCTGCCGTTGGGCCCCAGAAAGCCGTAGATCTCCCCGCGCCGCACCTCCAGGGCGATGTCGTTCACCACCGTGCGGTCCCCAAACCGCTTGGTGATGCCGCGAACGTCAATGGCGAGGCTGTCGCTCATGCGAGACCCGAAAGCCTTCGTTGAATGCCGACCGATGCTGAACTCCCGCGGCGCCGAAGCCCGGTGGAATTGCCGCCTACCGGCAACAACCCCACGCGGCCGTGGGGAAGCGGACCCTCCGGCTGCGGCGAGGGGCGGGCTGGCGACGGGCGGCCGTTCATGGCGTCAGACGGACCTCGACGGGTTGGCCGGGGCGCAGATGACGGGCTTCCTCGGCGGCGATGGTCGCCTCCACCATGAACACCAGTTTGGCCCGGTTCTCGCGGCTGTAGATCACCGGCGGCGTGTATTCGGCCTGGCTGGCAATGTACGACACGGTAGCCGCCACCGGCGCCGCCAGCCCGTCCCCGCGCAGTTGCACGCTCCCCCCGATCTTCAGCCCGGCCACCTCGCCCTCCGGTACGAAGAACCGCGCCTTCAGGTTCCCGGGCGGCAACAGCGACACGACCGGCAAGCCGGCCGCGATGAACTCGCCCTCGCGATACAGCGTGTCATGGACCCGCGCCGCGGCGGGAGCGCGCGGCGTCTTCTGGTCCAGCGCCCAGCGCGCCCGCTCGACGGCCGCCGCCGCCGCTGCCACCCCGGCTTCGCCGGCGCGGACTTCGTCTTCGCGCGCCCCCAGCTCCGCCGTTTCGAGCTCGGCCTGCACGACCGCCACCTCGGCGGCGTCCGCATCCCGGCGCGCTTGCGCGAGCTCGAGGTCCGCGGGCGACAGCACGGTGTCGCGCGCGAGCTGGCGACGCCGGACCAAATCGGCCTCTGCCCATTTCAGGTTCGCCTGGGCGCGCGCCAGCCGGGCGCGGAGCGCCGCCACTTCCGAGGGGCGCAGTCCTTTGCGCAGATTGTCGAGATGCGCGCGGGCGCCGGCCAGGCGGTGGGCCGCCTCGGCGACCGCCGCGGTTTCGGCCTCCCGCTCCAGCTCGAAAAGCACATCGCCGGCCTGCACCTCCTGGCCGCGGGCGACCGCCAGCCGGGTCAACCGCCCGGCAAGCGGCGCTCCCACGTGGACGAACTCGGCCTCGAGGTAGCCCTGGTAGCCGGCGGGGGCGTCCCGTTGGCAGCCGGTCAGGAGCGCGAGGAGGGCGAACAAGGGGAGCACCGGCCGGCCGGCAGCCCTCGAGGGCTGCCGGCGCGGAGGGGTGGGCGGCAACGGTTTCATGGCAGGCGCGCGCGGCGCGGGGGACACTTCAACAAAAGAGGCTTGACGTGTCAAATGAATGTTTGAAACATCCGATTCAAACGAATGTCTGAAGGCCCTCAGCAGCTCCGCCGCGCGCCGCGCGCCACCGCGCCCGCCGGAACCCGCACCGCCCTCCTCGCGGCCGCCGGCGCGGTCTTCGCCGAACACGGATTCCGCGACGCCACGGTGCGAGACATTTGCGAGCGGGCCGGAGCCAACGTGGCCGCCGTGAACTACCACTTTGGCGACAAGGAGCGCCTCTATCGCGAGGTGTTGCGGCACGCCATGGCGGAGGCCCACTCGCGGCATCCGTTTGATGGCGGCCTGCCGGCCGGGGCTTCCGCCGAAGCTCGGCTGCGCGCCTTTGTCCACAGCCTGCTGTCGCGCTTGTTCGACACCGGCACCCAAGCCTGGCTGGGCCGCCTGATGGCCAAGGAAATGATTGATCCGTCGAGCGCGCTGGACGTGCTGATGACCGATCGGATCGCGCCCATGGTCGAGCATTTGGGCGCGATCATCCGGGACCTGCTCCCCCCGGCGGTCGCCGAGGACACCGTGTGGCTGACGGGTTTCAGCATCGTCAGCCAGTGCCTGTTCTACAACCACTGCCGATCGGTCGTCAGCCGGCTCCGGCCCCGACAGCTCTCGGACGCGGACGCCGTCGAACGGCTGACCGACCACATCACCCGCTTTTCCCTGGCCGGAATCCGGTCGCTTGCCGGCCGGCACCCGCCCCGGCGCCTGCCCGGGCGCCGCGCCGCGTCCGGCCACCACCGCCGCTGAAACGTCCCGTTCAACCTCGATGGCTATGTACCTCTCCCAGGCCCTCCACGAAACATCCCCGGTCACCCTTGCGCCGGCCGTCCCCCCCGCGCGGCTGGATTCGCACGGACGCTGCATCGCGCGCCGATGCGCATGGCTCATGGCCGCACTACTGACCGGGCTGCCCGGACTCCTGCCGCTGGGGGCGGAGGACACTCCGCATTCCGGCCTGCCGCCCTGGCTGGAGCGGCCGTTGTCGCTGGCCGACTGCCTGAACATCGCCTTCGCGCAGAACGCCGAGGTGCTCAAGAGCCGCCAGGACATCGAGGCAGCGATCGGTCTGGCGATTCAGACCAAGGCGATTGTCATCCCGAAAGTGCGCGCCTCCAGTGACTTTTCGGTTCGGCAGGACAGCAACGTGGACACCCTCGAGGTGCCGGCCATTCCCGGAGTCACCGGCGGTTTTCCGGTGATCAACCCCGGCGATCAGAACTGGTCGGCGGGCATTCATTTGGTGCAGTCGCTCTTTGAAGGCGGGCGGATGAGCGCCTCGTTGAAGACGGCCCGGCTCCTGAAGGAACAGGCGCTGGCGCGGCATCACGCCGTGTTGGCCGACGTGGCCACGGAAGTGCGGGTGGCCTATTACAACGTGCTGCTGGCGGAGAAGGAGATTCTGGTCAGCGAGGCGTCGGTCGAACTGCTCACGCGCGAGCTGGAGGACAGCACCCGGCGGTTCAACGCCGGCATCGTGCCGCGCTTCAACGTCCTGCGGGCCGAGGTGGAACTGGCCAACGCCCGCCCGAAGGTGTCGCGCGCCCGCAACGCCCATCGCATTGCCAAGAACATTCTGGTCCATGCCCTGGGCTACCGCGTCCCGGCAGACATCTGGGAGGACATCCCGCTCCAGCTCACCGACACCCTCGAGGTGCCGCGGTTCGACCTGCCGGTGCCGCGGGCCCTGGCCCTGGCCCTGGAACGGCGGCCGGAACTGATCGCCCTGCGCAAGACCGAGGAGCTCCGCCGGCAAGGGGTGGTTTCCGCGCGGGCGGGGTACTTGCCACGCATCGAGGGCTACGCCGGCTACAGCGCCCGCAAGTCCATGTTCAGCGCCGACCTCGGCGATGAGGTGCAGGGCTGGGAAGCCGGCGTGCAGGCCACCTGGAACCTGTTCGAAGGCGCCCTCACCCGCGGCAAGGTCGCCGAAGCGCGCGCCCTGCAGGAACGCGCCGAAGTGGAGACCGACGAAACCACCCGCCGCATCGAACTGGAGGTGCGCACCGCCTACTCGACCCTGATCGAAGCGTGGGAGGTGCTCGAATCGCAGCGGAAAGTGGTCGAGCAGGCCGAGGAAGCGCTGCGGCTGGCCCGCGCCCGGAGCGACGCCGGCACCGGAACCCAGCTCGATGTCCTCAGCGCCCAGACCGCCCTGACCGACGCCCGCACCACGGAAATTCGCGCCCAACGTGAGTACGCCGTGGCGCGCACCCGGCTCGAACGCGCCATCGGCGCCTACGTGCCCGAGACCGCCGAACGCCCCGCGGACCGGGCCCCCTGACCCACCGCCCGCCAGCCCAGCTCAGCCCAGCAGTTCGGCCGGGGCCACCTGGATTCGGTCCGCGATTTCGTACGGGATGCGCGTGGAGGTGAGTTTGCCGTCCGGCGTGTGGGCAACGCAGACCACGGTGCAGACGCCGCGCGCCGCCTCGACCGCCGGCCGCGCGGAGAGGTTGAAGAACTTGAAGAGGTAGCCCAGCACCTTCGGCTTCTTCTCCCGGACCAGCAGGTGGATTTCCACCAGATCCTCGAACCGCAGCGGCGCCTTGAAGTCGCACGCCACGTGGACGCGCGGGAAACCCAGCGGCGGATCGAACTGCCGCATCATCACCGAGTAGCCCAGCGACCGGAAGAACGCGTGCTCGGCGCTCTCCATGTAGCGGAAGAAGTTCGAGAAGTGGACGATGCCGGCGGCATCCGTCTCGGAAAACTCCACCCGGCGCTGGAGCTTGAATTCGTACGCCATGCGTCGAGTGTCATCTGCGGCTGCCGGCTTGGCAACCCGGCGGCAAACGGACCGGTCCCTCACCGGACGGCTTCCGCGCGGAAGAACCGTTGCGGCCCCGTTGGAGCCAGCAACACGCCGCCGCTCCGCGCCGCCGGGTCAGCGGTCCAGTTGACCAGGTCGGAACTGCCCGCCAACCGCCCGAAACACCATAGCAACCAGTCGCCATCCACCTGCCCGAGCCATGCGATCTCCGGTGCGCCGGTGGCGACCCGGCGAGCCTCCCGGCTGTCTTCGCTGAGCGGGCTGTTGTCGCGGGCCACCACCATGACTGTGCGCGCCGCACCGGCGGTGGGCGGCGCGGCGTACTCCCAAAGGGGGCCGGTGCCGACGCTGACGCCATCCAGGAACCACTCGAAAGTGATCGGATCGCCGTCTGGATCAGCGGCCGCCGCGGAGAACCGGACCTTCCCGCCGGGCGGCGCCACGATGAGCGGCTCGGCCGGCGAGACCGCGGTGATGACCGGCGGTCGGTTGTGGTCCGCGACGCGAACCAGGGCGTAATCGAGGGCCTGATTGCCGTCCGGATCAGTCGCCCGCACCCCGACCCAGGTCGTGGCGGGGCGATCGAGTGAGAACGACGGCGTCGCGCCGGTGGCATCGTCGAATTCGCCATCGAGATCAAAATCCCAGGCGTAAGTGAGCGGTTGCCCTTGCGGATCGCTGGACCCGGTGGCGTTCAGGGGGATCGCCGTCCCTTCCCGCCCCGCGTAGGGGCCGCCCGCGACGGCCGTGGGGTGCGTCGGGGTGACGCGGTTTTGCAGATAGGCCACCAGTTCACCCGCCTTCGCGGCGGCCTCAGTGAAGCCCGCTTGGGTCGCATCGAGGCCGGCCACCAGGCTGTCAATCAAGCCGCCGCGCGAAAAAGTGCCATCGGGCGGTGTCACGGCGGCGGCGCGTTCGAGGATGAATTGCAAATCCGCCTCGGCAAACCCGGTCGCGAGCAGGCGCCGTCGCTCGGCCGGGGAAATGCCGCGCTCGGCCAGCCGCTGCCGTTGGGCCCGCAACTGCGCGCTGTCAAACGGCACGTCCGCCAAACCCGCGGCGGCGAGTTCGGCCCGATAGGCGATGAGGGCCGCGCGCGTCTCGGCCCGTTGAGTCAGCAGGTGGTTCAGGTGGCGATTGAGGAGGCGAGCCTGAAGGAGCGCAAAGGAATCGTTGGCGGCGTTCTGCGCGCCCTGGAGACGTTCCAGCGCGGGAATGACAGCCGCCACCCATGAGGCCTCGAGCGCCAGCGAGTTGGCCAGCACCGTCTGGCTTTTCGCCAGCGCCGACTGCGCGTGGTCTCGATACGGAAAGGCCAGCAGGAGGCCGGGATACTGCCCCGCCCGGGCCGCCAGGCGTTCGTTGAAAACCCCGACGCTGAAGGGGGTGAAGACGGTGAAATTTGGGTCGGGCGGATCGGCCTCCAGGTCGCGGTATTGATTGGCCACGCCGCGCGCGATCGCTTCGAGCACGGCGCCACCGGCGGTCAGGACCGCCGCGTTGTAATCGGTGGCCAGGCCCGGCGCGAGCGCGGGCACTTCGCCGACCGCGTAACTGACCACGTTGACGGCCCCGCCCAGGAAATCGCCGCTCGCGAAGGAGAGAGCCGCGGAGATGGCCGTGGCGTTTTGACTGAGGTTTTGCGCGCGGTTGGCCTGTTCTTCCCACGGCCCGGCCATCGCGCCGGCTGCCGCTTTGAGCGCCGCCACATTCACCGTCGGCGGTCCGGCCGCCGCGACCACCCGGATGCGCTGGCGCGCCTCGCCGCCGGACGCGTTGCGGACCACCACGTCGTACTGGCCGGGAGTCAACGGCGGTTGCCAGACGATCAGAAACTGCAGCCCGAAACTCACCGAGTTGCAGCCGCCGGCCGTGACATCGTTCTCCTCGGCCGCGTCGGCGCCTACCGGGACCACACAAACCATGCCCTCGGCGAACGTGCCTGACTGTACCCAGACGGCCACCGGTTCGTTGCTCCGGAACTGAGTTTTCGAATTGCCGGAAGCGTCGGCCGCGTCAATGAACTGCGCCCGACCGGTGGCCAGGCCAGTAGTCAGCACCAGCAGTAGCAAGCTCGCCGCTAGGCGGCGACGAACCGGGCGGAAGTTGGAATTGGGGGTAGTGGTCATGGACTTCGGTGGTCTCAAAGACGGATGGGACGCGGACGCTTGTCCTCCCCGGAACCGGTACGACCGGCTGCCGTCAGCTCCTCGACGGACTGTTGATTCTGCGGGCGGTCGGGAGAACCGCGACCGTGGAGAAGGTGGCGCGATTGCCGCCGGGCGCAAATCTTATGGCAGGCCAGCCCCAGCGGCTGCGGTCATCCCGGAACCTGGCGAACGAAGCCGCCCGGTCCGCCGCTTCAACCCGCCGCTCCGTCTGGTTTCCGCGGCCGCGACGCCGCTCACGGGAACATCGGCGCGTCCGAGGTCACCC
>CAYNCT010000100.1:0-13026 GCA_964396005.1 uncultured Verrucomicrobiota bacterium | reverse complement strand
GCTTGCCGTCGCGAATCGAGATTTTGCCGCCCGCGGGGACGGTGCAGGTGGTGTAGGTCATAGAATTCAGCGCGGAGAAGGTGGTTTTAGTCGGCGGGGGATTGCAAGCCGCAAGCGCGCGGGGCCCCGGTCCTCAGAAGCGCAGGCGCACGCCGGCCGAGAGGGTCAGGATTTCGCCCAGATCCGAAGCGAATAGCTCGTCGCCATTGTCGGTCAGTTTCAATTCCTGGACGAAGCCGACGCCCGCTTCGACGAACCCAAACCAGCGGCCGCCGAAACTGCGTCCCAGCAGCCGCTCGACGCCGAGGCTGGCGCGCCAGCTTTTGTACTCAAGGTTGCGATCCTGGCCATCGTCGGTCCGGATGCTCCACGCCGAGCCGCCGGGCCGGGCCACGGCCTCAATAAGCCAGTTCTTGTTCGGTGCATACGTCACCCGGCAGCGCGGGAAGGTGGCGCTCACGGTCCAATGGACGCTCGGACGCCAGATCACTCCCAGCACCGGCAGCGCGCGGTCCTCTCCCAGGTCGCGCGAGTAATACGCGCTGAACGACAGGCTCCACGCAGGATGGAATTCCCAGGCGGCGGTCACCAGTGCGGTCACGGCGAAGGCGTCGCCCCCACCTCCCCGAAGTCTGTGAACAGGCCGGGCTCCACGCCCGCCCAAAGCTTCCACCGATCGCAGAACGCGTGCCAGTAAAAGATCGGCACTTGCAGCCGATGCAGGTTCAACGTGCCGTCACCGAACGGGCTGGCCGGGGAAAACTCGAGTTGATTCCAGCGATACCGGACGCCGACCGTGAGGCGATGGGCATCGCGGCGCCACAACGGAACCTGCGCCAAGACACCAGCTTCTTGCAGGGACATGCCAGCTCCCGGCACCGCCTCGAGGTCGCCCTCTGACCCCCACAGGTAGTAAAGGTTCGCCGCGTTGTAGTTGGGGATGAAGGACTCCTCCGTGGGGCGTTCGGCGGCAGCGGCCAGGCAACCGGCCGCGGCCAGCGACGTAACGAGCGATCTCATGCGCAAACGTGGCACCAACCGGCAGCCCGTTTTCCGGCTCAAGCCACGGCGGCCAGGCGGGGGGCCACCGACGCCGACCGCAGCGCCCGCACCTGGCGCACGGCCGCCTCCGCGGTCAGGCCGTGCTTTTGCCGGAGGTAATCCACCGTGGAGGCGTGCTCGATGAACTGGTCCGGCCAGCCGATCCGCACGACCGGCGTGGCGATGCCGCGGCTGCTCAACAATTCGAGGACGCCGCTGCCATAGCCGCCCGACAGGACGTGATCCTCAAAGGTCACGACAACGTCCGCCGCCTGTGCGAAAAAGGCGTGGGTGGCCTCGTCCAGCGGCTTGAAGAAACGCGGGTTGATGAGGGCGACATCCCAACCTTCGGCCGTGAGTTGCGCCGCGGTCTCCCGGGCCAGGGCCTGCATGTTCCCCAGCGGGAAGAGCGCCGCCTTGGGGCCGCCATTCCCCGCGAAGTTGCGCAGCACCTCGGCCTGTCCCACCTCCAACAGCTTCGGCTGCTCCTTGACGGGCACGCCCTCCGCCGGCCCGCGCGGGTAACGAATGAACGTGGCGTGCGGCTGGCGCGTGGCCGTGAACATCATGTCCACCAGTTCGTCTTCGTCCTTCGGCGCCATGCCGATCACATTCGGCACGCAACGCAGATACGCGATGTCGAACAAGCCGTGGTGCGTGGGACCGTCGTTGGCCGAAAGCCCGGCGCGATCCATGCAGAAGATGACCGGCAAATCCTGCAGCGCGACATCGTGGATGATGCAGTCGTACGCCCGCTGAAGGAACGTCGAGTAAATCGCGACGATCGGCCGGAAGCCCATGGTGGCCATGCCGGCGGCGAAGATGACGGCGTGTTCCTCGGCGATGCCCACGTCGTAGTAGCGGTCGGGCAGGGCCTTCTCGAGCGCCTTGAGGCCCGTGCCGGTCGGCATGGCGGCGGTGATGCCCACCAGGGTGGTGTCGCGCTGACACAGCCGCACCGTGGCGGCGCCGAACACGTCCTGCCAGTTCGGCGGCGCGCCCGGCTTGCCCGGCGGCGTGTCCCCGGTGTGAATGTCGTACGGGCCCACCCCGTGGAACTTCTCCGGGTGCTTGAGCGCCGCCTCGTAGCCCTTGCCCTTCTGGGTGATGACGTGGAGGACCACCGGTACCTCGCAGGACTTCGCGTATTCGAGCGACTCGAGGAGCAGGCGCAGGTTGTGGCCGTCAATCGGGCCCAGGTAGCGCAGGCCCAGTTCCTCGAAGATCAGACTCGAGCCGAACCCGCCGCGCCCGTCCCCGCCCGCCGATGCGGCCTGCTCGAGGGCGACCCCGCTGACGGCTGCTTTGACCGCTTCCTCGGCCTTGTGGCCGAGCTTGATCGCCAGTTCTCCCCGCGGCACGCGGCGCAGCCAGCGTTCGAAGTCACGCTGCAACTGCGAATACCGCGGACTCCGGATGAGCTTGTTCAGATAGGCGGAGATGGCGCCGACGTTCTTGGCGATGGACCATTCGTTGTCGTTGAGAATGCCGATGAACCGCCGGGTGGTGTGCGCGATGTTGTTGAGCGCCTCAAACGAGATGCCGTTGGTCAGGGCGGCGTCGCCGAAAATGCACACCACGTGCTCGTCGCTCCCGCGCCGGTCGCGCGCCGCACACATGCCGAGGGCAGCGGACAGCGCCGTGCCCGCGTGGCCCGCGCCGTAGCAATCGTGCTCGCTCTCGCTGCGCAGGGCGAACCCGTTGAGCCCGCCGGTGGTGCGGATGGTGTGGAAGCGGCTCTTGCGGCCGGTGAGCAGCTTGTGGACGTAGCACTGGTGGCTGACATCCCAGACAAACTTGTCCTTCGGGGATTCGAACACGCGGTGCAGGGCGAGGGTCAGCTCCACCACGCCCAGATTGGGCCCCAGGTGGCCGCCGTTGCGGGACAGCACCGTGATCAATTCCTGGCGGATGTCGGCGGCCAGATGCTCCATCTGCTCCGACGTCAGTTTTCTGACGTGTTCGGGGCTGTCCACCATGTCGAGATAACGGCTCATGCTTGCGAATCGGCTTCGGCGTCGGGGTCAAACGGGCGCAGCACCGGCTCGCCCGCGGCGTTCTTCTCCAATTGCTGGATGCGGCCCTCGGCCGCCCGCAGGCGCGCCTGGCAGATCTCCGCCAGTTTCACGCCCTCCTCGTATTTCGCGAGCAGGGACTCCAGGGGCAGCTCCCCCGATTCCATCGAATCCACCACCGCCTCGAGGCGCGCCAACGCCTCTTCGTACGGGAGTTCGGGCGGTGGCGTCGGGTTCGCAGCGGAAGAACGAGCCGCTTTTGACATCGGCCGGGACAGTAGATCAAACCCCCGGCACCGTCCAGCGGTTTGCCCCGGCGTCGCTGCCGACCGGGGGACGAATTGAACTTCCCCGACCGGCGGCCGAGTTCCATGCTTCGCGCATGAAGACCACCCGCCGTCAGTTCCTCGGCCTCTCCGCCTCGCTGGCCCTCATTTCGCCCCGCCGTCTCCTGGCCGGCGAAGCCGCCGGTGCAGCGGAAGCTCCGTTGCCGCTCCCTGAAGTCAAGCCCACCCGCGGCCCGCTGCGCGTTCACGCCACGAATCCCCGTTACTTCGCCGACGCCACCGGACGCGTCGTTTACCTGACCGGCGCCCACACGTGGCCGAATCTGGTGGACCAGGGCTTGAGCGACCCGCCGCCGCCCTTCGACTTCCCCGCCTACCTCGAGTTCCTCACCCGGCACGGCCACAATTTCATCCGGCTGTGGACCTGGGAACACACGGTCTGCGACATTGATTACGACGGGCACAAGATGCGCTACCACGCCGCCCCCCAGCCCTGGCCGCGCACCGGCCCGGCGCGCGCGCTCGATGGCAAGCCCCGGTTCGACCTGAGCCGGTTCCATCCCGACTACTTCGAGCGCCTGCGAACGCGCGTCCAGGCGGCGGGACGCCGGGGCATTTACGTCTCGATCATGCTCTTCGAAGGCTGGGCAATGCAGCACGCCCGGGGCGCTTACGAGGGGCATCCGTTTCACCCGGCCAACAACCTGCAGGGGGTCGGCGGCGACGTGAACGGCGACGGCAAGGGCCTCGAGGTTCACACGCTCACGAACCCCGTCACGCTGCGGCTTCAGGAAGCCTACGTGCGCCGGGTGATCGAAACCGTCAACGACCTGGACAACGTCCTCTACGAAATCTCAAACGAAAACCACCCCGCCTCGACCAATTGGCAGTATCAATTCATCCGCTTCATCCGGGCCGAGGAGCGCCAGCGCGGCCCCGTCCATCCGGTGGGCATGACGTTCCAATACAAGGGCGGCCGCAACCAGACGCTATTTGAGAGCCCGGCCGACTGGCTCTCGCCCAATCCCGAAGGCGGCTACCGCGATGACCCGCCGCCCGCCGACGGCCGCAAGGTGGTCCTCAACGACACCGACCACCTCTGGGGCATCGGAGGCAATCCGGACTGGGCGTGGAAAAGCTTCACGCGCGGACACAACGTGCTGTTCATGGATCCTTACGACGGCATGACCTTCGGCGCGGGCGATCCCGCAAAGTGGGAACCGGTCCGGCGCGCGCTGGGCCAGACACGCATCTGGGCCGAGCGCGTGAACCTCGCGGCCATGATCCCGCAACCCGACCTCGCCAGCACCCGCTACTGCCTCGCCCAGACGGAAGGCGACCAGCCCGAACTCCTGGTCTATGCGCCTGCACCCGGTCCGGTACGCGTGGATTTGCGCGCCATCTCCAGGCCGCTCAAGGCTGCTGAGCATGATCCCGCCACCGGACGGCTCCGCCGCCTGCCGTCGCCCCGCCCGCGGGAGTGGTACGAGTGCTCCCCCGCCGCCGCCGGCCCTTCTCTTATTCACCTGCGGAAGCCTTCTGGCGCTTGATCCCCGGGCTGAAGGATCGCCGAGCGGAACGCTGTTGACTGCTGCAACGGAGTCAGGCCCGCGTACGGGGCAGGCTTCCGTCCGGGGCGCCAAAGCCACGCGCAGAGTATTCGCTCTCGATCTACCACGAGGCGAAACGTGGTACCCGTGCAGATCTCAAGCGGGCAGCGGAATATGCCGGCCGCGACGGCCGAGCCGTTTAGGTGGATTAGCGCCCGGTTGCAGATGGGCACGAGGACGGGCTTGTCGAAACCTCCGTCGGCCCCCAGGGGCGGGAAAGAGGTTTGGGCCCGCGGGCTCACCCGTAGCGGTGGCGTTCCGTCAGGGGCAAATCACGGAAGACTCTGTGTCCTCCACACTTCCAATGGCACCCCTGGCGGGGCAGGCAAAGCGACCGGTGCGAGCGGGGTCGTGTTCGTGGCCATCGGCAACCAGGGATTCCAATTCAGCGACCGCTCCAACACGAATCGTTGCCCGACGGGACCGCTGATTTCGAGCGCGGGCAAACCATGGGTCAGAGCGGGATTCAACGCGAGCGGGACGACTGCGTGGTAGGTGATCCGGCTGGCGGCCAGGTCAGCGGCCAACTGCCCGCCCGGGTAATTGAGAATCCACGGCGCATAGCTGGCGTCCCCGCGGAGATGGTATTCAAACCAACCCGCCACGTAGCGCCGGTAAAGCGCCTGCCGACTTGGGCTGGGAGCGCCGCACGCGAGGATACTGAGAGACCCGGCCGGATCCTGGGGGTCGGTGTGGTTGGCGCCCACAATCTTGATGCCCCGGCGCACACCCCGTGCCGCCGCGTAGAGCGTCGGGGCGCTGCCGCTCGCGTTGCAGGCCGAAGGCTCGGACCAGGTCATGGCCACTGGCACATTCACGGCCGCCAGCGCGCCCACCCCCTGTCCGCCGTTGTCCACCGGATCCATCAGCGACAGCGCCCGAATGCGCGAATCGCGGGCCGCCGCGAGGATGGCGCTCAAGCCGCCCGCCGAATGCCCGGTGGCCCCCACGGCCTGCGTGCTTACCTGCCCGAGAAAAATCGAGGCGGGATCCTCGTTGCGGGCCAAAATCCAATCCACGCATTTGCTGAGGTCTCGACCGTTGCGCGCGTGGTCGGAACCGCCGTTGAACGAGGGAATCAACACGAGGTAACCCCGCGTGGCCAATTGCCGCCCTTGATTCACGTGCTGGTTCCGCGATTGGGCAAAGCCGTGACCCAGGACGATGACGGGGCACGGCGCGGCCGACGGTTCCACGCCGCCCGCGGCGCTGCCGGGAAAATGAACGTCCGTGGTCAGCGTGGCGTTCTGGGTGCCCGGGATTTCAACGGTCTGGCGGGAGGCGGTAAAAGGACCGTCCTCCGCGGGATCCGTGGCAGCCACAACCGTAGCCGCAGCCAGCGCCACGCATGGGAATTGTCGGATCATGCCCGCAGAAGCTACTGCATCACGCAACCCGCAGCCAGCGCCAGTGCCACGACCTGGCCGAGGAGCGGGCGGGAGCGTTGACTTGCAGTCGCCCGCCCTCGCGGAGGGTGAGTTGGGGGCTGTCTGCGTGGCCTTCAGTGGCTCGTTTGCGAGCACCCCCTGAAGCTTGGAACCGTTTCAGCATCCGTGGGCGACCTACGGTGTCCCATGAATCGCGGCCGCCGGCGGGAGGTGCTCTTAGCCGATGGTGGAGCCGGGAATCGCTCCTCAACCTCCTCCCAGCGGCCCGGGGCGACCATCCGGCGTATCGCAGTTCCGAGGAGAGTCCATGCGGGGAATCGGCTCAGGGAATCACGCGAACGCGGAAAAACCGGCCGGACCCGATGGTGGGTATAATGAACTGCTCCTCGCCGGTCTGGACATGCAAGGTCGAAACCACCTCCCATTCGCTCAAGTTGCTGGACGCCTCGATTTGGACGGTGTGTCCGGTCATGCCCGTGAAGCCAAAGCCGAGTTCCCCGCCCGCGGTGACGTTGGGTGGCTCGATGGCTGGGGGGGGCGGTGGGTTCGCGAAGAAGATCTGCCCCACCTGGAATTCGAGGCTCCAGCCGCGTTCGACGACCCCGGAGTCCTTTCCGTAATCGTCCACCAGGAAGAGCTGCCACAGCCCCGCCGGGCTGTTCGTGGTCAGGACGCCCAAGGTGGAGTGGAAGGGACCTTCGGGAGCTGGCGCGGCGAAGCTGTCACCGGCGGGCGGGAGACCGTCATAATTTGCCGGCCGGTACGCGCCACTGGCGATCGGGCCGAGTTCGGGCAGAGCGGACTCCGCGTCATCGGCGAGGGTCAGGGTGAGGTCCTGCACCGGCCCCATTCCGGCGTCCGAGAACAGCAACGCGGCCTGTCCGCTGGGCGCGGCCAGCAGGGCGTCCACATCTTCGAGCCAGGTATGGCTCAGCCCGTGCAGCGTCGCTCGCACGGCGAAGAGCGTGCCGGGGAGCGGCCCAACGGGAATGGCCGAGGGATACGGGTCGGCGGTGGCGCGGTCCCGGATGACGATCGGGTGGGCGTTGGTGAAGCTGTAGCTTTGGATGACCCGCACGTTCAACGAGGCGCTCTGGCTCGCCGCGACCCCGGCGACATTGGAAACGGTCACGGAATAATTGCCGACGTCGTTGGTGCTTACAGCGTGGAAATGAAGCATGGCCGCGGTAGCGCCGGGAAGCGGGCTGCTGTCCCGCCACCACTGATAACTGAGCGGCGCTGTGCCGGTGGCCAGGACCGCCAAGGTGGCCGGCTGCCATTGGGTGAAGGTGCCGCTCGCCGGTTGCGCCACGATTTCAGGCGGGAACGCCACGCGCACGAATTCCGCGGTCAGGGACAAGTTGCCGGGCACTTCCAACAGCAGCGGATTGTCATAGCGCAGCAGGCTGCCGCTCCAGCGCACGAACTCGAAGCCGGGATTGGGAATCGCGGTCAGGCGCAGCACACTGCCGTAAGTATGGGTGGGCGTGTCCGGCTCCTTCACCACGACGCCGTTGGTGGCCTGAATGAGGATCTGATAGGGAATAGGCTCGAAGATGGCCACCACCCGGCGGTCGGCGGCCATGGTGAGTTGAGCTGGCCGGTTGGTGCCAGTCAGGTCGCCTTCCCAGCGGGCGAACTGGTATCCCGGCGCCGGCTGCGGAGTCAGGCTGACGACCTCGCCGTGGTCGTAGTCGGGTTTGTTCGGGGAAGGCGTGATCGTGCCGTTGGTGGCCGCCAGCTCCAAGCGCCACGCTCGCGTGTCCACCGTCAGCGAGAACGGTTGTGCGACCGCCGATTCATTGGTCACCGCCACAAAGAACGTTTCGCCACGCGTCCAGGGCCAGCCCGTGCCGGAGGCGCGATCGTACAGCGCGGTCTTTAGGCTGTTGTTCGGCACGTTGCCGCCGTCCCAGTGGTCCGCCGGATTGCTGCGCGAAGCCCACGGCACGGAGCCGTTCTGGAGGTAGAGCCGCACCGGCGAGGCGTTGGTGGCGCGGTGGCTCCAGCGCACCGCGTTGGTGGGAACCGCGACCCGCCAGGTGCGCCGCTCGAAGGGGGCGAGGGTAAGGTTCACGGAGCCGCCCTCCGGCTCGATCCAGTCCAGCGTCGGGAAAGCCTGATCCAGCCGCGGCCCGCTGGTGGTCGAGGCGATGCTGAACGTGGAATCCTCCAAGGCCCGAACGCCGACGTAATACACATGGCCCGGCCGGATCTGCGGCACGGTAAAGCGCCAGGTGCCGGGATCGGGGTGGCTCTGATAGATGACGCCCTCGTTCTTCTGGTCCTGAGACCAGGAGGCACCGCCGCTATAGGACATGCCTGGCGGCGCGGTGTCGCGCAGGAAGGCATCCACATTGCCGGAGTGCTGCGTCACGTTCAGATCCCAGAATTGAGGCGGATTGGTGGGCACCACGAACCGGTAATAGCGCCAGTCGTTGCCGCCGAGGGTCTGGTTCGCGGCGCTGCCGCCGGCCATTTCCAGTGGGGTGACCGTCCCGGTGCTGATCTGCAACTGGTAGCGGGCGTTGACGCCATGGGCGTGGACCATGAAGTACCACCGCCCCGCGCTTAACGCATGCTCGTAGCGGGTGTTGCTTGGCACCCAATTGATGAAGTCACTCTGGTTCGCTGCAGTCAGCGCGAAGTGATGGAATCCGGCCCAGGGCGGCGAAGGCCACCCTGCGGGCACCGCGGCTTCCCGGGAGGGGATGCTGCCGGAGCGCACATACAGGTCGGGATTGCCGCTGTGGGCGATGAGCGCCACGCGCATCAGGCCGGCGTTGCCCTCCGGCACGTCCACCGCGTAGAAATGGTAACGCTCGCGGGCCAGGTTAACGTGGTTGGTGGGAGCCGCGTTTTCGGGCAGGCTGCTGGAGTCGGCAAAGAGCGACTCGTTGGTCTGGCCCCGGATGGGCATGGCCCACGCGGGACGTTCCAGCGTGATTGGTTCGCTGCTCAGGGCGAACTGCGAGTCGCCATAGGCCCGAACCTCCACCGTCCAGAGGCCGGGGCGGAAGTAGGGTGGAGCGATTACCAGGCCGTTGGCAAAGTAACCGCTGGTTTCCACGCTGCCGTCCTCCGGCAGGCTGGCGCCGCGCCGCACGCGTACCTGCGGATTGCCCTGGAGCGTCTCCTGTTTCAGATACCATCCGAGCGGAGGCTCACCGTTCAAGGTTTCGGGCACGACCACTTCGTAGTAGGCGCGCTGGCCATCCGCCAGGCTGCCGCTGATGGCGTTGGTGAGGCCGTTCGTGTTCTGGCTGGAGCTGAAGTTGAGCGCCTGCGTCCGCAGACTCCGCACGGCGAGCGTGAAAGCACCGGCTTGGGGAGGCGATTGTCCGATTTGTCCGTGCCCGGCTTTGAGCCAGTAGCGACCCGATGCCGGCTGGGGCAGCACCAGAAATCGATTTCCACCATCTATTGTATTGGTCGCGTTGTTGCCGAACCACCCTTGGAATCCACTGCTGAGGAGGTGCCCCAAGCCAATTTGGAAGAGGGGATTGCCGACCCGATTCTCCAGCCGCACTTCGAGCGCCCGGGCTCCCGGCTCCAGATCGAAGCCGAACGCCAGGGGTTCGCCCGCGTCGTAGGTGGCCTCGCACAAGACGGGCTGGGCCGGGGTCGCCAGGCCCAAGTCTTCCGGGACAAAGGGCGCTGAAGAAAGCTCCAGGTCCGTCGGCCCGGAACCCAAACGACCGTTGTCCGGATTCGTCGGCGAACCCTCCGCCGCGACCACCAGGTAGTAGTCATCGGCTGGCAGCGTGGTGGCGGGGGTGTCCGGCCACCAGATCATGTAATCGTTTCCGGGGAACGAAGTGCCCACCTGGCCACCGACCGGGCTGATGGCGCCGGTGGCAGCATCAATTCCCGGGACAAAGCCCCGCCGCACCTGCCAGCGGGCGTCTCCGCGCAGCGCGCGCAGCGTGAACTTCGCAGCGGGCAGGTGCGGGGGCAGGGCCAGACGGAAGTAATGGAAGCTGCCGGGAGCAACATTGCTGAGCGTGACGCTGGCGCCGAAACTCAACGGCTGAATGGTGATCGGCAGGCCGAAACCGGCATCGCCGATCGCCCGGGAGAGCAGTCGAATCGAACGCGCTTGCGCGGAGCCGTTGTGGACGCCGATGAAGTAAGTGCCTGGTTCCAACGGGCGGCCCCACGCCATGGAGGCGAAGAACTGCGCGTTTCCCATGCCTGGCAACACCCGTCCCGTCCAATCCGTGCTGGCACCGCCGTAGTTGTCTCCCGAAGGCCAGGAGGTGTGGTGCCCGCCGACCCATCCGCCCTCCGTGGGTAATCCATCCCGACGGATTCTCAGGGTCCAGCCCTCGTCGGAAGGAGAATCGGCCAAGCGCACTTCCCAGCCCTGAACCCCAAGCGCGGTGGCAGCGTTGGTGGGCACATCCACGCGGAAGTAGCGCCATGACAGCGGCGCCTGGGTGTAGGTGACGCTGCCATTAATGAAATCCAGAGGCGTCTCGCCAGTCAGGTTGAAGCTGATCGTGGCCGCAGCCGTGGAGTTGTTCCCTGGATCGAGCAGCATCGTGTAAACCCCGGGTGTGGGGTCGGTCAACAAGAGTGGGTTTTGAAGCGGCCAATCCCCCACAGACATGGTAGCCGACTCTCCGCCGGACCAAGTGAGCGTGCCGTAGAGAGCGCCGGGCGTGGACGGACCACCGGCGTTGATGAGCTCGGTGCCGGGGCGGATCAGCCACGCGGGCCTGTTGGTGAGGGCTTGGTGATAGATCTGCAGGACCCGCGCCCCAACGGGGATGGTGAACTGGAAGTAGTGGCGGTCGGGCCAGGTCGTGACGTTGGTGATTGTCAGCGTGTCGTTCAGCGGCAGGGTTCCCAAGGAGACCGCCTGGACATCCGGCAGAATTTCCAGCCGACAGTCCACGGAATTGGTGCCCAGCACGCCCGTGTTGGGCGGGTTCTCTCCCTCCGAAATCACGGTGATGTGATATTCACCCACGGGAATCGCGTTGGTGCCCGCGAGCGGCAGTGCCGAAAGCTCCTCGTTCCCCACCCGGGCATAGCCGATTGCGCCCCGCTCATCGTGGAAGAAGTGTTGGCCCCACAAGTGAGTACCGGGCGCACTGTTGCGGCGGATGAGCATCAGGGCTTCGCCGCGAAGCTGGTTCAACCGCAGCCGCAGCATCGGGGTGTTGGGCGGCACGACAAAGCGGAAGAACCGGGCCTCGCCCGCCGGCAGATTGCTCACCGTGGCCAGCACGCCCGGCCCGGCCCAGGGCACCTGCTCCACCCGGTCGGGGAGGGAGGACTCGGGCGCGCCGATGAGTCGCGAGCGCACTTGATACGACACTGGTTGCTCGGCGGCATTGTAGATCCCGGCATAATAGGTCCCTGGGCCAACGGGCCATCCCCAGCCCAGGAGCATTTGCTTTTGGCTTGTTGCCGGGCCGTGCGCGCGCTGGGTGAGGTAATTGTCAGCCACCAGTTGAGCGTTCGTCGGCCACACGGATCGGGGTGAGGGAGGGCCGTAGTAGTCTTGGAATCCTTCGGAACCAAACAGTCCTTTTGGGAAAGTCTCCCTGGCTACGGCCATGACGGCGGAGTCCGAGGTGGTATTGACCAGCTTGAGGTCCCACGCGGCCGGCACCGCGCCACCTGCCATGGCCGGAACCTCAATCTGGAAGAACCGCCAGGAAAGGGGCGGTTGGTTGGTTACACTGACCTCTCCGGCTTCGGCGGCAAGCGGCGTCGCTTCCTGTGTGGAGAGGCGAAGGCGTGCCGCGTGTGGCGCCGTGCTCCCGGTGGTGGACTCGATGGCTATGCTGTAACGCCCGGGTGTCGGTGGAATGAAGTGCAGCGGGACAGTGCTGGCGAGCAGGTCGTCACCCCAGCCGCCGATCCAGCCATAGCTGCCGCCCGCATGCATGACTCCGTTGTGATTCGCCCACAGAAAGCGCGAGCTATTGGTGAGGCTCTGCAGTCGCACATCCAAGGCGCGCACCCCGGGCAGGATGTCCAGCGTGTAGAGGCCGCGCTCGGGCGGCGAGAATTGGGCGTCCACCTCCAGTTCCTGACCGGGGCCTAAATCGCCGAGATGGGTTGGCGTCAGCGGCGGCTGGAGGGAAAGCTCATAGGAGGTCGGCCCGGTACCGATGGCGCCGCTCGCGTAATTGGCCAGCGCGCCCTCGGCCGCCACGAGCAAGTAGTAGTCGCCAGCCGGCACGTTCGTTTGAAGGTTTTCCGGCAGCACGGTCACGACTTCCGAGCCGGCCCGCTGGATCCTGGCGATGGAGGTGGATGGCCCAGGGCGACTGATATTTGCGAAGTCTCCAACCGACCCGGGCAAACCGGGCAGTTGATCGCGGCGGATAAACAGGCGTGCCTCACCCTGGCTGATGTCAAGCCGAAGCCGGAGGTTGGGGGTGCCTTCGGGAACCGTGAGCTGGTAGATTTGGAATCCTCGCGGCGGAAGTGTCGCTGCGGCTGGGCTGTTGAAGGCAAAGGGAAGCGGAATGACCTCATGCTCCTTGCCGGAGCCTTGCTGGCCCACTTCGGGCCGCCGGAGGCGGTACGAGCGCGGTTCCCCGGAGTCGTTGCGCACCCCCACGAAGTACTTGCCCGGCTGCAGCGGCCAGCCCAGGGGCAGGAACAGGTAGTCCGCGTTGCTGTTCGGTCGCGTCCGGTCGGTCCAATCGCCCCCCCCGCCCAC